>NZ_JCALCL010000003.1:0-523997 GCF_059812325.1 Mycobacterium sp. NGS61
TTGGTCACGACGGTCAACGGGCATGTTGCGGGATTGGCTTCGTCGGCCACGGCGGCGCTGAGCCCGGTGGCCGAAGGCGTCGCCGCGGCGGCGCCCGCCCTGGTTGCGGGCGTGCAGTCGGCGGCGGCCGCGGTGCCACTGGACATGGCGATGTCGGTGGTGCAGGCGGGGGCGATGCCGGCCAGCATGTTGATCGGTCCGATGATGCAGCTGGGACAGACTGCCGGCGCCGGAACCGCAGGTTTGGCGGGTGCGACGACAGCGGCCGATCTGGGCGCCATGCCGGCGCTGGCCAGCGACGTCAATCCAATGAAGGGCCTGGGTGCCGGTGGTGGCGCTGGATTGGGCGCCGGGATGGCGGCCGGCCTGGGCAATGCGCGCCTGGTGGGTGCGATGTCGGTGCCGCCGACCTGGCAGGGGTCGGTGCCCAAGGGCATGGCCAGCTCGGCGATGTCGGGTGTCGGGATGAACGCCGCGGAGATGGCTCAGGCCGCCGGTGCCGGTGCCGGTGCTGCAGGCGGCGGCATGCCGATGATGCCGATGCCCATGGGTGGCGGTGGCGCTGGACAAGGCATGCCCGGCGGCATGATGGGCCGCGGCGGGGCGAGTCCGCACGTGGTGCAGAACCGGCCCAGCGTGATCCCGCGGACCGGAGTCGGATAACCAACGACGTCAAAGGCGCGGGTGACGCATCGGGGGATCTGCGTCGTCCGCGCCTTTGTCAGCTCAGGGGTCAGATCGCATGTGGTGCAAGCTTATTCAGCGGTAGGCCAATCCGCGGCTCAGCAGGAACGCGCCCAGCAGTGCGATGACGACTCCGAAGAGCTGTTGCCGGCGGGCTGCTGCCCACCGGGTCACCGCCGACATCACCTGATCGGTCTTGGCGGGTGCCGCCAGCCGACCGATCAGGGGGAGTTCGACGAAGGCCAACGCCACCAGGGTGTACAACCCGGCAGCGCCGAGCTGGATGCCTGCCGCGGCGCCTGAGGCGACGATCGCGGTGAGCGCGGCAAGCAACCGGAAGTCGATCAGCATCCCGACCCCCAGGGCGAACGCCACCGCAACCGGCCGGGCGAGCAAGGCGCAGCGGGCGCGGGACGACCACCTGGCGAAGGGCGTCGGTCGGGGTGCCGTCATCGGCAACCGCGAACGCCGCGACGCCAGGCCAACCGCGGTCGCTGCAATCAGTAAGGCCACGGCGCCCATTGCCACCTGAACGTGTCCGGCGGTGGAAGTGGCAGTGGCGATCTGCAGCCGGTGCACGACGGCGACTGTGCGATCGCGCAATCCGAACAACACCCCGACCGCCATGGTGGCGCTGATCGCGACACCGCCGAGCCAGAACGCGACCAGGGGGCCAACGGCGCGGGGACGCGCCGAAAGCGCCGCGCTGACCGCGATCCGAACCGGATCGGCGGTCGCCACAAGAGCTAACACCAGCACCGTGCACCACATCTCGAAGGACGTTACAACCGGCTGCCGGGGTAGCGGAACTCGTTCGCCGGCAGTGATTTCCCGCTGCCCAGGACTGGGCCGGCCCGTCGGTCAATCCTGGCGTAGCGCTGAGAAACACGGCGCAGCGACTGAGGCGCGACCACGCCGCTGACCACGTTGGACTGGGGGACCCGCGGCCCGAATTGCAGTCGCCGACCAGCTCTTTGAGAAATCGATCAGGAATGTGGGATTGACTAAGTTTTTTCCGACGGCCGCCCCCGACGGACACGGTGGGCCGGCTTAGCAGAGGCCCGGGCGGGGGCCACCGGCCCGGGGCGGCGCACCGGTCGGCAGCAAGGCCGGAAAGTGCACGCTGCGCCAAAAATTATTCCGAGATTTTAGGGGTATAGCAGCGTGGATTGTCTTAAGATTCGAGAGCTTGGTGGTTGTGCTTGCCATTGAGTGCGTGTGTTGACATCAGTTTGGAAGTCATTGGAAGGAGACAGCGTGCTTCTGCCTCTGGGTCCGCCCCTGCCGCCCGACTCTGTGGCGGCGAAGCGGGGCGAGTCGGGCATGCTAGGCGGATTGTCAGTTCCGCTGAGCTGGGGTACCGCTGTCCCGCCGGATGACTACGACCACTGGTCGAAGGACTCCGAAGCTGGTGTCGAAGACGTCGTCGTGGTGCCTGGTGCGGTCGATCCGGAACCGATCGAACCAACTAACGACGAGTGGGATGAGTGGGGTGAGTGGAAACAGTGGGAAGCGGAGAACGCCGAACCACGTTTCGAGATGCCACGCGGTAGCAGCGTGGTCCCGCATTCGCCGGCAGCCGGATGAGAGAAGGGGTCAAGACTGTCGTTGGCTACGGGTGATTGACGGCTTCGGGACGTCACGAAGCCAGTAATCACATCGATCGAACACTGGAAATCCGAAAACACTTCCACAACCAATAAGGAGAAAAGCAACATGGCAACTCGCTTTATGACCGACCCGCACGCAATGCGGGCCATGGCGGGTCGTTTCGAGACCCACGCCCAGACCGTCGAGGACGAGGCCCGTCGCATGTACGCGTCCTCGCAGAACATCGCGGGTGCGGGCTGGAGCGGTCTGGCCTCGGCCACCTCGCTGGACACCATGGGTCAGATGAACACCGCTTTCCGCAACATCGTGAACATGTTGCACGGGGTGCGCGACGGGTTGGTTCGCGACGCGAACAACTACGAGCAGCAAGAACAGGCTTCGCAGCAGATCCTGAGCAGCTAACTCTGACGGCGGCGAAAGCCGCTGCATCTTAACAACATTCACAGACCAAGGAGAACAGGTTCAATGACAATCAATTACCAGTTCGGCGATGTCGACGCGCACGGCGCTCTCATTCGCGCCCAGGCTGCCAACTTGGAGGCCGAGCACCAGGCCATCGTTCGCGATGTGCTGGCTGCCGGTGACTTCTGGGGCGGCGCCGGTTCGGTAGCTTGCCAGGAGTTCATCGCCCAGTTGGGCCGCAACTTCCAGGTGATCTACGAGCAGGCCAACACTCACGGCCAGAAGGTCCAGAGTGCCGGCAACAACATGGCGCAGACTGACAGCGCCGTCGGGTCCAGCTGGGCCTGAGAGAAGTTCCCGGTTCGGGGCGGCGCACCGCTGGTCGGTGCGCCCGCCACGGCCACTGACTGCGCACGCTTGCTCGCGGTAACGCGAGTGGGCGTGCGCAGTTCTTTCTGCTCAGAACCGGCCGCCGCCACCCAGGAAGCCGCCGCCGGATGATCCCGAAGAGCCCGACCCGCCGAAGGATGTCGGGCTCCAACCACCGAATCCGCCCCGCATGCCACCGCTGAGCAGATCGCCGATGATGATGCCACCCAGTACCGCGCCGGTGTCGCTGTCGTTGCGCCGGGTGAAGGCGCGCTGGGCCGCCTGCACGTCGGCGTTGGCCAGTGCCTGCGCCTCGGCTGCCCGGGTCGAGGCACCGTTGGCGTAAGCGATCGCATCGTTGAGGTTCGACGACTTTCGCTGCTGAGCGGCCTCGAGTTGGCGCCTGGCTTCCGCGAGCCGAGTCCTTGCCTCGGGCCCGATGCTGCCGCGCCGGGTGTCGATGTACTCCGATACCGCGTGTACCCGGGATTCCGCGGTGAACAGCGCCTGCTCCAGCGAGCGCCGGAGGCGTTCGGTGTTCGCCTGCTCCTGGGACACCGTGGCCACCAGCCGGTCGAGTTCGGCGTCGGCCTTGGTGAGCCGCGCGAAAGTACTCAGCGGGTCCGACGTGCCTCGCACCCCTGCCGGGCCGCCCGCACTGTCCACCGCCCTGGCGGCGGCGTCGCGCGCAGCGATGAGCTCACCGGTGTGCGCTGCGTTGTTGCCCGGCGCCTTCTGCAGCAGCTCGTTGGCGCGCCGGATGCCGGTCTGGATGTTAGACAGCAACGACGGCAAGTTGTCGACGGCATACCGGATGTCGTCGGCTGCGCTGTCCACCGCATCGAGTAGCGAACGCGCTTGTCCCAGCGCGGATTCGGCGCTGCGCACCGAATCCGCCAGTCGCGTCTGCTGGCCGCTCATCGCGTGGCCGGCCAATTGGCGGGCCGTGGCGATGTTGCGGTCGGCGAACTCCAGCCGATCTCTGGCGGTGTCCACGTTGGCCGAAACCGAAGCCAGCGCCGCGGCACCGAATTCTTTGTGCAACTCGGCCAGGTGCTGGGTGGCGGGCTCCACCCGGCTGGTCAGTTCCACATACACCTGGGTCAACGTATCCAGCCGCGACGACGCGTTGATCACCAGATCACGCAACTGCTCGAAGGCTTCGGTCTGGGACTCCAACTCACGGTCCGCGGCGGCCGCGGCGACGATCACCCGGGTGAGCAGTTCACGTCGTTGTGCAGGCGTTTCGGGGATACTGTCGTCGAGTTGGTGGCGCACCGTGAATGCTTGCGCCAGTGCAGCTTTGGCGTTGTTCACGGCCTGGGTGAACGGTGCGGTGCGTTGTTCGCCGAATTCCTCGATGGCCAGTGCGAGCTCGTTGGAACTGGTGCGTACCGCATTGTCGACTTCCACCACCTTCGAGCGGGACAGCTCGTCGAGGATGTCCAACGGGACCGCGGCCAGCGCGGTCGCATCGGTGGGATCCACCCGTCGCGCCGCCGCCAGGGCATCGGCCCGGCGCCGCCGCGCACGCCGGCGCATCACCAGCAACAGGATCAGCAGCAGCACCCCGATGGCCGCGACGATGGCCGCCAGCGTGATGAGCAACTGCGGTGACCACGTCGACTTCGGTGGCTTGTTGAGTCCGTCCGCGGCGGCCACCGCCGCCCCACTCCAGTCGCTGTTGTGCAGCGCCGGTTCGATCTGGTTGCGGCGCAGGTCGTCGACCCGTCGGGCGCTGACGCCCGGCAAGCCGCTGCGCGCCAGGAAGGCGTACGCACGGTCGGTGGTGGCCACCGCCAGCAACGCGTCGCTGCTGTGCAGATCGCTGGCCCGGAAGGTCTGCTCGGCCCACGTCTGACTGTCCAGCCCGGAGAAGGTGTCGACATAGACCACCCACAACCGGATGCGCCGTTCGCCGTAGAGCTTGATGGTCGCCGCCGTCACCGCGGCCCGACCGGACTCCGACAGCGCGCCCGCGTTGTCGGTGACGTAGCCCGGCAACCGGAACGGTGGCTGCGCCTGCGCCTGCGGCGCTGCCAGCAGCCCGCCGGTCAGGCCGACGGTGACGATGGTCAGGATCACGCCCAGCAGGCGAACAATGCGCATAGCGCTAACTTAGCTCCGGCGACCGTCATTTCGACCATTGCGGCCCCGTGGACGGGGTGCGGTCCGCGCAGGGCCCGCACCCCATCCCGGCCGGCCAGCAGTCAGGCCTGCCCGCCACCGGCTCCCAGCGTCCGCTGCATGTCGGATTTCATCGCGACCAACTGTGCGTTCCAATAGCTCCAGCCATGGACACCGCTGCCGTCGATGTTGAAGGTGGCGTTGCGTCCGCCGGCCGCGGTATAGGCGTTCTTGAAGTCGACGTTGCTCTGCAGTACGACCTGCTCGATGACCTGGCCCGGGAGGCTGTTCTGCCCCAGTTCCGAGGGTGTTCCGTTGCCGCTGTACACCCACAGGCGGGTGTTGTTGCCGGCCAGTCGCCCGGCCTGAACGGTGGGATCGTGCCGCTGCCACCCGGGTCCGCCCGACGGGCCCCACATGTCTTCGGGGTTGAAACCGCCTTCGTCGTTCATCGCGAACTTGATCAGCGTGGGTCCGTTGCCGCTGGACGGTGTCAGGTACGCCGAAAGCGAACTGGCATAGGCAAATTGACTGGGATGGTAGGCGGCGAGGATCAGTGCCGACGATCCGGACATCGAGACGCCGACGACGGCATTGCGCGTGGTGCGGACGCCCTTGCCCGCCAGGTAGGCCGGTAGCTCACTGGTCAGGAAGGTTTCCCATTTGTAGGTGGCGCCGTTTGCCGACCCGTACCAGTCGGCGTAAAAGCTGGAGCGTCCGCCGACCGGCATGACCACCGACATACCGGACCCCTGGTACTCGTCGAACGCGTTCGTTTCGATGTCCCAGCCGTTGCGGTCGTCGCGGGCCCGCAGTCCGTCGAGCAGGTAGACCGCCGGGGCACCACCCTGCTGGAACTCCACGGTGATGTTGCGGCCCATCGCCGCGGAGGGCACCTGCAGGAATTCGGGCGCAGCGGCCCGCGCAGCCGGTTCGTTGCCGACCACCCCGAGTAACGCCGGGACGGTGGCCGCCGCGCACGCGGCGGTTGCCAGTCGGCGCATCCAACGTTTGTTGTGCACGTACTTCGTCACTATTGATCCACTCCTGAACTGCGCAAGGGATTCGCCCGGCGGCACACTGTGGGCGGGCCGGTCGGGCGCACGAGCGGGGAATGTCAAGATCAGGTCTGATCGCGGCGACGACGCACCGGAAACCTGTCGAGACCCGCCAGTTTTCTTCAACCCTGGATCCGACCCAGTGAGCCTGTTGATACCCCTGACCGTCCTGCCTAAACCGGTATCCGGCTGGCTGGGAAGAGTGACATCGACCGCTGGCAGACTGTGGGGCGGTGAATACAGATCGGGACGACCCTTACGACGACTTCGACCGCGAGCGGCGGGTACTCGAAGCGCCGAAGAGTGCGGGTCTGCCCGGTACCGAAGGTCAGCACCGCACCGACTTCGCCCGCGACCGGGCGCGCGTGCTGCACAGCGCCGCGCTGCGCCGGCTGGCCGACAAAACCCAGGTGGTCGGGCCACGGGAAGGCGACACGCCGCGCACCAGGCTCACCCACTCGCTCGAGGTGGCCCAGATCGGGCGCGGGATGGCGATCGGCCTGGGCTGCGATCTGGATCTCGTCGAGTTGGCCGGTCTGGCCCACGACATCGGCCACCCACCGTACGGGCACAACGGTGAGCGGGCGCTCAACGAGGTCGCCGACGCCTACGGCGGTTTCGAGGGAAACGCGCAGAACTTCCGTATCCTGACCAGCCTGGAGCCCAAAGTTCTTGACGGACAAGGGCGTAGCGCGGGGCTGAACTTGACCCGCGCCGCGCTGGACGCGGTCACAAAGTATCCGTGGTCGCGCAGCGCCGGAGAGCGCAAGTACGGCTTCTACGACGACGACCGGGAGGCTGCCGCCTGGGCGCGCGCCGGCGCCCCGGGTCGGCGCACCTGCCTGGAGGCCCAGGTCATGGACTGGGCCGACGATGTCGCCTACTCCGTGCACGACGTCGAAGATGGTGTGGTCTCCGAACGCATCGACCTGCGGGTGCTCGCCGACGAGGACGAAGCCGCTGGATTGGCCAAGCTGGGGGAGAACGAGTTTCCCCAGGTTGGAGCCGACGACTTGATGCAGGCCGCGCGCCGGCTGTCCGGGCTGCCGGTGGTTGCCGCCGTCGGTAAGTACGACGCCACATTGGCGGCGGCGGTCGCGCTCAAGCGGCTGACCAGCGAGCTGGTCGGACGGTTTGCCACAGCTGCCATCGCGACTACCCGCTCGGCGGCCGGGCCAGCGCCGCTGGTGCGTTACCAGGCCGAATTGCACGTGCCGGATCTGGTCCGGGCCGAG
Source organism: Mycobacterium sp. NGS61 (assembly GCF_059812325.1). Lineage (NCBI taxonomy): Bacteria > Bacillati > Actinomycetota > Actinomycetes > Mycobacteriales > Mycobacteriaceae > Mycobacterium > Mycobacterium sp. NGS61. The sequence goes on from NZ_JCALCL010000003.1 coordinate 7,487, forward strand.
GTTGCAGTGCTGAAAATACTTGCGCTGCAATTCATCATGTCCGACCCACGCCACCTGGAAACTCAGGCCCGGCAGCGCGAGCGGATTCACCGGGTGGCGCACTGGCTGCAGACCGGCGCCCCGCAGACCCTGGACCCGATGTTTGCCGCGGCGTTCAATGCCGCGGCCGACGACCAGGCGCGGCTGCGGGTCATCGTCGATCAGATCGCCTCCTACACCGAGGGGCGACTGGAACGCATCGACAGCACGGCCGGTAAGCGTCCGGGCAACGGCCTACACTGAGCCCGTGTCGAGTCCGGCGGGTTCCAGGGACGCCGGCCGTCCCGGCGGTCGGTCCCGAATATCCGATCGCGACATCGCCACCATCAGGGACGGGGCCGCGATCGAGGACGTCGTCGGCGACTATGTCCAACTCAAGCGCGCCGGTGCCGACTCGCTCAAAGGTCTCTGCCCGTTTCACAACGAGAAATCGCCGTCCTTTCACGTCCGCCCCAACCACGGCCACTTCCACTGCTTCGGGTGCGGCGAGGGCGGCGACGTCTACGCCTTCATCCAGAAGATCGAGCACGTCAGCTTCGTGGAAGCCGTCGAGATGCTGGCCGACCGGATCGGCCACACGATCAGCTACACCGGCCCGGCCACCAGCGTGCAACGCGACCGCGGCAGCCGTAGCAGACTCGTCGCCGCCAACGCGGCGGCCGCGGCGTTCTACGCCGAGGAGTTGGAGTCCGCTGAGGCCGCCCCGGCCCGCCAATACCTGACCGAGCGCAGCTTCGATGCCGAGGCCGCCCGCCGTTTCGGCTGCGGATTCGCCCCCTCGGGTTGGGACAAACTGACAAAGCATTTGCAGCGCAAAGGTTTTGAGTTCAAGGAGCTGGAAGCTGCGGGACTCTCCAAGCAGGGGCGCCGCGGCCCCATCGACCGGTTCCACCGGCGACTGTTGTGGCCCATCCGCAGCTCGGCCGGCGAGGTGATCGGGTTCGGTGCGCGCCGGCTGTTCGATGACGACCCGATGGAAGCCAAGTACGTCAACACCCCCGAGACCGTGCTGTACAAGAAGTCCGCGGTGATGTTCGGGATCGACCTCGCCAAACGCGATATCGCCAAGGGACACCAGGCGGTGGTGGTGGAGGGTTACACCGACGTGATGGCCATGCACCTGGCCGGGGTCAGCACCGCGGTCGCGTCCTGCGGCACCGCGTTCGGCGACGAGCACCTGGCCATGCTGCGCCGGCTGATGATGGACGACAGCTTCTTCCGGGGCGAGTTGATCTACGTCTTCGACGGTGACGACGCCGGTAAGGCCGCCGCGCTCAAGGCTTTCGCCGGCGAGCAGAATCTGGCCGGCCAGTCCTTCGTGGCGGTCGCGCCCGACGGCATGGACCCGTGCGACCTGCGGCTGAAGGCCGGTGACGGTTCGCTGCGCGATCTGGTGGCCCGGCGAACCCCGTTGTTCGAGTTTGCGATTCGCACCGCACTGGCCGAGATCGACCTGGACAGCGCCGAAGGCCGGGTGGCCGCGCTGCGTCGTTGCGTGCCGATGGTGGGCCAGATCAAGGACCCGACGCTGCGCGATGAGTACGCACGCCAGCTCGCCGGCTGGGTCGGGTGGGACGACGTCGCGCAGGTCATCGACCGGGTGCGGGGTGAGGCCAAAAAATCCCGCAGCGGCGGCGGGTCCGTCGGCGCGAAGCCGTCCCGGCGTCCGGCGCGGGACCCCGTTGCGGCCAACCCGGACGCGGCGGCCGCCGATCCCGGCGTGGCCCGGCCCGATCCGCGTGACCCGACGCTGTGGCCGCAGCGTGAGGCGCTCAAATCGGCGCTGCAGTATCCGGCGCTGGCCGGTCCGGTGTTCGACACCCTGACCGTCGAAAGCTTCACGCATCCGGGTTATGCCGCCGTGCGGGCCGCGATCGAGACGGCGGGCGGCACCTCGATCGGCGTCAGCGGCGGCCAATGGCTGGACATGGTGCGCCAGCAGACCAAGTCGTCCCTGACCGCCGGTCTGATCAGTGAGCTGGGCGTCGAGACGATCCGCGCCGACGACGAGCAGTTGCCGCGCTACATCTCCGGGGTACTGGCCCGGCTGCAGGAGGTGTGGATGGGTCGGCAGATCGCCGAGGTGAAGTCCAAACTGCAGCGCATGTCGCCGATCGAACAGGGCGACGAATACCACGCGTTGTTCGGCGACCTGGTCGCGATGGAGGCCTACCGGCGCAGCCTGCTGGAGCAGGCCAGCGGCAACGACCTCACCGCGTAGGTTGCGCCTCGACCGTTGGATTCAGGTCCTGCGCGCTGCGTTCGACGACGGTGGTCCCGGCGTCGATCTCGGCCAACGTCACGAATCCGGTGTCGGGGGAGATTCGGTTGGCGATCTTGCGCCGGCCCCCCTCGATCAGCGATCTGGTCACGGGGCTGCTGGTCACGGCCCGGTAAGTGCCGGCGATCTGCTCGTAGCGGCGACGTCCGGCCTTCGTGCCCAGCACGTAGCCCACCCCCAATACGGCGACATACCCGATCAAAGCGATCCCTCCGAGATGAAATGCATTGGCTCCATCCTGCCTCATCTGTTCGGCAACGGCTGCGCAAGCGCCGGTTGGGTCTAATTGGGTACAGCCCTGCCAGTACGCTAGAGTCGTCCCGCGGTCAGCGCCAGCGTTCGTTGGACTGATAGTCCCCTGTAGCTCAACTGGCAGAGCATTCGGCTGTTAACCGAAGGGTTGAAGGTTCGAGTCCTTCCGGGGGAGCCTGGTCAACACGCCTTTGCCGACGGTTCGCCGCGAGTGCGGCCAAGTCTCGGTGCGGCGTTCTGAACGACCTCGGGGTCGAGCTCGTTCACGTCAGCGATCTCTGTGCGAGTAACGCCTCGGCTCGGGCAACGCGCCGCGCTGCTTGGCGAACGTAGCGGGCTACCAGTTGGTCAGGATGACGTGGTTGAGCACCAGCGCGCCGACCACGTTGAGCGCCAGCCACCAGCGCTGCGATGATCGCGGCAGCAGCGCCGGAGCCGCCGTCAACCACACCGTGAACGGCAGCCAGATGCGTTCGGTCTCGGCCTTGCTGAGCATGCTCAGATCTGCGCACAGGATCGCGGTTAGTGCCGCCAGCACCAGCAGATGCAGACCGGATAGCCGCCGAATTGCCGGCAGGTCGAAGACCCGGCCCAAGCCGGCGACGCTGCCGAGGCCCACGGCGCAGACGACTGAGGCGAAGTTGGCCCAACCCCAGTATTGGAACGGCCGATTCATCGCGATGCCCTGCCAATAACGCTGCTGGACCAGTGTGTAGCCGTCGAACCACCAAAAGCCTGTCACGGCAAAGGTGAGCGCTACCGCCATCGCCGCCGGAACCGCCACAGCCAACGTGGTCAGCGCCGCTCGACGATTGCGCACCGCAATCAGCACCGCCACCGCCGGCAAACCCAGCAGCACCAGCCCGTAATTCAGGAAGACGGCCCAGCCCAGCAGCAGGCCGGCGCCGGCCGCCGCCAGCAGCGGCCGGCGCACGCTGCGACTCGCCGCCAGCGCCAGCAGGGCGATGCCCCAGCTGGCGACACCGGTGAAGTAGCCATCGGCGGACACCGCGATCCAGATCGCGGTCGGCGCGACCGCAACGAACGGCGCGGCCAACCGGGCGGTCGGCTCGTCGGCCACGGCGCGCACCGCGACGATCACGGCGGCGGCCGCGCTCGACCCGACCAGCAGGCAGAACGCACCCGCCCACGCACCACCCCCCAGTCCGATGCGGTCCAGCCAGACGAAGGTGAGCAGGGCGCCGGGGGGATGGCCGGAGACGTGGGTGATCCACGAGTTCGGCTGGAAGTCCACAATGCGGCTGGCGAACGTCCGCAACATCTCCGGGATGTCGGTGACGGCCGGTACCTGCCGCAGATATTCGTGTTGGGTGACCAGCCGTCCCGCGAACCCGAGTTGCCAGCCGTCGATCATCGCCAGCGCGAACGCCCACCCGCACGACGTGGCCCACGTGGCGAGCGTGAGCGTCCGCCACGACAATCGCTGCGCCAGGCCGGTCCCCCAGATGACCGCGGCAAGACCGATCGCGAGCGCGGCGATGCTGCCCCAGCCCACATGGGCTTTCCACCAGCCGAAGATCGGTGCGGTGTCGGCGACCGCGTGGATCGCCTGCGCCGAACTGTTCTTCAGCGGTGTGACGATGCCCAGGTGCAGGAAGGGCACCAGGAAAGCCGCGACCACCAGCACGATGCCCAGCGAGACCGCGATGACTTCGCGACGGCCGGTTTTCACAACACCCCACCTTATGGCCATGGTCAGACGGTGAGGTCGGTCGATTTCGCGCGACGCCCCAGTATTGCGAGGCGAGCGGCGTAGGCCAGCGCGCTGAGTCCGTATACCGCGGCGACGAGCAGCAGCCAGCGCCCGAGGAAGGGTTGCTGATCCTGCCCGGTGGCCGCGGCATAGCTCGGCCCACCCTGCTCGATGATGCCGGGGAAGAACAGTAGTAGCGACAGTCCCGCGGCCAGGGTCGGAACGCGCAGGTAGTTGAGCGGCGAGACGCGCGGCGCGGGCGCTGAACGTTGAATACGCACGGCGGCAAGGGCTTTGATCAGCGACCGGTCGGCCAGCGCGTAGAGCGGAAACAGGATGAGATCGTGTGCAACGATCGCCGCCAGGAACCAGACGCCGATCGATTGCCACCAGACGCTGGAATTCCATAGCCCGTTCGGGCCCAACAGGATTACGACATAACCTGCCAATGCCAACGCCGCGACCGTGCCCAGGAGATGCAGTGGGTCGGCCCCGTAGCACGCGGTGAACCGGGCACGCATTTCAGGATGCTCCGAAGTCGATGGACCGTACCCACTTGGTGTTGTGCACCCCCGGCAGCGCGGGCACGATGATGCGCGCGGGATAGCCGTGATCCGCCGACAGGTCAGCGCCGTTGACCCGAAGCGCCAGCAGCGAGTCGGGATTGCCGATCTGGTTGGCCTGCAGCACGGCCTGATTGAAGGCACCGGCGCGTTCCAGTGATCGCACCGTGGCCCGGGTGGGGTTCGGCGTCCCGACCAGTGCGGCCAGATCAGCCAGGCGGACTCCGGTCCACGTCTGCGTCGTCGACCACCCTTCGACGCAGGCGATCGGCAGTTCGGCGGTGTATTGCGCCATCGACTGGAGGGCGGCCCTGTCCATTATGAGCTTTCGTCCCGGCCCGCGCAGGGTGAGCCGCCAGTCCGCGCCTGTGTCGGCGGGCGTGATGGCCGCGGCCGCAGCGGTTCTGTTGACCTGGAAATCACCGTCGCGGCTGCGTCCCCGCGGCAACAGCAGGGCCGTCCTGCGGATGCCGCCACCGAGGGTCTGGCCTGCGGTGAGTGCGGCAACGAACAGCGCCCCGCCGGAGACCAGGGCAAGTGCCCCGCGGCGACTCAGCGTGGGGGGAGCGGGGTCGGCGGCCACCAGCCCGCTGGCGTCGGGAGGTTCCGGACGGGTGTCGGCGCGCGAGGTGCGCAATATCTCGCGAATTGACCGAGACCGTAGTCCGGCCAACATCTTTGGCCATTTGATCACTACATGGACGACGAAGCCGGCGATGAACACCCACGCCCCGTAATAGTGCGCGGTGTAGAAGCTGAATCCGAAGAGGTAGTCGTACTGGATGTTGAGCACCCCGGTGGCGAGTTCGAAGAGGATGCCGCCCACCAGCATCAACAACGACACCCGCTCCAGCAGTTGCGCGATCGAGCGTAGCGGCGGCCACGCGAACAGCCGCGGAATCACCGACCAGAGCTTGGCCAACACCACCGGCACGAGTATCAGGCCCAGACCGACGTGCACGCCCTGAGTCAGCCGGTACAGCCATGATGGCCGGCTCGGCCAATCGAAGGTCGGTAGCTTGAGCCAACCCACATCCTGCGGGAACGCCTGACCGAACTGTGGACCGTAGGCGATATAGGACAGCAGGCCGGTCAGGATCACCACCGGTAACCCGATCAGCAGCGCTGCACCGAACACCGACGTCAGCCACGGGCCGCGCAGAGGGCTGCTAAAGAGTTGCAGCCGACGCGATCCCGGGGGAGGGTGGCGCTCCAGTGCGCGCCACAGCGGAGCCGGAAATGCGTGACGCGCCCCGTTCTCGGGTGGCGAATCAGTTTCTGTCACAGCAGGTTCAGTGCCTTGATGATAAAGGCTTCAAGCGGGGATGCCGGCGCTGGCGCCGAACCGCCGACGCGCTGCATCCGTCAGGACGGCGAACACCCGACCGTGCACTTCGATCACCTCAGTGACGAAGAATTCGGCGGCGTAAGCGATCCCACCGAGCGCCTGGATTCCGACGCGCGACCACGGAAACCATTGGCCGAGATGATGTTCGGTTTCCCAACGCAGGATCTCGAAGCAGACCGTGGTCGTCGGCGAATCGATCTCGGCGATCACGACACCGCCGGGGGCGAGCAGGTCGGCGGCCCGTCTGAGAGTCCGGACCGGGTTCCCGCCGATGCCAATGTTGCCGTCAATCAACAGGATCTGCTGCCAGCTGCCCTCGGCCGGCATCGGGGCGAACAAGTCGCGCCGAATCGCGGCGCCCCCGCGACGTCGTGTCATCTCGACCGCGGCCGCTGAACTGTCGACTCCGAGTGCAGGTAGGCCGCGCTCCTGCAGCGTTGCGGTGAATCGTCCCGGGCCACAACCCACATCGAGAGTGGGCCGGGGCGAGCACAGGCCCAGGACGTGCTCGTCAGCGAGCCGGTCCTGCGGCGTGGTCTGCTGCCCACCCAGCCAGCGCACCATCGGCAGATCGCGGCGCTGGCCGCGATGGTCCCGCGCCCAGCACAAGCGGCCTGCTGCAGCCGAGCGATAGATCAAATCGGCTGATCTGGACACCGCCTCGCGCGCGTCGACGCTCACTGTGGAACTCGCAGAGCGTCCGTGGCCAGCGGGGTCACCGGCGCTGTCCGGGTTGTTCTGAAGACGTACATCACCATGCCGTTCGCGTCGTGGGTGCATTCATCCGGTATTCGGAACCGAGCGCCGGGTGGATTGCCGTCAGCTTGATTTCAAAACACGAAATTTTCGCTCGCGGCTCGCCACAACCCTGTGATCAGGTGTTTCGTATCAGGCGGAGTCGGGCACAGGGGACGGATGACAGGTGACCGCGCGCTGTTCGGGCTTGCCGACGAGCCGCGAGCGGTCAGCCCCGCAGCCACCCTGCCGCGGGCGTCACACCCGGATTCGCCGTGACGGCAGCGTGGTAACCCACCACACCGCGCCGGGTCGCTGCCGCGCGGCCGAAAGGAGTCGAGATCTCCCACGCAGCAAGCACTTTGGCGGCCGGCCCACGCGGACACGTACGGTGGGGCTGGTCCGACGAGAACGACGAGGAGAAGATGGAGTTGTTCAACCCCCGCGTGCCGCTGGCACAGCCGTGAGGATATTGCTGACCGGGGCCGCCGGATTCATCGGGTCCCGGGTGGGCGCCGCTCTGCGCGCCGCCGGCCACGAGGTGGTGGGCGTCGACCTCCTGTTGCCGGCTGCCCATGGTGTCGATGCGCAGTTGCCGTCGGGATGCCACCGGGTCGACGTCCGGGACGGCGAGGCGTTGGCCCCGCTGCTCGCCGGTGTCGATCTGGTATGTCATCAGGCTGCGATGGTCGGCGCCGGGGTGAACGCCGCCGACGCGCCCGCCTACGGCGGCCACAACGACTTCGGCACCGCGGTACTGCTGGCGCAGATGTACGCCGCCGGGATCCGACGTTTGGTGCTTGCTTCGTCGATGGTGGTGTACGGGCAGGGGCGCTACGCGTGCCCCGAGCACGGACCGGTCGATCCGCTACCACGCCGCCCGGCGGACCTGGACGCCGCCATATTCGAGCACAGGTGTCCGGTGGGCGGTGAGCAACTGCAGTGGCGACTGGTCGACGAGGACGCACCTCTGCGCCCGCGCAGCCTGTACGCGGCGAGCAAGACCGCGCAGGAGCACTACGCGCTGGCCTGGTCGGAATCGGCCGGCGGTTCAGTGGTGGCGCTGCGCTACCACAACGTCTACGGTCCCGGAATGCCCCGCGACACCCCGTATTCCGGTGTCGCGGCGATCTTCCGCTCGTCACTTGAAAATGGTGCGGCACCAAGGGTATTCGAGGATGGTGGCCAGATGCGCGACTTCGTTCACGTTGACGACATCGCCGCCGCGAACCTGGCGGCAGTGACCGGCTGCACGACCGATCGCGGCGATTTCACGGCGGTCAACGTCTGCTCCGGACGGCCCATCTCGATCCTCGAGGTGGCCAACGCGCTGTGCGATGCCCGCGGTTGCGAGTTCACCCCGGTCGTCACCGGCCAGTACCGCAGTGGCGACGTTCGGCATATCGTCGCCGACCCCGGCCGGGCCGCCGAGGTGCTGGGCTTCAGCGCGGCCGTCGACCCGCTCGTGGGGCTGCGCGACTTCGCGTTCGCCCCGCTGCGCCAGCAGGCGGTAGGTCACATTGGCTAACCCGATGGCACCCGAGGTGACGGTGGTGTTGCCCTGCCTCGATGAGGAGGAGTCGCTGCCGGCGGTGCTTGCCGCCATTCCGGCCGGCTACCGGGCGCTGGTCGTCGACAACAACAGCACCGACGACACGGCCGGGGTGGCTCGCCGCCACGGTGCGGACGTGGTCGTCGAACCGCAGCCGGGTTACGGCTCGGCGGTGCACGCGGGAGTCGTCGCCGCGACTACCTCGATCGTGGCGGTCATCGACGCCGACGGTTCGATGAACGCCGCCGACCTGCCTCGGCTGGTCGACGAACTGGGTCGCGGTGCCGACCTGGTGATTGGCCGGCGGCGACCGGTGCCCGGGCTGCACTGGCCGTGGGTCGCCCGGATCGGCACCGTGGTAATGAGCTGGCGGTTGCGGACCCGGCACGGCCTGCCGGTGCACGACATCGCGCCGATGCGGGTCGGCCGCCGGGAAGCGTTGCTGAATCTGGGTGTCGTGGATCGGCGCTCGGGCTATCCGCTGGAGTTGCTGGTCCGCGCCGCGGCCGCCGGTTGGCGCGTGGTCGAACTCGACGTCAGTTACGGCCCCCGCACGGGCGGCAAATCGAAGGTCAGCGGTTCGCTGCGGGGCAGCATCACCGCCGTGCTGGATTTCTGGAAGGTGATTTCATGACGGCGATGCCGGTGACCCTGCTGGTGGTCGCCAAGGCGCCGGAGCCCGGCCGTGCCAAGACTCGCCTGGCCGCATCCGTCGGCGAACAGACCGCCGCCGAGATCGCCGCCGCCGCGCTGCTGGACACGCTGGATGCGGTGGCCGCGACACCGGTGGCAGCCACGGTGGTGGCACTGGTCGGCGACCTGGACGCGGCCGCCCGAGGCGACGAGATCCGCCGTCGGCTCGAGTCCTTCACCGTGATCGGGCAACGCGGGGTGGACTTCGCCGACAGGCTCGCCAATGCGCACGCCGACGCAGGCGCCGCGGGGCACGCGGTGCTGCAGATCGGAATGGACACGCCTCAGGTGACCGCGCCGCTGCTGACCAGTTGCGCGCAACGCCTACTTCGTGCTCAGGCCGTGCTGGGGCCCGCGCGGGATGGCGGTTGGTGGGTGCTCGGACTGCAGGCACCCACCGACGCCGAATGTTTGCGTAGCGTGCCGATGTCCCAAGCCGACACCGGTAATCTCACGCTGAAAGCATTGCGCGACAACGGGATCGAGGTCGACCTCGTGGAGGTTCTGGACGACGTCGACATCGTCGGTGATGTCGCGGCGGTACGGGATGCCGGTGCGCCCGACAGCCGCTTCGCTCGGGTCACCCGCGACGCCGGCCTCTGACTAATCAGGCCCGACGCCGCGGGAACGACCGCGCTGCACCTATTCGGAGAAGATGCTCACGCACTTCCCGGGCGATAGTGATCGGGCTTGCGGGCTTCAACGAGCATGCGAACGGAGCGCGTGACGAAGGGACCGTTGTCCTGCATAGATTGGTGAAGTTCGAACAGGCGGTCAGAGTAGCGTTCGATGGTGAAGTCGGGGACCGCCCAGATCACCTTGCGCAGCCAATAGATAACTGCCCCGATGTCGAAGAACTCCACGCGCAGCCGCTCCAACCGCTGATCGACGATCTCCAGCCCGGCCGCCTCCGCCTGCCGCTTTTCGACCTCGGGCTGGCGCTCGGCCCCTGCACCGGGCTGCGGCCCGAGGAAGAACTCGATGAGTTCGACCATCGTGTCGGCACCGTTGTGTTGGGCGAAATAGGTGCCGCCGGGCGTGAGCACGCGCGCGATCTCAGTCCACCAGCCCCCGACGTCGTGCGGGTGGCGGCTGGTTACCAGGTCAAACGCCTCGTCGGCGAATGGCAGGACCGGCTCGTCGCTGGTGGCGACCAGCACCACGCCGCGCGGATGCAAGATTTTTGTCGCAAGGGCTACGTTGGGCGGATACCATTCGGTGGCGGCCATGGTCGGCGGAAACTTCTCCGCCCCCGCCAGCACCTCGCCACATCCGGTCTGCAGATCCAACGCCGCTGACGCGCCGGCCAATCGCTCGCTCATCAATCGCTGATACCCCCAGGATGGGCGTTCCTCCGTGGCGCGGCCTTCGAGCCACGAGAAATCCCAACCCGGCGTAGGCGCAGCCATGGCCTCTGCGATGAGATCTTCGAAAGTCTTTGTCTTCTCTACATTTTGGGTTTGCATGCGTGCACTGTACCGCATCCCGGACCAGGTTGATGCAGATCTGTCGAAGATCATCTGATTTGACTAGTGTTATGCCGCAACAGCTTTCGATCGGATAAACGCGCAACGACACGGCTGGCAGCCCGGACTCGTCACAGGCGGGGTATGTGAATATCACTGCAGCACAGACTGTTAGGTATCAGTACGCACTGCCCATATCTTTCGGCATGATCGACGACGAGTAGTGTTGCAGCACAGACACGTCGGACGATGCCGCGATCTCGATCCGCACTGTACGAGAGTGCCCGACGTGTCGACTCCCGTCGGTACGTTAACGCCCCGTAGGGCTGGTCAGCGCCGAAACCTTCTGAATCGTCGTCGAATTGAACCTATCCGGTGCAATTCGAGTGAACGACACGGCGGCGGCGCGGGCGAGTCTTCCTCAGATCACCCACGATTCGCCCAGCAGATGATATTCCTCGACAGGATCGTTGGGGCCGATCAGGCGGACATAGCTTTCCGGCTCATCGCAGTACGTCTCGACAATCGACACCTCGGGCACCTTGAAGCCGAAGTCGCCGTCCAGATCGGTGTGCAGAATTTGGAAGGTGATCGTCACCATGCACAATTTTTCCAAGCCCGCGTCACTGTTGGCGAACAGAACCATTTGTGAAACACGGCCGCTCGGATGCCGTGGCGGTTGACGACCGTTCGTGTATTCATCTTCGATGTCGTAGTAACCGGGGAACCAGGCGTTGGTGTGAACACCCATCTGCAGCAGGAGGTTCATCATCGGTATTCCGACGAAGCGTGCCGCGAATTCGTACGGCGCGTGCGGCAGCCGCTTGCGGTGGACGTGCGTGTACTGCTCGTCCGCCCAGAGAAAGTCGTGGTATTCCCTGCAGTAGTCAAGGAATTTGCTCTGCCGGAAATCTTCCAAGCCCTTTTCGAGGGCCGACTGCATGAGGCCTTCAAAGGTTGAATAGAAGTGGGTGGCGTTCACAGCATGGTGCCTTTCTAGATGTCGGCGAACTGTCTGTTGCCGCTGAATCGTTGGTGCGGATCAAATCTGAGTTTCAGTTCGGCCAGCCTTGTGTAGTTGCCGGCGTAGATCGCGCGCGCATCGCCGCTTCCGTAATTTTGGTAAAGCGCCTTGCCTAACAGGTAGGGCGACATCGCCTGCCAGAAATCGTCGGCATACCGCACATGGCGCGCAGATTCCTGTCCGCGCGACCACGCCGAACAAATGAGGAGGTTGTAGGCCGCATCTCGATGGGGGAAAGCAGTTTCCGATGATGCGACGCGGTTGATCTGTCCGCCCACGTGCTCCAGTGAAACCAGACTTTGTGGCGACGTAATCTGCGTCAAGTTCTCTATGAGGGTTTTCGTCGCCGTGCTGGTCAGCGATCCCTCACCCAGGTAGCCGGCACGCCAATAGTATTGCCCGCCATGCGGCACATCATTGTCGAGCATGCTTTGCAACGCCGAGTAACGCACCAGGCCGATTTGGTCCCGGATGGGCGTGCCGAGCGAGCGCAGGCACCCAGCCAACCGGTCGTTGTCCCCGGCGGAAAGGCTGGACAGCAGCGTCAGCACACAAGCGAACTCACCGTCGAGATGCATGAAATAGAGATAGAGCGTCACGTCATCGTTGCAACCCTGGGTGAAGTCCCGATAGAAATCGAGGATCGTCGCTGCGTCTGCGATCGGAAATGCAATCGATCCGCCGAACACGTCCGGTCCCACGTCATGCAGTGCGTACTTGAACGAGGTGACGATGCCGAAGTTCCCGCCGCCGCCGCGGATCGCCCAGAACAAGTCTGCGTGGGTGTCGCGATCTGTGCGGATGTAATCCCCTTGGGCGGTAACCACATTCGCCGCCAGAAGGTTGTCCGAGGCGAGGCCGTGGCTGCGCGACAGCCAACCGTAGCCACCGCCCAGGGTGAGACCCGATATGCCCGTATGTGAAACGGTGCCGAGCGGCGTCGCTAGGCCGAATTGCTGTGTTTCATTGTCGAGTTCGTTTCCCAGCAGGCCCGCTTCAGCCCACGCCGTTTTGGCCTCCCGCGCAACGACAACTCCCTTGAGGCCGCTCAAGTCGACAACGATTCCCCCGTCGATCATGGCGTGTCCGGCGACGCTGTGTCCGCCGCCCCGCACCGCAATCTGAAGCTCCTGCGCATTGGCGAAACGCACTGTCTCGACGACGTCGGACACGCCGCGGCATTGAATGATCGCACCCGGATGTTTGTCGATCCGACCGTTCCAGATCCGTCGTGCCGAGTCGTAGTCTTTGTCGCCCGGCACGAGCAGGCGGCCCCGAAGTTTTCCCCGCAAATGTTCAACGCTCGGCATGCGTTGACCTGCCGAATCGGAGGGTGTCAAAGCAACTCGCCGCGAATCGCCCCAGCACGTCGTGGATCTGCACGGCAGCATCCTCGGCGACAGTGGTGGCGCCGTCGGGTTCGGCGTACGCGCGCCGCAGTACGTCGCAAAGCCGCAGCGTCAGCATTCGGCCATAATCTTCGTACGTGGCGACACAGCAGGCTAAATAGTCTGCCCACCGCTCAAGCGAATCCGGATCTGCCATACATCGCTTGATGAAGTCGATGGTTTCCTTGTGCTGCGTCGTGCACATATCCGTCAGGGCGGAGAGACGTTGGGAATCGATTCCCAGCTGCTCCGCAAGTTCCTGACCCCACATAGTGGTTTCCGGCCACAGTTCGAGCGCGTTCGATAGACCACAAGCCTGCACGTAGAGATCCGCTTCATTGTTACGCAGCACCTCGGCCTGCGTGACCGCGAATGCGTTGGTGTAGCGGACCACTTTATAAATGAATGCCGTCAGCGGTTGCAGGGTAGTCGGCATCGGCACAGCTGTGCCTTCGACAAACACGTCGGGCATCCCGAGCGTCTTCGCCGCATTCCCATGCGCGATCTCGAACTCCCTGGTGATGTCGGTGCCGGCCAGCATTGACAAGATCGTGTCGCCGCCGAGGTGAATTGCGAGAAATGACGTGATGTTGAGCACTTTGCTTTTGCAAATGACGCGCACTCGACGGCGTGGGTCGGTTGCGGTAGCAATATCCCACGGATAGAAGCGTGCATTCGGTACGACCGGACTGGAATCCACCTGCACGCAGAAGTTCAGGCGACGCTCTTCCCGCAATCGCCGCATCGTGTCGTCAACCAGGGCTGAGTGCAGTCCAATGGCATGACGCAGTGCGGCATGGATTCGGCGCACGAACGCGGTACCGCCGAGCACGTACACGTGGGCCCCGCAATCGAGCAATCGCTGCAGGTCTCGAGCCTCACGCGGAAGTACGACAGAGAGGTCCCGGTGGGGTTGAATCGTCGTGCCGAGGTTCACCATCGGGAGAAGATCGCGGGGAATTTCCGCGCCTTCCAGGAAGATGGCCGGCGTGCTCGCATACTCGTGACGTGCAATGGCCAGCGCAATGCCCACGCAGCTCAGGTCGGCGAAGACGACGACAGGCGCCGGCCGCTTGGGCGGACGGCAAAATGCGCTGGGGCGCCGCTCAACTGAACGGACCCGTCCGACCTCGATCGGATCGGGTAGCCAGAAGAAGGTTCTGCCATTTTCGCGATCTTCGGACACGAAATTTGCCAGCACCGACACCGATGTCCCGTCGTCGCGTTCGACAGCGATCTCGGCACGGTCGCCCGGCAGCCAGCCGAGGTCACGCGACGGCAACGCCAAGAGTTGGGCATTCCCATGGCAGGTGGGCGACACCTCGAAGGGGAGATGATTTCGCCGTGGCCCACTCAGCCGTTCGTTGGCGCTGACCCGTAGGTGCCGGTTTGCAAGTTCCCAGCCCGGCGTCGCTGCAGTGCCTTCGATTCCACCGTTGCTTCTTTCGCGACCGCTGAGAATCGCTTGATACGAATACGCGAATACCTTCCGGTGATGTGACTGGAAAAAGTATCCATAACTCTGACAGAGGAAGTGGTAGGCCTCGTCCAGTTGAGCGCACTCCGCACGATGTTCAGCGACGTATTCGGAAACAGGCATTTCACCGACAGCGGCGACGAGCTGTTGCCAGGCGGGTGGCAACATCGCTCTGGTCCGAATCATGATCTGGCCGAGGAACGAGTCGTATTTCGTGCGACCGATGAGCTGATCCATCACATGCCAGGCAGGGGAGAACAATCCCGAGAAGCCTTCTTCGCCCTCCGACATGGCGGCAGTCCAGCGGGCAGTGGTGTTGCCCCATTCGATGGCACTGACTCGGGTGTCAGCCGAAGCAAGAACGTCTTCGACAATCGATTGCCAAAGTTGTGCCAGCCGAACCAGTTCGGCCGCCACCCGTGCGTGATCGTGTGCCCGCATCGCGCGCTGCAACTCGAGTGGCGCGCTGACCCCTGGGAAACGAGAACAGATTTCGACCACAGAGAACCAGAATCGGTGCTCGGTGCGGGTTGCGAAGAACGGAACCAGCAACTTCGCGTTGTCCCCGGTGATGTTGTTCGATGCGTAGGGCGCACCCGTGGCGCAGACGAAGTTGGCGACGAACAGATCGCTCTCCACGCAAGATCGGTGCCGGCCCATCCGGCGCCAGACCGCCTCCCATGGCTCGATGATTTGTCGGCGGATCGGGTCGAGCACATTGTCGCCCGCGGCCGTAATCTGGCGCCGCAATGCCGCACTGGCATCCTGACCGCTTTCGAACATCTCTTGCCAGGAATATTTGAAGCCAAGAGCCAGAACGCCCAGAACCATGTTGGCGCGAACCAGGTATTGGTCGGGCAAGTCGGCCGGATCCAAGACGGGTAGGTCGACCAGCTGCTTACACACTCGTCCGGCTCGATACCAGTCCGGTATCTGTTGCACGTACTCATCCCATACGGACCACTGCGCAGGGAGGCCCTGGGGCATCGGTGCGTGCGGGAAGAAATTGTGTGTTTCACTCACAAATCCACGGTGACCATAGATGTCGAGTTCGCAGGTACGCAATAGCTGCTCGATGGGAGTAGCCGCTGGCTCGACATTCGCCAGCGTAAAGGCACGGTCTTCGACTGAAGATGAAATGATCATCTCTTTTCTTCCTTTTAGCTGCTATTGGGCAAGCCAACATCGCTTGTCCCCGGAACGCTTTTTACTAGATGCTCTGCGGACGCTTTATGTGCGACCGCCCGCGGTTTCTTCAATAATCACGCGATTGGTGAGAATGATCGACTGGTGAAACACTCCGCATCCATTCGACCGGGAGGACGAACCACCCAGACGGTCCTCGCGCCATGACCTCCAGGGGATAATAAGTGCAGTTCAAGCCATGTTTTGTCAACGGTACTCGGGCACCCGCACAGCCAGGAGCCGGTTTCTGCCCGACTGGGAATCCGCGCGGGTAGAGGGGGATACAGCTACGCCAGGGCTAATGGACCCACACCTCCTAATGGTGATGCATCGACCGACGGTAAAGGCAAACATCACGCCACGTAGCCACAACAAACCTCCGATTCGTCAAAGCTATCGTGGTACGCGACTCGGGAAACGCGAGACGATCATGTGACGCATATCAACACTGCAGACGCATGGTACCCAGACGCACCCGATGTCGGGAGGAAATTCATTGAAATGACATTACATCCAGCGATGTATCCGGATTTAGAAATGTATTCGGTGATTGCATGGATCGACGCGCCCACGAGGTCGGTGACGAACCGGGAAGGACCGGCACGCCATTCCGGGGGACCGGTCGGCTCAGCGACTGGGCGACGTCGCTCGGCAGTCGATGACTGCGGCGAGCAACCGAATCCCGCGCTCGGTCTTCGCCCGGAAAATCGCGGCCGCCACGAGGACCACGACAACCCGGGCTGACGTGATCATTTCCTGCGCGGTGGTGACCAGACGGCTCAACCAACAGTCGGCTGCAGTCATTTCTTGGTTGCGTGCAGCGCAAGGTCGGTAAGCCAGTCACGGATCTCGTCGCTGTGCTCGCCTAGTCGCGGCGCTCTGGTTCGGTAGGTCACTGGTGTGGCGGACAGATTGATTGGGCTGGCCACTTGGCGGCCCACGTCGTCTCCATCGGCGGTGTTGCGGACCGGGCTCAATCCCAACTGTTCGGCTAGGGCAAAGGCTTGGGCGACGTTGTTGACCGCGCCGGCCGGAATTCCCTTCTTCAGCAGTACCGACGACCAGTACGCCGCCGAGTTGGTTGCCAGCGCGCGTTCCAATTGCTCCCGCAGGGCCGCCCTGTTGCGCACCCTCAGCTCATTGGTCCGAAACCGCTCATCCTGGGCCACATCCGCAAGCCCCCAGACATCGCGGAGCAGCCCGAACTGCTTGTCGTTGCAGATGGCCAGCACCAGCGTGCCCTTCGCGGTGGCGTAGCAGCCATAAGGCGCCATGCTTGCGTGACCATCACCCGAAGTGCGGGGAACCTGTTGTGCAACAACGTAACTGGTGGACTGGTCGGTCATGGCCGCCAAAATCACGGACAACAGGTTGACCTCAACGTGCTGCCCGCGCCCCGTAAGATCTCGATCGCGCAGTCCCGCCATGATCCCGACCGTTGCGAACATGCCCGCCAGCGAGCCCACCAGCGCAGCGCCGACATGCGTCGGTTGGTCGGAATCGGGTCCGGTGATGCTCATCAATCCGCCCAGCGCCTGGATTGATATGTCGTAGCCGGCCCACTGGGCCCCGGCGTTGGCGCCGAATGCCGAGATGCTGCAGTACACCAGGCCAGGATTCGCCCGGCGCACTGTGGGCTCGTCCAAGCCGAACCGGGCCATGACGCCGGGCCGGAAGTTCTCCACCAGCACGTCGGCGCGCTCAGCGAGAGTCCGGGCCAGATCGAGATCCTCGGATTGGCGCATGTCGAGGACGACGCTGCGCTTGTTGCGGTTCACGCCCAGGTGATAGGTGCTCTCGCCGTCGACAAATGGCGGACCCCAGACCCGAGTGTCATCGCCGCCCGGACGCTCCACTTTGACGATCGTGGCGCCGAGATCGCCGAGTGTCATGGTGCAGAACGGTCCGGCGAGAGCGTGCGAGAAGTCGGCCACCAGAAGCGACGAAAAGGGGCCAGTTGTGGAAGTCTCGCTCACTCGGTGATCTCCTGCGCTCGTTGACTCCGACCACCGTATGACGAGCACATCATCATGTCTAAGACAAAGTAAGACCACTAAAATATTCTGTAGATATAATACCGAATAGCGGGAACCCGCGAATCGCCCGCACCGAGAGCTACTTCAGCGGCAGGCCCGGCGCGCCAGTTACGTACTCAACTGGGGGTAGTGCTTTCCGAGGTCTTGCACGTAGCGCGGGGATGCCTGCAGTGTGACGTCCAGGAAACAGCGCACGGTCGGCGACCGGTCGACGGTGCGCCAGGCCAAGATCAGCGGGCGGTGTGGCAGCTCACCGGATAACGGAATGAAGCGCACATCCTTCCGATTGAGGTTGATGAAAGACGTTGGTAACAAAGCGATCCCGGCACCTGAGGCGACCAACGCCAGGATTGTCTGGATATGCTGCACTTCGTCGACGATCGGTGGGTCGATGTCATACATCCGGAACAGCTCGACGACGTCGGCGTAGGTGGTGGTTGCCGCGGCCCGGGTCCACAGGATGGTTGGTTCGTGGGCTAATTGTCTCGGGTCGATTCGCTCTTGATCGGCCAACGCGTGGTCCACGCAGACGACCGCGGCGAGCGGGTCGGCGATCAGCGTCTGGATGGTCAACGACGGTTCGTCGATCGGTCCCCGCAGGAATCCGACGTCGATGCGGTGATCCACGAGTTGCTCGACCTGCTCGACGTTACCCAGCTCGATGAGTTCGAGCTTGACGTCCGGATACTGCAGCCGATGAGCCCGCATGACATAGGCCAGGACGCCGTTCACTGCCGCCTGCATCGCACCGATGTAGACACAACCGAGCTGGCCGTTGGCGGCCCGTCGTGCCGCCGCGTACGCCCGCTTGGCGTAGGTGAGCGCAAGGCGTGCCTCGGCGAAGAGCGCCTCCCCCGCGTCGGTGAGCTCGATGGGACGGCGCGACCGGTCGAATAACTCGGTGCCCAGCCGACGTTCCAGTTTTTGGATCTGTTGGCTCAACGGTGGCTGGGCGATATGCAGCCGCCGGGCGGCATTGCCGAAGTGGCGTTCCTCCGCGACAGCCACGAATAGACGGAGCAATCGCAACTCAGGCTCGTCCATATTCCGAGAATATAAGAGCTGATTGGATATAGCTTCAAAATTAAAAACACCGTCGAATCTCGGTGTGTCGCGCAGCGCGCTCTACGCAGCGGGGGCGCGGCGCCAGCGCGCCACCATCGGGTACAGCTGGCAGCCGAGGCAGATGCCGAAAGCTGCGTTGAGAAACGCAGCGAATAAGGCGAACCCGGTGGCGATCACGCCCAGCAGCGAGATCCCGGCGGCGAACCCGATCACCCCGGCGACGGCGAACACCAGCCCGACCACTTGGGCAAACTTCAACGGCGGCACGGGTTCCCGTTCACTGGCCGGGCTGAGCCGGGGCGCCACCACCTTGGCGAACACCAATCCGTACGGAGAATTTCGCGGACCGCGTACCGCGCTCACCGCAAAGACGATCGCTTGCAGGCCGAGCAGGACGGCCGCGGCGGGTTGACTGAACACCGAGACCACCAGCGTCGCCACCAGCACCGTGCTGGTGACCCATGCGGCGAAACGCGGCCCGCGGACATCCACGTGGTTGACATCGGGGGACATCAACTGTTCCTCTCCTGATCGACGGTCATCAGCGGGCGCAGAGCCGACTGCAGGTCGGCGGCTTTCGGAACACCCGCGCTGCGATATTGTTGCCGGCCAAACGCGTCGAAGATGAACGTAGTCGGCAACGACAACACCGAAAGGCGTTTGGCAGCAACGGGATTCTGGTCGATGTCGAGCTCGATATGGGCCACCTCGGGCAATTCCGCGCACACCTGGTCGACCACCCGCCGTACCGCAGCGCACGGGCCGCACCACTCGGCACTGAAGTGCACCACCGTCGGCCCGGTGTCGGACAGGCCCAGGTCCGAATTGTCCTGGTCGTCGGCAGCAGCGGCCTTGCGCACCACCCCGGATCGGCGGTTGACCGCAACTCCGATAACGCTGGCACCCCCCAGAGCCGCGACAACCGCGATGCTTGCGATTACAACCGAACTCACTTGTGCACCAACACTTTCACCGACGCAACGGTCCCCTAGATCGAGAAATCCTCGCCGTACCAGACGCCGGCCTCGGGGGGCCGGATGACGCGCTCGGTCGCGGCTCCGTTGGATTTGCCTTCCAACCGGGACACCCGGGTGAGCAGCGACTTGAGGCTGACGCCGACCAGGTCGGGCAGCTTCGATTCGTCCTCGCTGGCCGGCCCGGGTCGGCTCACGATCTGGCCGGGCACTCCGACGACCACCGCGCTGGCCGGGACCTCCTTGACGACGACGGAGTTGGCGCCGATCCGGCTGTCGTCACCAATCTTGATGGCGCCGAGCACTTTTGCTCCCGCGCCGATGGTGACCCGATCACCGATGGTGGGGTGACGTTTGCCGGTTTCGCTGCCGGTGCCACCCAGGGTGACCCCGTGGAAAATCGTGACGTCCTCGCCGATTTCCGCGGTTTCCCCGATCACCACCCCGGTTGCGTGGTCGATGAACAGCCCGGGTCCGAGCACGGCGCCGGGATGGATGTCCACACCGGTCAGGATGCGGTTCAGTTCGGCCAGTGTCCGGGCCGCCAGTCGCCGGCCGCGCCGCCACAGCCAGTGCGTGATCCGGTGTCCCCACACGGCGTGGACGCCCGGGTAGGCGAAGACGACCTCCAGCACGGTGGGGTTGGCCGGGTCGCGTTCCCGGGCCGCCTGGATGTCGCGCCGGATAGCCGCCAACATGACTAGTCGCTCAGATCCTTGAACAGCACCGTGCTCAGGTACCGCTCGCCGATCGATGGCAGGACGACCACGATCAGCTTGCCGGCGTTCTCCGGTCGCCGGGCCAGGTCGAGGGCCGCGGCCACCGCGGCGCCCGACGAGATGCCGACCAACAGCCCCTCTTCCCTGGCCAGGCGTCGGGCCAGGTTCAACGCGTCGTCGTTGTCGACGGTGACCACCTCGTCGACCAGACCCATATCCAGCACCGGCGGCACGAAGCCGGCGCCGATGCCCTGGATGGGGTGCGGTCCCTTCTGGCCACCGGACAGCACCGGCGATGCGGCCGGTTCGACGGCGACGAACTGCACCGACGGCTTGCGCTCCTTGATGGTCTGTGCCACACCGGTGATGGTGCCGCCGGTGCCGACCCCGGAGACGAAGATGTCGATCTTGCCGTCGGTGTCTTTCCACACTTCTTCGGCGGTGGTGACCGCGTGTACTGCCGGGTTGGCCGGGTTTTCGAACTGCTGCGGGATGAAGTACCGCTGATCGCTTTTAGCCAGTTCCTCGGCCTTGGCGATGGCCCCGGGCATGCCCTCGGAACCAGGCGTGAGGATGAGGTCGGCGCCGTAGGCGCGCAACAGGATTCGGCGCTCGATGCTCATGGTCTCCGGCATGGTCAGCACCAGCTTGTAGCCACGGGCAGCGGCGACCATCGCGAGCGCGATCCCGGTGTTCCCACTCGTGGGCTCGAGGATGATGGTGTCCTCGTTGATCAGGCCGGCCTTCTCGGCCGCGTCGATCATCGCCACGCCGATGCGGTCTTTCACACTGCCGGCCGGGTTGAACGACTCCAGCTTGGCGACGACGTCGGCGACCGCGCCGTCGGTGACCCGGCGCAACCGGACCAGCGGCGTGTGGCCGATGAGTTGGGTGATGTTCTCGGCAATGGTCATCCACATTCTCCAACGGTGTCAGTGCGGGCCTGGCCGGCTTCCCAGGTGATGTCGAACTCCATTGTCACGTGCGAGGGGGTGGTCAAAGCAACCGGAGTCAGTCCCCGCGCGGGCCCGGCCACCGCCACCCCGGTCAGTACCCGTCCGCTGCCGTGATCAGACGTGGTTGCGTGCAGCGTTATTCCCGAGCGGCCCGGTGTGACCCGAACGTAGAAGTCGGTGCCTGGTCGGACCGCTCCGTCGATCACCGCGCCGAAGGCGTCGACGATCACCTGGCCGCTGCCGGCGGCCAAGGTGAGGGGTGCGCTCACCTGGAACGGGCCGACGAGCCCGCCCTGGGCCACTGCCTCGCCGTCGATCAAGGGTTCCTCGGCGTCCCGAAGCGCCGGGTAGGCCCCGGCGAGCAGGTAGTTGTACAGGTGGACGATGCGGTCGGCATTGCGGTAGTGACCGGACCCGGTCAGCCAGAAGTCGACGTGGTCGATCGCGGCTTCCGGTGCGGTGGTGAGTAGTCGGTAGTACCGGTAGCCGCGGGCGCCGCGGCCGTGGCGGTGGCTGGAGGTGGTGCTGCCAACCCCGAGGGTGCGCTCGTAGCGACCCTTGCCCGCGTCGGTGACCAGTGTCGATCCGGAGACGTCGTGCCACGTCAGGCCGTCGGCCGATTTTTGCAGCGTCACGGTGACGGGGGAGTCGGACGCGGTCCACAGCGCATACCCACCGAGCTGGGGCTGGCCGTCGAACTCGAACGTCAGCGTCGAATCCGGACCGCGGTGCACCGCGGTGGGTGCGTTCAACGGTCGGGTGTCCAGGGCCATGCCGTTGGTGAAATGCCAGATCGCGGCCTGGGTTCCTGCGATGGCCTCGTGTTCGCTGATGTTGGCCGCTCCCAAGGGATATCCGGCCCGGCGCAGTCGGTCACTCAGTTCGGACACTGCCAAAACCGGGAAGGAGTGCCGCAGGATCCAGGCGACTTCGGCCTCGCAGCCCCGGGTGTGCAGATGCGGCAATGCCGACCAGGCGCCCAGCCGGTAGGGCGACGGGTGGTACGGAGAGATTCCGGCGAAGTCCAACGAGTACGCCTGCAGGCCGGGATTGAGCCGGATCAGGTCGGTACGTGCGGAGGTGCCGTCACTGAACACGATTCTGTCGACGGTGTGTGAATAGGTACCGCCGCGGTAGCGCGTCATGCGGGTGGGCGCGTCGGCCGGCCGCACCCGGACGCGCCTGCGGGTTGTCACACGCGCCAGCGCACGATCGGGGATGGACACAACGGTCATGGGGACTTGTTCTTCCTGGAAGGTGGCGCGCCTCACACCGAGGAGGTGAGCCCTCCGGGCGGTGGCTGCGGCGATTACTGAGCGGTCAGCGGGCGTCAGAAATCAACAGGAACAACAACAGATCACGGCGATGCAGCGCGTGCGGACAAAACGCAGCTGGTCGGCCTGTTGCATGCGTCCCACTATAAAGCATCGACAAATCGGCCAGGCTGGGAACAATCTGGGAAACCAGCCCAGAGTCGGTTCGGCTCAGTCGAGGTTTAACTCTATGTCGCGGCGTCGCCATCTGCCTACTCTCGGCAGGCATTCACGCAACTTGTGAGGCATGATGGCTCTGCTCGATACCCGGCGCAGCTCTGATCACGCATGGAAAGGACGACGATGGCCGCTTCTACTCAGGGGTCGGATCCCGGAGCACAGAACGAATCCCAGGCCCTCGGCGACCTTGCGGCACGCCAGCTTGCCAACGCCACCAAGACGGTCCCGCAGCTGGCGACGATCACGCCGCGCTGGCTGCTGCATCTGCTGAGCTGGGTGCCCGTCGAAGCCGGTATCTACCGCGTGAACCGGGTGGTCAATCCGGAGCGGGTCGCGATCAAAGCGGAGGCCGGTGCCAGTATTGATGAACCGCTACCGGAGACCTACGTCGACTACGAGATCAGTCCGCGCGAGTACACGCTGCGCAGCATCTCCACGCTGCTGGACGTCCACACCCGGGTGTCCGACCTCTACTCCAGCCCACACGACCAGATCGCGCAGCAGCTGCGACTGACCATCGAGACCATCAAGGAGCGCCAGGAGTCCGAGCTGGTGAACAACCCCGAGTACGGGTTGCTGGCCCAGGTGACTCCGGAGCAGACCATCCAGACCCGGGGCGGTCGGCCCACGCCGGACGACCTGGACTCGCTGATCACCAAAGTCTGGAAGACTCCGAGCTTCTTCCTCGCGCACCCGCTGGGCATCGCCGCGTTCGGCCGCGAGGCCACCCGCCGTGGCGTGCCGCCGGTGGTCGTGAGCCTGTTCGGCGCGCAGTTCATCACCTGGCGCGGTATTCCGCTCATCCCGTCGGACAAGGTCCCGGTCGAGGACGGCAAGACGCAAATCATCCTGGCCCGCACCGGTGAGGAGCGCCAGGGTGTGGTCGGCCTGTTCCAGCCCGGCCTGGTCGGCGAGCAGGCGCCGGGCTTGTCGGTCCGGTTCACCGGCATCAACAAGTCGGCGATCGCTACTTACCTGGTCACCCTGTACACGTCTTTGGCGGTCCTCACCGACGATGCGCTTGCCGTGCTCGACGACGTCGCCGTGGACCAGTTCCATGAGTACGAGTGAGTACCGTTCGGTAGACGCCGAAAGCGAGCTGCCAGTCAGCGCCACGGAACTCGCGGTGCTGGCAAGCCAGCTCTACGCGGCCAGCATCCGGCCGGGACCCGACAGTCCGCCGCAGACCGCCCCGGTCGCCCCGCGCGGCAACCTGCCCGACACGACGGCCGCGACCTCGGCCGGCCGGACCGCAGCCGGCACCTCCGACCCGCTCACCGCCGGCGTGCCTGCGATCGCGTTTTCCGACATCTACGTGCCGGCGCCGACATCACCCGGGCCGGAAGCCACCCCGCCGCAGACGGTGCCGGTGGCGCCGCGTGGCAACGTGCCGGACAGCACGGCGGGCCCGTCCGCGGGTGCGCCCGGTGTCGCGGTCGCCGACCCGTTCCTGCCGCCCGGTGTCGGCGACCTGAGCGCCTTTGCGGTGCCGACGGGCATCGTGCCGACCGTGCCCGGCGTGCTGGCCGGCGCTCCACCCAGCGTGCCGGTGGCCCCGCGCGGCTCGGCTCCCGGCTGGCACCCGCAGGCGCCGACGGTGGCCGACCTGGGCTGGTCGGACGCACCTGCGGCAGCGCCGACCGGTGACGAGGCCAACTACTACTTCCTGGCCATCCCGCGGGAGCCGGTGCCGCAAGTGCCGGACGACCACGAGGTCTTCGAGGTCAATGCGGTACGGGCCGACTTCCCGATCCTGCAGGAGACGGTCAACGGCAGACCGCTGATCTGGTTCGACAACGCGGCCACCACCCAGAAGCCGCAAGCGGTGATCGACCGGCTGGCGCACTTCTATGCCCACGAGAACTCCAACATCCACCGCGCCGCGCACGAGTTGGCCGCCCGTGCCACCGACGCCTACGAAGATGCCCGCGAGACGGTGCGACGATTCATCGGCGCTCCCCGGGTGGAACAGAACATCTTCGTGCGCGGCACCACCGAAGCGATCAACCTGGTGGCCTACGCGTGGGGTGGAAAACATCTGGGTCGCGGCGACGAGATCGTCATCACCCACCTCGAGCACCACGCCAATATCGTTCCGTGGCAGTTGCTTTCGCAGGCGACGGGTGCGGTGCTGAAGGTCGCCCCGGTGGACGAGGCCGGCAACCTGCTGCTGTCGGAGTTCGAGGATCTGCTCGGTCCGAAAACCAAACTGGTTGCGGTGACTCACGTTTCGAACGCACTCGGCACGGTCACACCGGTCGAGAAGATCGTCGAGCTGGGTCATCGGTACGGTGCCCGGGTGTTGATCGACGGCGCCCAGTCGATTCCCCACCTACCCATCGACGTCGCGGAGCTGGGCGTCGACTTCTTCGCGTTCTCCGGTCACAAGATCTTCGGTCCGACCGGCATCGGTGTGCTCTACGGCTCCGAGGAGGCTCTTGCCGAGACGCCGCCGTGGCAGGGCGGCGGCAACATGATCGCCGACGTCACCCTGGAGCGGTCGCTGTATCAGGGGCTGCCCAACAAGTTCGAGGCGGGCACCGGCAATATCGCCGACGCCGTCGGACTCGGGGCGGCGTTGCGCTATGTCGAGAAGGTGGGTGTCGAGCGCATCGCGGCCTACGAGCACGCCCTACTGGAGTACGCGACACCGCGCCTGGCCGACATTCCAGGCGTCCGGCTGATCGGCACCGCGCAGGAGAAAGCCAGCGTGCTGTCCTTCGTGCTGGCCGGGCACGAACCGCTCGAAGTCGGTAAAGCCTTGAACGCCGAGGGCATTGCGGTACGTGCCGGACATCACTGTGCCCAGCCGATTTTGCGGCGCTATGGTCTGGAGGCGACCGTGCGTCCCTCGTTCGCGTTCTACAACACCCGCGACGAGATCGATGTCTTTCTCAAGGCGGTGCGGCGCATCGCTGAGGGCGGTACGACCGTAGGCTGACCGGTGCGGGCTTCCGACCTTTGTTTCCGGGTGATTGCAAGTCTCGGAATCGATTTTCGATGCTCGTAAGCTGGCGGCATGTTTCTATCTGCAGCCAGGCGACCCAGTCTCGCCACTCCTGTGGATGGCGTTAACCCGTTGCCGTACAACGTATTACGACACTCTTTGATGTCCTTGACGGCGTCGGCGTAACCGCATGGACCGAATGCTCTGGTGGGTCGGGGGTGAGCCGAACGATGGACGCGGCAACCCTGGCTAGGCCGATGAACGCATTGGGCGGGTTCTTCTCGTTCTGCGCCGAGACATTTCTGGTGCTGGTCCGACGGCCATGGAACTGGCGCGAGATTCTGGAGCAGATCTGGTTCGTTGCCCGGGTGTCGATCTTTCCGACCATCATGTTGTCGATCCCGTACACGGTCCTCATCGTGTTCGTGCTGAATATCCTGCTCGTCGAGATCGGTGCCGGCGACCTTTCCGGCGCCGGTGCCGGGCTCGCGTCGGTGACCCAGGTGGGTCCGGTGGTCACCGCCATGGTCGTCTCCGGCGCCGGTTCGACCGCTATGTGCGCCGATCTGGGGGCCCGCAAGATTCGCGAGGAAATCGACGCGATGGCGGTGATCGGCGTCAACCCCATTCAGGCCCTGGTGGTTCCACGCCTGATCGCCGCGACGTTCGTTGCGGTGCTGCTGTTCTCATTGGTATCGGTTACCGGCCTGGTCGGCAGTTACATCTTCGTGGTGTACGTCCAGCACGTCACACCGGGGGCTTTCGTTGCCGGAATGACGCTGCTCGTCGGATTGCCACAGGTGGTCATCTCGCTGATCAAGGCGACGCTGTTCGGGATCTCCGCCGGTCTGATCGCTTGCTACAAGGGCCTTTCCGCCGGTGGCGGCCCGGCCGGTGTCGGCAGCGCCGTGAACGAAACCGTGGTGTTCTCCTTCATGGCACTGTTCTTCATCAACATCCTGACCACGGCGCTGGGTGTGAAAGTGACCGCCAAATGAGTCGGGTGTGGCGCCCATGAGCGACGCCGTGGTCGACGAACCGTCGCGGTTGAGTACAGCCGGTCCCAGGACGGTGGCTGCCACCCGCAAGCTGGGGGAGCAGACCGCGTTCTACGGTCGGTCATTACTCAACATCGGCGAGGCGGTACGCCGATACCCCGGTGAACTGCTGCGGCTGATCGCCGAAATGGGCATGGGCACCGGCGCTTTGGCGGTGATCGGCGGCACCGTCGGGATCATCGGTTTCCTCACGCTGACCACCGGAGCGCTGGTCGCGGTACAGGGTTACGACACGCTGTCCAACATCGGCGTCGAGGCGATGACCGGATTCCTCTCGGCGTTCCTGAACGTCCGGATGATCGCGCCGTGCACGGCCGGCCTGGCACTGACGGCCACCATCGGCGCCGGCGCCACGGCGCAACTGGGTGCCATGCGGATCAACGAGGAGATCGACGCGCTCGAGGTGATGGGCATCCGCGCGATCACCTACCTGGCCTCCACCCGGATCATCGCCGGTGTGCTGGTGGTGATCCCGCTCTATGCCGTCGCCGTGCTGATGTCATTCATCGCCGCCAAGTTCCTCACCATTTCCGTGTACGGCCAGTCCCGTGGCGTCTACGAGCACTACTTCGCCACCTTCCTGCATCCCAACGATCTGCTGTGGTCGTTCCTGTCGGCGCTGACGATGGCCACCGGCGTGATGGTGGTCCACACCTACTACGGGTTCACCGCGACCGGTGGGCCGGCCGGGGTCGGCGAGGCGGTGGGCCGGTCGGTGCGGTCGTCGATGATCGTGACCGCCTTTGTGTGCCTGATGATTTCGCTGTCGGTATACGGGCAGCACGGCAATTTCAACCTGTCGGGTTAGCCGGTATGAGCGACGAGAAGTATCGAGGAGCCTTCCGGGCCAACCGGGTCCGCACCAGCCGGATCGACCCGATCTGGTACGCGCCGACCCTGTTTCTGGTGGTGGCTGGTCTGGTGGTGATGACGACCGGCATGTTCGCCGGCAAGTTCGACGAATCGATCCCCCTGACCCTGGTCTCGGACCGCGCGGGACTGGTGATGGAACAGGGCGCCAAAGTCAAGTTCCGCGGAGTGCAGGTCGGGCAGGTCGAGTCGATCGGCACCGACGTCAAAGTCGCCGAGCTGAAGCTGAAGATGCAACCGGACGCGTTCAGGTATCTGCCCAGCAACGTCGAGGCCGAGATCAAGTCGACCACCGCGTTCGGTTCCAAGTACGTCGACCTGACCGCGCCCGGGCGGCCCAGTCCCGCAGCCCTCAAACCCGGTGCCGTGCTGCACTCACGGAATGTGACCGTCGAGGTGAACACCGTCTTCGAGAATCTCCAATCCCTGGTTCAGGCAATCGATCCCGCCAAACTGAACGCGATCCTGTCGGCCTTCGCGCAATCGGTGCGCGGTAAGGGCGACCGGATCGGGCAGGCCATCACCGACGCCAACAACGTGCTGCTCGCCGTGAATCCCCGACTGGACACCATCCACCGGAACTGGAAGCTGTTCGGCCAGGCCGCGGCCACGTATTCCACTGCGGCGCAGGATATTCTGTCGATCCTGGACTCGGTGACGACCACCAGCGTCACCCTCACCGAGAACCAGCAGTCGCTGGACGCCATGCTGATGTCAGCCATCGGTTTCAGCCGGACCGGTATCAGCGTCATCGGCCGCACCGAATCCGACATCGTACGAGCCATCAATCTGCTCGACCCGACCACACGACTGCTGGACATGTATTCCCCGACCTACACCTGCCTGTTCCAGGGCGCACAGTGGTACGTGGAGCACGGCGGCCGGGACACGTTGGGCGGCAACGGATATTCGTTCATCATGGACGCCGGACTGCTGTTCGGCGACGACCCGTACCGGTACCCGAAGCACCTGCCGAAAGTCAATGCCACCGGCGGCCCCGGCGGCAGGCCGAGTTGCGGTTCGCTGCCGGACCCGAGTGCCAACTACCCGGTGCGCGCGCTGGTCACCGACACCGGCTGGGGTACCGAGCCCAACGAGATCCGCACCAACCTGGCGGTCGGTAATCCCTGGTGGTCCAACTACTTCCCGACGACCAAGAACCCGCCTGAGCCGCCGCGCTACTTCTACCGCGGGGGGCAGCCGCCGCCATGAGACGAAGCATGCCGAGCATCATCATCCGGGTCGCGCTGTTCACAGCGGTGTGCCTGGTCTTCACCTTCGGGTTGGTCACGGTCTTCGGGCAGTTCCGATTCGAGGACCGCACCGACTACCACGCGGTCTTCACCAACATCTCGGGGCTGAAGTCCGGCAACTTCGTCCGCATCGCCGGTGCCGAAGTCGGCAAGGTCGGCGACATCACCCTGCACCGCGACGGCACGGTCAGTATCGACTTCGCGATTGACAAGGGTTTGCGACTGACCGAAGGTACCCGCGCGGTGGTGCGCTACGAGAACCTGATCGGTGACCGCTTCCTGGCTCTGGAAGAAAGCTCCGGATCGCCGCACCGGCTGCCCGCGGGCGCGACGATCCCGCTGGCGCGGACATCGCCGGCCCTGGATGTCGACGTGCTGATCGGCGGTTTCCGCCCGTTGTTCCGCGCGCTGGACCCCGACCAGGTCAACGCGCTGTCCGGGCAGTTGCTGCGGATCTTCCAGGGCCAGGGCGGCACGCTGTCCTCGGTGCTGGCCCAGACCGCGACGTTGACGTCGACCCTGGCCGGGCGCAGCGAGTTGATCGGCGAGCTGATCACCAACCTGAACACCGTGCTGCACACCTTCGCCGCCCGCGATCACGAATTCGCCGACGGATTGGACAAATTGGCCGAGTTCGTCGAGGGCCTGGCGCAACGCAAGGACGACATCTCCGCCGGCCTGGCCTACGTCAATGCCGCCGCCGGTTCCATCGCCGACCTGCTGGTGCAGGCACGGCAACCGATCAAGAACGTGGTGCACGAAACCGACCGGATGGCGACCCAGGTGATGGCCGACCGCGACTACGTCGACCACCTGATCCACACCCTGCCCGACGTCTACCAGGTGCTGTCCCGGCAGGGCCTCAACGGCGACTACTTCGGCTTCTACTTCTGCGAGGTGCTGCTCAAACTGAACGGCAAGGGGGGCAACCCCATCTACGTCAAGCTGGTGGGTCAGCCCTCCGGACGGTGCACGCCGCAATGAGTCGATTCCGCGGCAAGCCGGGCAAGAACCGCAGTCCCTTCCTGTTGGGAGTGATGGGCACGG
Organism: Mycobacterium sp. NGS61; assembly: GCF_059812325.1. Lineage (NCBI taxonomy): Bacteria > Bacillati > Actinomycetota > Actinomycetes > Mycobacteriales > Mycobacteriaceae > Mycobacterium > Mycobacterium sp. NGS61. The sequence goes on from NZ_JCALCL010000003.1 coordinate 37,622, forward strand.
TCATCATGACGTTGGTGGTGGTCGTCGCATTCCAGTACAACAAGCTGCCCTTCGTCAACGGCTACGACAACTATGCGGCCTATTTCTCCGAAGCCGGTGGCATCAAACCCGGTAACCAGGTGCGTGTTTCGGGTGTGGGAGTCGGTCGGGTGTCCGATGTGAGTCTGGAGGGCACCAAAGTCCGGGTCGGCTTCACCGTCCGCAAGAGCGTCGAGTTGGGCGAGCGGACCGAAGCGGCGATCAAGACCGAGACGATTCTGGGTTCCAAGATGCTCGAGCTGACCCCGCGCGGGCAGGGCCGGCTGCGGATCACCATTCCGCTGGAACGCACCACCTCGCCCTACGATTTGCCGGACGCACTGGGCGACTTGACAACTCAGATCAGCGGCCTGAACACCACCCAATTATCCTCAGCCCTCACGACTTTGGCCGACACGTTCCACGACACACCACCCAATCTGCGGCCGGCGCTGGACGGGGTCGCCCGGTTCTCCGACACCCTGAACAACCGCGACGCACAGCTGCGCAGCCTGCTGACTAACGCCAACAGCGTTGCCGGCGTGTTGGGTCGGCGCAGCCAGCAGATCGCCGGCCTGGTGTCCAATTCCAACGCGTTGCTGGCGGCGCTGCTACGGGAACGCAGTTCCATCGACGCACTGATGAACAACCTCACCGCGGTGTCCCACCAGATTTCGGGGCTGGTCGATGACAACCGCAGCCAGCTCAAGCCGGCTCTCGACAAGCTCAACGGCGTGCTCGAAATCCTGGACAACCGCAAGGAAGACATCCAGCGGACACTGCCGAAGTTCAAGCGGTACGCCATGTCCTTCGGCGAGGTGCTCGGGTCCGGTCCGTTCTTCAAAGCCTATGTGGCCAACCTGGTTCCCGGCCAACTCAGCGGACCGATCCTCGACTCGCGCATGTATGACCGGTATCTGGACCCCAACCAGCATCTGCCGTCCGAATCGGTGGACCCGCCGATCGGATCCCCGCCGGTCCCACCCGAAGCCGCACCGACACCGCTGTGGTCGCAACCACCGTCGCCCGGACCCGCACCGGGGCCGCCGCCGGAGCCCGCGGGAACGGGGGGCCCGTGAACGTCAGCCCCACCGCACGGAAAACGCTGCGGGCCGCAGCCGCTCTCAGTTTGGTGGTCACCCTGGTCTTCTCGTTGTTCCTTCTCGGCAAGCAGCTGTGGAAAGAGGTCGACAAGAACACGTACTCCGCGTATTTCGTCAACGCCAACGGTCTATTCGTCGGCGACGAAATCCGGATCCTGGGCGTCGCCGTCGGGACCGTCGACAAGATCGAGCCGCAACCGGCCAGCTCCAAGGTGACGTTCTCCGTCGACAAGAAGTATCCGATTCCCGCCGCGGCCCGCGCCGCGATCCTGTCCCCGTCGTTGGTGACCTCACGCGCTGTGCAACTGGTCCCGGTCTACAACGGCGGCCCCAAACTCGCTGCCGAAGCAATCATTCCGCTGAGCCGCACCGCGGTACCGGTGGAGTGGGACGACTTCCGCAAGCAGTTGGAGAAGCTGACCGAGTCCCTGCAACCGGCGACACCGGGCGGGGTGAACTCGCTGGGCGAATTCATCAACTCGGCCGCGGACAACCTGCGGGGTGAGGGCGACACGGCTCGCGACACCATCATCAAACTCTCCGCGGCACTTTCGGCGCTCGGTGATCACGCCGACGACATTTTCAGCACGGTGCGCAACCTGCAGCTGCTGGTCTCGGCGCTGTACTCCAGCAGCGACCTGCTGGCCGCGTTCAACCAGAACCTGGCCAGCGTGACCACGATTCTGTCCAACTCGCCCAACGAGATCGCCAACGCGGTGCAGGGTCTGGACGCGGCGCTGGTGGACCTGCGCGGATTCCTTGCCGAGAACCGGGAATCCATCGGTGTCACGGTCGACCGGTTCACTTCCATCACCACTGCACTCAACGACAGCCGTGCCGACATCAAGCAGATCCTGCATGTGGTGCCGACGGTGTTCCAGAACTTCATGAACATCTACCAACCAGCGCAGGGCGCCATGACCGGCATCATCGCGCTGAACAACTTCGCCGATATCCCGCAATGGATTTGCAGCTCGATCGAAGCGGCCTCGCGGCGCGGATTGGACCGGGTTTCCAAGCTCTGCCTGCAATATGTCGAGCCGATCATCAAAAACCGCATCTATAACTACGTGCCCGTCGGGCTCAACCCGTTCGTCGGACCGCAGGCCCGCCCGGGCGAGATCACCTACAGCGAGGACAGATTGCGCCCCGGCGCCCTGCCACCGCCAGAGGCGGCCCCGCTGCCGGCCGAGCAGCCGGCGCCGGCAGCGGCGCCCGGACCCACCGTGGTCGATCCAAAGCTGGGCCTGCCGGGCCTGATGGTCCCCCAGGGGCCGTCCTCATGATTGGGCGGCAGATGATCACGGCTGCGGTCAGTGTCGCCTGCATGACGGTCCTCGGTGGGTGTGACTGGCACGGCCTGAATTCGCTCACGCTGCCCGGCACGTCCGGTGGCGGCGCGGGCTCCTACACGGTCCAAGCCCAGTTACCCGATGTGGTGAATATCCAAGAGAACACCCGGGTCCGGGTCGATGACGTCAACATCGGCAATGTCACCAAGATCGAGGCCCAGGACTGGCACGCGCTGGTCACCATGCGGATCAACGGCGACGTCCAGCTGCCCGCCAACGCCACCGCCAAGATCGGTCAGACCAGCTTGCTCGGGTCCATGCACATCGAGCTCGCCCCGCCCAGGGACGAGCCGCCGGTCGGACAACTGCGAAACGGATCGGTCATCCCGCTGGCACACGCGAGCATGTATCCGACCACCGAGCAAACCCTGGCGTCGGTATCCGTGCTGCTCAACGGCGGTGGCCTGGCTCAGCTGCAGGAGATCACCCAGGCGGTCGCCAAGGCTTTCGCCGGACGCGAAAACGACATGCGCAGCCTGCTGCGACAACTCGACGAGTTCATCGCCGGCACCAATAAGCAGACCGACGACATCATCGCTGCCGCTGAGAATCTCAACTCGTTGGCCGGTCAGTTCGCCGCCAAGGACGCGGTTGTGGACCGGGCGCTGCTGACGGTGCCCAAAGCGCTCGCGGTCCTGGCCAATGAGCGCACCCAGATCGCCGACGCCATCGACCAGCTCGGCAAATTCAGCGCGATCGCCGCGGACACCGTCCGCCAGAGCAAAGAATCGTTGGTGAACAACCTGCGCCAGATCGCCCCGGTGCTGCGCAGGCTCGCCGACGCGGGACCGTCGCTCACCAAGGGACTGGACGGATTGGCGACCTACCCGTGGCCGACGTCGACGGTGACCAACTGGTTCCGCGGTGACTACGCGAACCTCACCATGATCGTCGATCTCACGTTGAGCCGCATCGACACCGGGATATTCACCGGCTCCCGGTGGGAAGGCAATCTGACCCAACTCGAACTGCAGTGGGGACGCACCATCGGCATGCAACCGAGCCCGGCCACCGGCGGGAATCCGCTGACCTTCCCTTACCACTTCGAGGGATACTGATGCTGCGCCTGAACCGCAAGACCTGGATCCAATTGGCAGTGCTGACGGTGGTGACGCTGATCTCTTGTGGCTCAATGGCTTTCAACTACATGAAGATACCTGAGACGCTGTTCGGAATCGGCGAATACAGCGTCACCGTCGACCTGCCGCAGTCGGGCGGGTTGTACGAGAACTCCGTGGTCACCTATCGCGGCACCGACGTCGGTCAGGTGCGGTCGGTCAGTGTCACCGCCGAGGGGGTGCGCGCGGTGCTGGCCATGCGGTCCGGCGTCAAGGTGCCCGCCCACGTGCAGGCATCGGTGCACAGCCGGTCGGCGATCGGGGAGCAGTACATCGAACTGACCCCGCAGCCCGGTGGAGACGGCCGACAGTCAAGGTCGCTCAGGGCCGGTGACGTCATCCCGGCCGGACAGGTCGATGTGCCGGTCGACATCGGGCGGCTGCTCGACATGACCAACCGTGCGCTGCAAGCGATTCCGCGCAACAATCTGCGCACCGTGATGGACGAGGCCAATCGTGCGGTGGGCGGGCTGGGACCCGAGCTGTCCCGGATCGTCAACGGGTCAACGGCATTGGCGAACGCCGGCGGCCGCACCGTCGACCCGCTGGCCACCATGATCGACCAGGCCCCGCCGGTGTTGAACTCCCAAGTGCAGACATCGGATGCGATAGCCACCTGGGCCCGTCGAACGGCAGCCATCACCGCGCAGTTCCAGGCGCAGGATGCGGCTCTGCGAGACCTGTTGGCGCAGGGCAGTTCCGGGCTGGAGGAGGGCCGTGCGCTGTTCGATCGGGTCGCGCCCGCGGTACCGGTGCTGTTCGCCAACCTGGTGAGCCTGGGTGACATCGCCTTCGTCTACCGGCACGACATCGAACAGATCCTGGTGCTGCTGCCGCAGGGCATCGCGGTGATGGCGGGCTCGCTGGTGCCCAACGTCGGCACCAAGCAGGACTACAAGGGCTTCTACCTGGATTTCAACCTCAATATGAACCTGCCGCCGCCCTGCACCACCGGCTTCCTGCCGCCCACGCAGCGGCGTTCACCGGCCAGTGTGGATGCGCCGGACCGGCCGGCGGCCGAACTGTATTGCCGACTGCCGCAGGATTCCGAACTCAATGTTCGTGGCGCGCGCAATATTCCGTGTGAGACCAAGCCGTGGAAACGTGCCCCGACCGTCGAGTTGTGCGAGAGCGACGAGGAGTACGTGCCGCTCAACGAGGGCTACCACTGGAAGGGCGACCCCAACGCCACCACCACCGGCCAGGGTGTCCCGCAGTACCCGCCCGGCCAGGATCCGCGGCTGCCGCCACCGCGCGGTACCGCGCCGCCGCCCCCGCCGGTCGCGGTCGCCACCTACGACCCGGCCACGGGTGAGTATGTGGGGCCCGACGGGCGTCGTTACACCGAGGCCGATTTGGCGCACCCGCGTGCCAAGAACTGGCAGTCACTGCTGGTGCCGTCACCGTAGTTAGGAGCAACATGGCTGAGCAGCCCGAAGAGCAGAAGGTCAGCTTGTCGAAAGAGGCTGATGACGTCGACAAGACAGATGTCGGCGACAGCGTGGCGGAGGAGGCTGTCGAAGACCGTGACAGACCGTCGGTCATCCGGTTGCCCAACCCGTTCGGGCGGCTCTCCCGGGTCGGGCGTGCGCTGGTGGCCGCCGCGCTGGTCGTGGCCGCGCTCACCGGGCTGACCGGTTGGCTGGGCTACCGCGACTACGCGCAGCACCGGGCGCAGGCCCAGCGTGAGCTGTTCATCCGGGCCGCTCGGCAGGGCGCGGTGAATCTCACCACGCTGGACTACACGCAGATCGACACCGACGTGCAGCGCATCATCGACCTGGCCACCGGGGCGTTCCGGGACGATTTCGAGCGTCGTTCCAAGCCGTTCGTGGAACTGGTCAAAGTGGCTCAGTCGAAGTCGGAGGGCACGGTCACCGACGCGGGACTGGAATCCCAGCGCGGCGACTCGGCGCAGGTGCTGGTGGCGGTCGCAGTGAAATCGCGGACCGCGGCCGGCGAGGAGGCGCCCCGGGAATGGCGGATGCGAATCGAAGTCCAGGCCGTCGGTGACGAAGCCAAGATGTCGAACGTGGTGTTCGTGCCATGACGACACTGAGCGAACGGATCGTCGAATCAGGGCCCGCAGACGAGGAATCGCTGGACGACGACACCACACCGGAACCCGACGACGACGACGCGGCCGAACCGACCGCCGGCCGGGAGCGGGTGAGGACTCCGATCCGGTGGTCGCGGGTACTTGCTTTCACGGTCCTGCCGGGGATCGCGTTGCTGCTCGCGGTGGCCGCCGGCTACTTCAAGTGGGACGTGTCGAACACGGACGTGGGTGCGGCCGCAGCCGAGTCGGTGCGGGCCGCCAGCGACGACGCGGTGGCCATGCTGTCCTACACCCCCGAGTCGGCGGATAAAGATCTCGGCGCCGCCCGGGACAGGTTGACCGGGGAGTTCAAGGACGCCTACACGGCGCTGACTCGCCAGGTGGTCATCCCGGGTGCCAAGGAGAAGCGCATCGCCGCGGCCGCGAAGGTCACTGCGGCGTCGTCGGTGTCGGCGACCGCAAACCACGCTGTGGTGCTGTTGTTCGTCAACCAGACCGTCACCATCGGCGACGGCGGCACCCCCACCGATACCCAGCCGGTGATCCGGGTGGTGCTGGATAAGGTCGACGGCCGCTGGCTCGTGTCACATTTCGACCCGGTATGAACCGGCTGCACGCCCCGGCGGTTGCCGGCCTCATCCTGCTGGTGACGGCCCCCAGCGCCGTCGCAGATAACAAGCGGCTCAACGACAGTGTCGTCTCCGGGGTGTACACGGCTCAGCATCAGGCGGGTTGCACCAACGATGTGAACATGAACAACTCGTTGTATCTGGCCGCCCAATGGCACGCCGACGACCTGATCAACAACCGAAACATCAACGCCGACATCGGGTCTGACGGATCGACGGCACAGTCCCGGGCCGCCGCGGCGGGCTTTCGCGGCAAGGTGGCCGAAACCGTCGCGATCAACCCGGCGTTGGCCATCAGCAGCCTCGAGGTGTTCCACCAATGGTTCGACAACCCGGACTATCTGGCGATCATGCGCGATTGCGCCAACACCGCGATGGGGGTGTGGTCCAACAACAGCCTGGACCGCAGCGTGGTTGTCGCGCTGTACGGGCAGCCCGAACCGCGGGGCCGATGACTTCGGCTCACCGCGATTCCAGTCACCGCGTGCTGCGCGAACGGGGTGAACGTCCCGGGTTCGGCGTGATCGTCGTGGCCCGGGGTTACGGCGCCGCGTCGCGGGGGAACCCTGCGTTAAATCTGCCTCAAGGGCTCAGGAGGAAGACTCGATGATCTTCACACAGCACTATCTGGAATGCCTTTCGCAGGCTTCGTACTTCATCGGCGACGAAAGCTCGGGACGTGCCGTGGTTGTCGATCCCCGCCGCGACATCGACGAATACCTGCAGGAAGCCGCCGAACACGGCCTGACGATCGAACGGGTGATTGAAACCCACATCCACGCCGACTTCCTCAGCGGCCACTTGGAACTCGCGGCCGCGACCGGGGCGGTGATCTCCTACGGCAAGGACGCCCGGGTCGAGTTCCCGGTCGAGCCGCTGCACGACGGGCAGCGAATCTCGTTGGGCGAAGTCACTTTCGAAATCTTGGCGACCCCGGGTCACACCCCGGAGTCGATTTCCGTCGTGGTCTACGAGTACCCGGACGACGAGGTGCCTTACGGGGTCTGCACCGGCGACGCGCTCTTTGTCGGCGACGTCGGAAGGCCGGATCTGCTTGCCGATGAAGGCATTTCAGCCGAGGACCTGGCCCGCACACTCTACGAGACGCTGCACGGCAAGCTGCTCACGCTGCCCGACGCCACCCGCGTATTTCCCGCGCACGGGGCCGGGTCGACGTGCGGCAAGCAGCTTTCCAGCGAAACTTACTCCACGATCGGCGAACAGCGGGAGACCAACTACGCGGCCAAGATCGACAACGTAGCCGAGTTCGTCGCATCGCTGACCTCGGATCAGGCGACCCAACCGCGCTACTTCGAATACGACTCGCACCGCAACCGAGAGCGGCGCCCACTGCTCAACGACGGCCCGCCGAACGTGTTCGGCATCGACATCGTGGAAAAACACGCGGCAGCAGGCGTGACGTTGCTGGACAGCCGCGAGCCCGAGGACTTCGCGGCCGGTCACCTTCGCGGTGCCATCAACGTCAGCCTGGCCGGGCGGTTCGCCGAATGGGCCGGCGGCGCAGTGGAAATCGACCGCGACATTGTCTTAGTAGGCGATCCGGAGAAAGCGGGGGAGTCCCGGCTCCGCCTGGCGCGGGTGGGGCTGGACCGCGTGCTGGGTCAATTGGACGACCTGTCGGCGGTGTCCGACGAGCGCCCGGAGCTGATCGCGACCACCCGCCGCTACCGCGCCGCTGAGCTGGAGCAACGGCGCGACTCGACTCCGAACCTGCAGATCGTCGACGTGCGCGGCAAAGCCGAGGTCGAGGACGGCGTGGTGCCGGGCGCCCGCCACGTCCCGCTGCCCGCGCTGGTCGATTCCCTCGACGAGTTCGACAAGTCCGCTCCGGTGGTGACCTACTGCGCCAGCGGCACCCGTTCGATGATTGCGGCCAGCCTGTTCCAGGCGGCGGGTTTCGACGTCGCGGATCTGCTCGGTGGATTCGGCGCCTGGGCGGATGAGGGCCTGCCGGTGGCGGACGCCGAAAATCAGTGCGCCTGAGTCACATCCGTCTCGTCTTTCACAGCCGTAACCCGAAGGTGGCTGTGGGATCTTCCCGGAGTTGGTAGCACCGGCGCGCGCTACATGGCTGCGGCGTCGGCCCGCCCGTAGTCCGACATCTCGCAGACGCAGTCCTGCGTGACGTCGGCGGACGCACGGCGCAGCAGCGTGCCACGCCGAAACTTCAGGTGCTGCGCATAAACCTTGTCCCGCTGGCTCGGCGAGAACGCGAAGTCCAGATTGACCGGCAGTCCAGCCCAATCGACCTGGTCAGCGGGGGCGTCATCGTTGCGCGCACCGCAGTGCAGCGGACATGACGCACCGTTTTTCGGACCATTCGAATCCCGACCCACGTCTGCGACCCTCCCTTGAGTGCGCGAACTCCTGGGTGAAATGGTGCGACTCCGATGTTTCAGCTACGGCCTCGTGACGTTTCCGTCAAATTACGGAGTTACCCAGAATCGCGTGTCAGTACACGTCGCGGTGGTAGCGCCTGTCAGTTCGCAGCGAACCGACGAAGGCCCGGGCGTCTTCGATACAGAGGTTGCCGTGCTCGGCAGCGATGTCGCAGATGGCCTGGTCCACGTCTTTCGCCATCGGATCGGCGCTGCCGCAGACGTACAGCTGGGCCCCGTCCTGCAACCATCGCCACAGTTGCGCACCCCGCTTGCGCATCAGGTGCTGGACGTACACCTTCTCGCGCTGGTCGCGGGAAAACGCCAGGTCCAGCTCGGTGAGCAAACCGTCGGCATGCATCGCCTGGATCTCGTCGCGGTAGTAGAAATCAGTGGCGGCATGCTGCTCACCGAAGAACAGCCAGTTAGGACCGCTGTGGCCGAGCGCGCGCCGTTCCTGCAGAAATCCGCGAAACGGAGCGATCCCGGTGCCGGGGCCCACCATGATCATCGGGGTCTGCGGGTCGCTCGGCGGCCGGAAGTTCTTCGATGTCCGCACATACACCGCGATCCGGTCACTGGGGGAGCGGTCGGCCAGATACGTCGAGCACACTCCGCGCCGCGGCACGCCCGCAAAGTTGTAGCGCACCGGCGCCACCGTCAGGTGCACCTCGCCCGGATGCTCTTTGGGACTGGACGAGATCGAATACAGCCGCGGCTGCAGGGGCTTGAGGATGTCGAGCCATTCCTCGGCGGAGGCGGTGACGGGCGCCCAGGCGAGCAGATCGACCGACTGGCGTCCCCAGGACCAATCTGCCAGTGCGCCTTTGTTTTCCGGCTTCATCAACGCGGCGAGCTGCATGGCCGCACCCGAATCCGCGGTGCGATCGCACACGAAGCGCAGCAGGTCCGGGCTGATGTGGGCGATCTCGAACCGGTCGGTCAGGGCGGCACGCAACGACATCGAACCGTGTTGGGCGACCTGCACTTCAGTGTGTCCGTCGAGGCCGGTGACGGTCAGCCATTCGTCGACGAATGCGTCGCTGTTGTGCGGCCACACACCCAGCGCATCACCCGCCTCGTAGCACACCGTTCCCTCGGGGACGTGAAAAACCAACTGGCGCACATCTTTTGCCGACTCCGGCCGACTCAGCGTGGTGTTGCGGATGAGATCGGTAACCAACGGCTGCTTCTTGGAGTACTTCGTGGCGGCTCGCACCGCAACGGTCGGTGTGCGGGCGAAGGACCCCAGGATGTCGGTCACCCAGCGCGCGGCGGCGTCCTCGTAGTCGGGTTCGCAATCGACGCGGTCGATGATGCGGGTCGCGCCCAGTTCGGCGAGTCGGGCGTCGAGTTTGCGACCGTGCCCGCAGAAGTCGTCGTAGTTGGAATCACCGAGCGCCAGCACGGCGTATCGGGTGTCGGGCAGGCGGGGGGCGTCCGGTGCGGTCAGCGCCTGCCAGAACTCCGCGCCGTTGTCCGGCGGGTCGCCGTCACCAGTCGTGCTGGTGATCACCAGCAGTTCAGGGGTGGACGCCAGGTCCCCGGTGGGGAAGTCATCCATGCCGCGCAGCTCAATCGACATCCCAGCGGCACGCAACCGCCCGGCGATGTCGGCAGCGAGTTCCTCGGCGTTGCCGGTCTGCGAAGCCCACAGCAGCACGGTCCGGGACCCGGCCGACGATGGCTGCGGCGACCACATGCCCGCCAGCACGCCGTTTACCCACATCCGGGCACGGTCGTCGAACGGTGCGCTGTCGGGCAGCGTGGGCGGTTGAACTGTCGGAGTGCCTTTCGTGCCCAGCCCGGTCAGCAGCCCGGCGAGGTAGGCGCGACCATGCGCGTCGAACTCGGGTATCGCCTCGGCCGCCACGCCGAGGAACTCGGCGATGGCGTCGATCTGGGCCAGACCGCTACGCGGGACGCGGTAGAGCTCGTCGACCGGGTCGCCCTGCACGGCGGCCACCTTGGTCAGGTTTACCGCGCAGGCCTTGTACTCCGGTTGGCGCGATACCGGGTCGACGGCGTCGTTGGTGACCGCGTTGATCGAGAGGTACTCGCCGAACACGTCGTTCCAGTGGAACGGCGCGAAGCAGTTGCCGGGCAGTACGCGGTCGGTGACCACGGCGGGCAGTACGGCGCGGCCCCGGCGCGACGCCACCTCGACGCGGTCGCCGTCGCAGATCTGCAACCGGTCGGCGTCGTCGGGGTGAAGTTCGACGAAGGGGCCGGGGTTCAGCTTGTTCAGCTTTGCGACCTTGCCGGTCTTGGTCATCGTGTGCCACTGGTGCGCCAGGCGGCCGGTGTTGAGCAGCAGCGGATAATCGGCGTCGGGCACTTCTTCAGGCAGCAGGTGCGGGCGGGCGAAGAACACCGCCCGGCCGTCCGCAGTCGGGAAGGTCAGCCGGGGCTGGTGACCGTCGTCACGGACGCGGCGGTCTTGGCTGACGCCGTCGTTGAGGTAGCGGATCGGATTGCGGTCCGCGGTGCTCCCGGGTGGGCATGGCCACTGCACCGGGGTGGTCCGCAGTCGCTGGTAGCTGACACCGCGAAGGTCGTAGCCGGTCCTGGGATTCCAGAACTGCTTGATCTCCTCGAAAACATCTTCGGCGGAGGCGTAGGTGAAGGAGTCGGCAAAGCCCATCGCACCGGCTATTCGGGCGATCAGCTGCCAATCCGGCAGTGCCTGGCCCGGCGGTTGCACGGCCGCCTCGAACAAGGTCAGGTTGCGCTCGGAGTTGACCATCACCCCGTCGGACTCGGTCCACAACGTGGCCGGCAGCACGATGTCGGCGTACTCGTTGGTCTCGGTCTCCAGGAATGCGTCCTGGGTGATCACCAATTCGGCTTTCTCCAGACCGGCCAGCACGGTCTTTCGATTGGCCACGGTGGCAACGGGATTGGTGCAGATGATCCAGCAGGCCTTGATCTGACCGTCGGCCATCCGGGAGAACATGTCGATCACCCCGTCGCTGACATCGGTACGCAGCGAGCCGTGCGGGATGCCCCACAGATCCTCGGTGAACTCTCGGTCCTCAGTGCAGGTCACCGACCGCTGCCCGGGCAATCCTGGTCCCATATAACCCATTTCGCGTCCGCCCATGGCGTTGGGCTGCCCGGTCAGGGAGAATGGGCCACTGCCGGTCTTGCAGATCGCGCCGGTGGCCAGGTGCAGATTGCAGATCGCGTTGGTGTTCCAGGTGCCGTGGGTGCTCTGATTGACGCCCATCGTCCAACAGGTGACCCAGTTGGCGGCTTCCCCGATCCAGCGGGCCGCCGTGCGGATGTCTTCGGCTGGGATGCCGGTGGTTTCGCTGACCGCGTCGACGGTGAACTGTTTCAGGAAGCCGGGCATCACCTCCCACCCGGTGGTGAACTCAGCGATGAAATCGTCGTCCGTGTACCCATTTTCGACGATCAGTTGTAGTAAACCGTTGAGCAGCGCGAGATCTGTGCCCGGCGCGATCTGCAGGAACAGGTCGGCCTTGGCGGCGGTGGCGGTGCGGCGGGGGTCGACGACGATCAGTTTGGCGCCCGCCTTGACCCGATCCATCATGCGCAGGAACAGGATCGGGTGGCAGTCGGCCATGTTGGATCCGATGACGAAGAACACGTCGGCGTGGTCGAGATCCTGGTAGGAGCCCGGCGGTCCGTCCGCGCCCAACGACAGCTTGTAGCCCGAACTGGCCCCGGCCATGCACAGCCGCGAGTTGGATTCGATCTGGTTGGTGCCGATGAAGCCCTTGGTCAGCTTGTTCGCCAGGTACTGCGCCTCCAGCGACAGCTGGCCGGACACGTACAGCGCGACGGCATCCGGGCCGTGCTCGTCGATGACGGCGCGCAGTCGCTGCGCGGCCGCGGTGATCGCGGTGTCGGTGTCCACTGCTTCCAGTGGTTGCCCCCGGTCGGTCCTGGTATACGCCCACTCTGTGCGACCCGGCGCGGTCATCAGGTCAGCGGTGGTCTTGCCTTTGGTGCACAGCCGGCCGAAGTTTGCCGGATGATCTTGACGCCCAACTGATTTCACGATGTGACGACGGCCGCTTTCGGGGTCGGTGGTGATCTGCAACACGAGTCCGCAGCCGACACCGCAGTACGCGCACATGGTGTGCACGGTGTCCTGCTCGGACTGCATAGTGCCCTCGTCCTCCCCGGATGGTGCAGCGGAATATGTGCAAATCGTGCTACGACGATGTTTCGCTTCGACGCATCCGAGGTTTCCGCCGCTTTACGGAGATCTCGCAACCCGCTGCACCGCACTGTGCGCTGCGGGGAACCTCGGGCTCACGTGTCGACCAGCGCCCTGCGCCCAGATTAGCGTCGAGCATCCCGAATTTCGGCCTGTAGCTGCGGTTTTGACGGAACCCGGAGTACATTCACAGGTCATCGCAAGGTCGGCGCCGGTGACCCACGAGCGCGTTCACCCTGCGGTGGTGGCGACAAAATGCGGGAACCCCGCCATCAGCGCAGAATCAACGCCCGGGGGAGGCCGACGCCGGGCCGGGACGAGTCGTTTAGGCTCGCGACGTGCGTCGTTGGAGCGCGATCGTCGTGTTGATGAGCCTGCTGGCTGTCGGCTGCGACGACAAACCGTCGCCGCCACCGGCCGCCAAACCGGACAGCTGCAAAGAATCCGACGGCCCCACCGCCGACACGATCCGGCAGGCCATCGCCGCGGTTCCGGTCGAGGTGGCCGGCTCGAAATGGGTGGAGATCGGCCGCGGCCGCACCCGCAAGTGCCGGTTGCACTGGGTGCAGATCATCCCGACCATCGCCTCCGAATCGACCCCGCAGCAGCTGCTGTTCTTCGACCACAACATCCCGCTGGGCTCACCCACGCCCGATCCGCGGCCCTACATCACCGTGCTGGCGCCCAGCGACGACACCGTCACCGTGCAATACCAGTGGCGCAAGGGCAACGACGAGGAGTGCTGCCCCAGCGGCCGCGGCACGGTGAAGTTCCAGATCGGACCCGACGGCAAGCTCAAAGCGCTCGGGCCCATCCCCCGAAGCTAGTCGGGCAGATTCTCCGGGTGCAGCATCTCGGCGTAGCGCAGCGGCTCAGGGATGCCGAACCCGTCGACCAGCGTCCGGGCGTGCGGACGCAGCACCCGGCACCGGTCGTTGATGCCGCGGGTCACGGCCTTGGCCCGTTCGGTCGACAGGTACGTGTGCTCGATGAACCAGGCCTTGTCCTCTTCGATCACCGACAGCGCGTAGAGGTCGCAGACCACGTCGAGCAGCTCGCGGGTCTCGCTGTCCGGGCACGCGTCGATGCCGGCGACGAACGCCTCCAGCACCACCCGGTCGATGTGCGCCTGGGCCGCATGCAGCACGTGATCCTGCACCGCGTTGAAGGCGTCGAAGGCCGACATCTCCTTGGACTTGCCCTGTAGCCGGCGGGCGACCGAGGACAACAGATAGTTCTCCCGGTCCTCGAACATGCTGACCTGAGTGCCGCGGTTGAACAGGCTGCCTTCCTCTTCGCTGTCCTGCCGCGAGTCGACGATGCGTTGCATAATCGCTTCGGCCGCAGTGCGTTTCATCACCCGGTCACCGACGGTGTTGGCCGCGAACCGCACCCATTCCACCGGGCTCATGCTCTTGATGTCGTCGGCGTACTGGGTCAGCAGCTCCTTGGCGACCAGCTGGGTCAGCACGTGGTTGTCGCCCTCGAAGGTGGTGAACACGTCGGTGTCGCCGCGCAGCGCGATCAACCGGTTCTCGGCCATGTATCCCGCACCGCCACACGCCTCCCGGGCCTCCTGAATGGCCCGCGACGCGTGCCAGGTGTTGGCCGCTTTCAGGCCGGCCGCGCGGGCTTCCAGCTCACGTTGCTCGTCGGCGTCCACCACGTCGGAGGTCTGCAGGTCGTGGGTCTTGGAGACCAGCTCGTTCTGCGCGAACTGCAGTGCGTAGGACCGCGCGATCAACGGGAAAAGCCGGCGCTGGTGCACCAGGTAGTCCATGATCAGCACTTCGGACTCGTCGTCGTCGGGTGAAGTGAACTGCCTGCGCTGCAACGCATATCGGGTGGCGATGTCCAATGCGACGCGAGCGGCGTTGCCCGCGCTGCCGCCTACGGTGACCCGGCCCCGGATCAAGGTGCCGATCATGGTGAAGAAGCGGCGGTTCGGGTTGTCGATCGGCGAGCTGTAGGTCCCGTCCTCGGCGACGTCGCCGTACTTGTTGAGCAGGTTCTCCCGCGGAACGCGGACGTGGTCGAACATGATGCGGCCGTTGTCCACTCCGGGCAACCCGCCCTTGTACTGGCAGTCCGAGGTGGTTACGCCCGGCAGGTCGTCGCCGTCCTCGTCGCGGATCGGTACCAGCAGGCAGTGCACCCCGTGGTTGACCGGCTCACCGTCTTCATGGGTGATCAACTGCGCGAACACCGCTGCCATACGGGCGGTTTCGGCCGCACCACCGATGTAGTCCTTGCGTGCCGAGGGTGTCTCGGAGTGCACTACGAACTCCTGGGTGTCGGCGTCGTAGGTCGCCGTCGTCTCCAGTGACTGCACGTCGCTGCCGTGTCCGGTCTCGGTCATCGCGAAACAGCCGAGCAGGTCCAGGGAGATGATGTCCTTGATGTAGGACCCGTGGCGCTCGGTGCCGAGGTTCTCCACCGCCCCGCCGAACAACCCCCACTGCACCCCGGCTTTGACCATCAGCGACAGATCCGACATGGCCAGCATCTCGATCATGGTGACCGCCGCCCCGACGTCGCCGGTGCCGCCGTGTTCTTTGCGGAAACCTTCGTCGGAGATGCCGGAGGCGGCCATCATCTGCATCTGCTCGGCCACCTTGGCCCGGGCGATGACGGTGTTGGGGGTGTAGTGCGGACGGAACGCCTCCTGGGACAGCTTGGCGCGTACCTCGTTCTTCACATCGCGCCACCGCCCGTCCAGCGCGTCGCGGAGATGATCAGCTGTGGTCTTGTTGTCTGACGCCATTCCACGACCGTAGCCCGTCGTCCGCGCTGCCGGAACAAGTCGCACTTCCCGGCCTTGCGGTGTCGTGGAATCGTTAGGTTTGCTGGGCGACAAAGGGGGTCGGCGATGCCGCAGTATCTGGCCGCACTCATGGTGGTGCTGCTGTTCGGCACGGTGGCCGGACGACTGATAGTGCTCAAGCGAACCGGCACACAGGCCCTGCATTTCGGGAACCTGGACAACAGCGATTTCGCGATCCCGCCGGTGGCGTCGTTCTACTTCTACACGATCTTCGCGGCGGCGTTCGGCTGGCCGCTGGTCAGTAATCAGCGGTTTTTCCAGTCCAGCGTGGCCGCTTGGGTCGGAGTGGGCCTGTGCGCGTGCGCCATCGGCGTGCTGGTGTGGAGCCTGGTGTCGTTCGGCCGCAGCTTCCGGGTGGGCATCGACGTCGACAAACCTGGCCGCCTGGTCACCTCCGGCGTCTTCGCGGTCAGTCGCAACCCGATCTACGTCGGCTTTTTCCTGTTCTTGGTGGGCCAGCTGTTGGTGTTCCCCAACTGGGTTCCGCTGTTCTACCTGTTCGCAGGAACCTGGCTGTTCCACCGCCAGGTGTTGCGGGAAGAAAAGTTCCTACGCGAGCAGCACGGCCGCGAATTCGACGAGTACTGCACTCGCGTCAGGCGTTATGTCTGATGCGGCGCCGGTTGGTGGCCCTGCTGCTGGCCCTGGGGCTGGCCGGCTGCGCTGCCGGGCCGCCTGCGTCGCACGCGGCGCCGCTGCTGAGTTATCTCGGCCAGATGCAGCTCGGTTCCGGCGCGGTGTGCGACGGCACCGTCGTCGGCGGGCTGTCGGGCATCAGCTACGACCCGCAGCGTCAGCTCTACTACGTCATCAGCGACGACCGCTCCGGGAAAGCGCCGGCCCGGTTCTATACCTTCCGGTTGTCGTTGTCGGACAACGGGATTGACGAAGCCACCTGCATCGGCGGGCGCCCTTTGCGGGACCGGTCCGGAGCGGTGTTCGGCCCGTTGGACCCGCCGGTGGTGCCCCCGGACCCGGAGGGCATCGCTTTCGACGCGGGCCGGCAGCGACTGTATTGGAGTTCCGAAGGGGAGCGACTGACCGACCCGAATCCGGTGCTGCTGGATCCGTGGGTGCGCATCGCCGGGCTCGACGGCGGCTATCAGGGGGAGTTCATCCTGCCCGCCAACCTCAAGATGTCCGCGGCACGCACCGGGCCGCGGCGCAACCTCGCGCTGGAGGGACTGACTCTCACGCCCGGCGGTGCGTCGCTGTTCGCCGCGATGGAAGACCCCGGCTACCAGGACGGGCCGGTGGCCGACGGCGAGCACCAGGTGTTGACCCGCATCACCAGATTCGATGTCGCCACCGCCGCGCCCACCGCTCAGTACGCCTACCCCATGGACCCACCCGGGCGCGGCGTCGACCGTAACGCGGTCTCTGACCTCGTGGCGCTGACCGACACCACGTTCCTGGTGCTGGAACGCTCCACCGCCATACCTGCGGTCGTGCGCATCTACCGCGCCGAAATCGGCGCGGCGACCGACATCTCGGCGCTGCCGTCGATGCGGGAAGCCGCGCTGACGCCGATGACCAAGTCGCTGGCAGTCGACCTGTCCGCGGTCCATCCGCTGGACAACGTCGAAGGCATCACTCTCGGACCGAGACTGCCCGACGGGCGTCAGTCGGTGGTGCTGGTCAGCGACGACAATTTCGCAGCCACCCAGATCACCCAGTTCGTGCTGTTGGCGATGTAGCAGGCACGCGCAACCGGTATCGAACCAGTCCGGCCCACGCCAACCCCAGGACCGCCAGCATCAGCATGTCGAACACCCACCAGCCGGAGTAGTGCGCCCACATGGCGTTCTGCGCGGCCAGTTTGTCGACCCGGCGCAGGTTGACCGTGGACGCCGCGGCCGCAAACCCCCACTGCGCCGGGATGAACCAGGACACCTGGTCATACACCCAGGTGCCCACCAACGACATCAGACCGCCGGCGAACAACAGCGAGGCCAGCAACGCCGGCACCGCCAGCGCCACCGCCTCGCCGACCGATCTGCCGAGCGAGGACAGCGCCAGCCCGACGATGGCCGAGACGACGGCCGTCGCGGCCACGCTGACATACAGCTCGAAATCCGCGCTGCCCAGCAGGACGGCGCCGTGCCTGGGTCCGCCTTTGCCCGCCAGGACGATGACGCTCAGAATTGCCGCCTGCACCGCGGCGACGACGCCGAACACGACGATCTTGCCCAGTAGGTACGCCGACGCCGACAACCCGACCTGCTGATCCCGCCGGAACACCCGCCGCTCGCTGACCAGGGCGCTGATGGTGGCGGTGGTGCCCAGCAGCACCGCGCCGAAGTTGAGGGCGGCCAGGATCTCGACGGCTTCGTGGGTGTTGCTCGACGACGAACCCGCTCGTCCCAGCCCGGAATTGCCGGGGATCAGCAGCGTCAGACAGCCCAACGCGACCGGCAGCAGCAGCAGGAACAACCCCTGCACCGGGTTGGCGGACACCATCCGGACCTGGCGGCGGACCACCAGCCGGACCTGCTGGCCGAAGCTGAGGGCGGGCGGGGTGCGTTCGGGATGGGCGACCGACGGTGGCGGGGGAGCAACCTCCTGCTGCCGGAGCTGGAACGCGTGGTGGGCGCCGTCGGGGTCGGCGGCCACGCGGGCGAAAATCTGGGACCAGTCGGTGGTGCCCAACACCGATTCCAGCTGCGCGGGTGGCCCGGCGAAGGCCAGCCGGCCGGCGGGAGTCAGCACTAGCACTTGATCGCACAGGCTGAGGTAGCCCAGCGAGCCGGGCGACGTCACCGCCATCACGACCACACAGCCCAGATCGGCCTGCCGGCGCAACATCGTCATCAGGTGGTGCTCCTGCTGCGGATCCAACCCGGCGGCAGGCTCGTCGACCACCAGCATCGTCGGCCGGGCCAGCAGTTCGACCGCCAGCGACGCGCACCGGCGCAGCTCGGGGGGCAGCTTGGCCACCTTGGTTTTGCGGTGCGGGGTCAGCTCGAGCTCGTCGAGAACCTGCTCGACGATCCGGGTGCGGTTTTCCACCGTGGTGTTCGACGGCAGCCGCAGTTCGGCGGCGTAGCCCAGGGCGCGTTCCACGGTCAGGTTGAGATGGACCCGGTTGTCGCGGGGCACCACGCCGATCCGCGTACGCATCGCCGCCGGGTCGCCGTGCACGTCGCGGCCGTCCACCGTCAGGACACCGGAGGTCAGCGGGCGGGTGCCGGCCAGCACTGCGGTCAGCGCGAAATTGCGGGCCGCTGACGGGCCGACGACGGCGATCAGCGAGCCCGGACGGGTCGTGAACGACACGTCGGCGAGCACCGGGTGGCCGTCGAGCGTCAGTCCGAGCTGGTGGGCGGTCACCCCGATGGTCCGCGCGCCGGATTGCAGCAGCGGCAACCGGCCGGTTTGTCGGGTGAATTCGCCGGGTGCAGGCTCGTCCTGGGCAGGGAGCAGTTTGCGCGTCGCCTCGCTCATCCGGCTGATCAGGCCCGGCGCCTCGGGCTGCTTGTCGAGGTCGACGGGTGCAGGCGCCGGCGGGACGGGCGGTGTCACGGGTGGCGGACTCGGCGCGACGGCGGGTTCGGCCCGGATGAAGCGGAACGGCCGGGTGGGCCGTTCCATCGGGGATTGCTCGGTGCCCGAGAAGTCGAGCGGCGCCATCGGAATACGGGTGGTAGCCGGCTCGTCGGCGACCGGCGGCGGCTGCACCGGGATGCGGCCGGTGGTCGGCTCGGGCTCGCCGGTGGGAGGCGTCTGCGCCGGAAGCCGCGTGGTTTCCGGCTCGTCCACCACCGGCTGCGCCGGGATGCGGGTGGTCTCCGGATCGTGTTCGGCCTCGGGCTGCGCGCGAAGCTGAGCAGTGGCCGGCTCCCCGTCCAGCCGTGATTCGGGTGGCAACGCGACCCCGTGCGGGTCGGTCGCGGACGCGGCCGCAGCCGGATCGTCGGCGGCAGAGACCTGGAAGGTCAGTCGCGGCCCGCGCTCCGCGTCGCCGAGCGCGATTGTCTGGCCATCCCGGATGTCCACTGTCGACAACCGGGTGCCGTCCACGAACAGGCCGTGCTGACTCTGATCGACGGCCAACCAGTGGGTGCCGGCGAACCGCAGCACCAGGTCGGGGACCGGTTGGGACGCATCCTCGACCCCACCCAGGCCGGGGCGGTCCAACCGGATGTCGCAATGCCCGCCGTGGCCCACGATCACGTCGCGGCCCGGCGTGAAGAAATACCGCAACGATCCGACCCACACGGTCAACGGGGAGGCATCAGGTATGGCCGGCACCCTTCTCTAAAGAGCGGTCCAGGGCGCACCATTCGCGCCCTGGAACCAGTGTCTACCCGCTGAGGCGGTACATCCACCTGCAAAATCGGGGCTCAGAGCGTGTTGCGTCCCGGCGCGCTCGCCGCGTTCTGCAACACCCGCCGCAGCACGTCGACGGCGTCGACCAGCACCTGGCGTTCGGCGGGTCGCAAGCGGGCCAGTTGCGGTTCGATGGCGGCGGCGCGGTCGCGGCGCACCGCGTTGAGCATGTGCAGTCCCTCAGGCGTGATTCGGATGCGGACCGCCCGCGCATCGCCGGGGTCGACGGTGCGCGAGACCAGTCCGGCCTCTTCGAGCCGGCGCACCTGGGTGGTCATCGTGGGCTGGGAACAGTGGTCGACGGCGGCCAGGTCGCCGATGCGAGCTTCGCCCTCGGCGTCGATGGTGGCCAGCAGCCGGGCCTGCGCCGCCGGCAGCGGCATCTGGATGCGCTGAGTTGCCAGCCGATTCAGCCGTGCGACCACGGCCAGCAGATCCGCTCCCAGGCCGTGCGGGACCTCGGCGTCATTTGCCGTGGCGGACGAACTCATGAACTCATCGTTGCATAGCTTTGCTATGCGCCACCAATCGCGGTTAGTCCTACGTGCTGCGCCGGTGCAGGGCCTGTGCCTGGCAGAATCGGTCGAGTGACACCGCCCGGCCCATCACCTTCGCGCCATCGGCGCGGACCCCTGCGCCCCCCTGAATTGGCGCAGGCCGCGGTGATGGCGGCGTTATGTGCGGTGACCGCGATCATTTCCGTTGCCGTGCCGTTTGCCGCGGGTCTGGCGCTGTTGGGCACTGTGCCCACCGGCCTGCTGGCCTACCGGTACCGATTGCGGGTGTTGCTCACCGCGACGGTCGCCGCGTCCATCATCGCTTTCCTGATCGCCGGCGGCGGTGGGCTGGGCGCGGTGGTGCAGAGTGCGTACATCGGCGGGCTCACCGGGGTGATCAAACGCCGGAACCGGGGCACGCCGACGGTGGTCGTGGCCTCGCTGATCGCCGGGGTGATCTTCGCGGCCGGCAACGTCGGGCTGCTGATGATCCTGACCCGGCTGCGGCACCTGATGCGCGACGCCATCACCGCCAATGTGGACGGTCTCGCGTCCTTCCTGAACGGCGTGCATGGTGAGCGCCTCGGTGCCTGGCTGAAATCTGCCTACGCCTTCTCGTTGCATTACTGGCAGCTGGTGCTGCTCGGCATCGTGACGATCGGGATCGTGTTCATGTCGCTGATCGGCTGGTGGGCGCTGTCGCGGCTGCTGGAACGCATGCGCGGCGTGCCCGACGTGCACAAGCTCGACGCGGCCGTCGGCGACGCGCAGGATGCCGCCGTCGGGCCGGTCCCGGTGCGCTTGGACAAGGTGCGCTACCGCTATCCCGGTGCAGACCAGGACGCGCTGCCCGAGATCAGCATGGAACTCCGCGAAGGCGAACACGTCGCCATCACCGGGGCCAACGGTTCCGGAAAGACCACGCTGATGCTGATCCTGGCCGGCCGGGAGCCCACGTCGGGCACTGTGCACCGGCCCGGCGCGGTGGGTCTGGGCAAGTTGGGTGG
This sequence comes from Mycobacterium sp. NGS61, assembly GCF_059812325.1. Taxonomy (NCBI): domain Bacteria; kingdom Bacillati; phylum Actinomycetota; class Actinomycetes; order Mycobacteriales; family Mycobacteriaceae; genus Mycobacterium; species Mycobacterium sp. NGS61. The sequence continues at coordinate 59,146 of NZ_JCALCL010000003.1, forward strand.
GACGGCGATCGTGCTGCAGCACCCGGAAAGCCAAGTGCTGGGCACCCGCGTCGCCGACGACGTGGTGTGGGGGCTGCCGCCGGGCACCAAGATCGATGTCGAAAAGTTGCTCCGCGAAGTGGGACTGGACGACCTCGCTGAACGGGACACCGGCAGCCTGTCCGGCGGTGAGCTGCAGCGCCTCGCGCTGGCGGCGGCACTGGCCCGCGAGCCGGCGATGCTGATCGCCGACGAGGTCACCACGATGGTCGACCATCAGGGCCGCGAGGGTCTGCTCAACGTGCTGTCTGGTCTGACCAAACGGCACCGCATGTCGCTGGTGCACATCACGCACTACAGCAACGAAGCCGAATCCGCCGACCGCACAATCAAACTCAGCGACTCGCCGGACAACACCGGCATGGGCCAGGCGACCGAGGCCCCGGCGCCGGACGTGGGTGACACCCGCCATGCGCCAGCCCTGGAACTCGTCAACGTCGGGCACGAGTACGGCGTCGGCACGCCGTGGGCCAAGACCGCGCTGCGCGATGTTTCGTTCGTGGTCGAGCAGGGCGACGGCGTGCTGATCCACGGCGGCAACGGCTCGGGGAAGTCGACGCTGGCGTGGATCATGGCCGGGTTGACCACACCCACCAGCGGCGCCTGCCTGCTGGACGGGCGGCCCACCCACGAGCAGGTCGGCGCGGTCGCGTTGTCGTTCCAGGCGGCCAGGTTGCAGTTGATGCGCAACCGGGTGGACCTGGAAGTCGCCTCTGCCGCCGGCTTTTCGCACAAGGACGAAGACCGCGTGGTGGCCGCGCTCGGCGTGGTCGGGCTGGATCCGGCGCTGGCCAAGCGCAGCATCGACCAGCTCAGCGGCGGCCAGATGCGCCGGGTGGTGCTGGCCGGGTTGCTCGCGTGCTCGCCGAAGGCGCTGATCCTCGACGAGCCGCTGGCCGGTTTGGACATCGCCAGCCAGACCGGCCTGCTGCGCCTCTTGGAAGACCTGCGCCGCGACACCGGGCTGACCGTGGTGGTCATTTCGCACGACGCCGTCGGGATGGAGACGTTGTGTCCCCGGACGCTGCATCTGCGGGACGGCGTGCTGGAATCGGCGTCGGCGTCCAGTTCGGCAGGGGGTGCGTCGTGACGGTGGCGTCGTCTCCGGCGGGGCGGGAGAAGCGCAAACCCGGCCGTCCGGTCGTGCTGCTGGTGCCGATACCGGGCGGCTCGCCCATCCACGATCTGTGGGCCGGAACGAAGCTGCTGGTGGTCTTCGGGATTTCGGCGTTGCTGGCGTTCTACCCCGGCTGGGTGACGATCGGGTGCATGGCGGCGCTGGTACTGGCGGCGATCCGGATTGCCCGCATTCCCCGCGGGGCGCTGCCGTCGATACCCCGCTGGTTGTGGATTGTGTTGGCAATCGGCGGTATTACCGCCGCCCTGGCTGGCGGCGATCCGGAAATCCCGGTCGCCGGTGTCGAACTCGGACTCGGCGGAACGCTGAACTTCCTGCGCATCACCGCGCTGACACTGGTACTGCTGGCGACCGGTGGGCTGGTCTCCTACACCACCAATGTGGCCGAAATCGGTCCTGCGGTAGCCACTTTGGGCCGCCCGCTACGGCTGTTGCGGCTGCCGGTCGACGAGTGGGCGGTGGCGCTGGCGCTGGCGCTGCGCGCCTTCCCGATGCTGATCGACGAATTCCAGGTCCTCTACGCCGCGCGTCGATTGCGGCCCAAGCAGACCCCGAAGAGTCGCAAGGAGAAACGTCAGCAGCGCCGGCTGGAGATGATCGACCTGCTGGCCGCCGCCATCACGGTGACGCTGCGGCGCGCCGACGAGATGGGCGATGCGATCACCGCCCGCGGTGGCACCGGTCAGCTGTCGGCCAATCCGCGGGGGCCCAAGCTGGCCGACTGGGTGACGCTGGCGATCGCCGTCGTGGTGGGTGGCGCGGGCGTCGCAATCCAGACCATCCTCACCGCGGCCTGACGAGTTGGCGGCTACTTCGATCGGTCTCAAACAGCAGATGCTGCGTCGCCGGCCGGTGGGTGGTGCCCCAGTCGCTGTGGGCGCCGACTCCGGTCTGAAGCGAAGTTTCGGCACCTTCCAGCTGACCCTGTTCGGGGTCGGATCGACGATCGGGACCGGGATCTTCTTCGTGCTGTCCCAGGCGGTGCCCGAGGCCGGCCCCGGGGTGATCGTGTCGTTTCTGGTAGCTGGTGTCGCAGCCGGGCTGGCCGCCTTCTGTTACGCCGAATTGGCTTCGGCGGTACCGGTTTCGGGCTCGTCGTACTCGTATGCGTACACGACCATGGGCGAGGTGGTCGCGATCGTGGTGGCGGCGTGCCTGCTGCTGGAGTACGGGGTGGCCACCGCCGCGGTGGCGGTCGGGTGGAGCGGGTATTTGAACAAACTGCTGCACAACCTGTTCGGATTCGAATTGCCGCATGCACTGTCCGCGGCGCCGTGGGACAAGCCGCCGGACGGCGTCGCGCACGGTTGGGTGAATCTGCCGGCGGTAATTCTGATCGTGATGTGCGCCCTGCTGTTGATCCGCGGCGCCAGTGAATCCGCGAAAGTCAACACGGTGATGGTGTTGGTCAAGTTGGGCGTGCTGGGCATGTTCGTGGTCATCGCGTTCACCGGGTTCGACGACGGAAACCTCAAGGACTTCGCCCCGTTCGGGGTGGCGGGCATCGGCTCGGCGGCGGGCACCATCTTCTTCTCTTACATCGGCCTGGACGCGGTCTCGACCGCCGGCGATGAGGTGAAGGACCCGCAAAAGACGATGCCGCGGGCGTTGGTGTCGGCGTTGTTCATCGTGACCGGGGTGTACGTGCTGGTCGCGCTGGCCGCGTTGGGCACCCAGCCGTGGCAGAACTTCGGGGCGCAGGAAAACGCCGGGCTGGCAACCATTCTCGACAACGTCACCCGGGGCACCTGGGCCGGCACAGTGCTGGCCGGTGGCGCGGTGATCTCGATCTTCACCGTCACGCTGGTCACCCTGTACGGGATGACCCGGATCCTGTTCGCGATGGGCCGCGACGGGCTGCTGCCGGCGCGGTTCGCGAGGGTGAATCCGCGCACCATGACGCCGGTGAACAACACCGTGATCGTGGCGATCGTCGCGTCGGCGTTGGCGGCGTTCGTGCCGCTGGACAAGCTGGCCGACATGGTGTCCATCGGCACGTTGACCGCGTTCATCGTGGTCTCCACCGGGGTGATCATCCTGCGGGTGCGGAATCCTGACCTGCCCCGCGGCTTCCGGGTGCCGGGTTATCCCGTGACTCCGGCACTTTCGGTGCTGGCCTGCGGCTACATCCTGTTCAGCCTGCACTGGTACACCTGGCTGGCGTTCTGCGGCTGGATTGTGGTGGCGTTGGTCTACTACCTGGCCTGGGGCCGGCACCACAGCGCGCTCAACAAGGACGCACCGTGACCGTCGTCGTGGGGTACCGGGCCGGCAAAGTCGGCTTGTCCGGGCTGAACTTGGCCGCCGGCGCCGCTCGCACGCTCCAGACGTCGCTGACCGTGGCCACCATCGTGCCCAGGCCGTGGCTGACGCCGTCGCTGGCCCGGGTGGACGCTGAATACGAGCAGTGGGCGGATTCGTTGGCCGAGAATTCGGCTCGGGAAGCCGAGCGGATTCTGTTCCCGTTGGCTGAGGGGATCGACATCAGCTACCTGCATCGGGCGCATCGGTCGGTGTCGGGCGGACTGCTGGAAGTCGTCGCGGACGTCGACGCCGAGATGCTGGTGCTGGGGTCGCTGCCCAGCGGCGGGCGCGCACTGGTGGTGGTCGGCACCACCGCGGATTGGCTGCTGCACTCCTCACCGGTGCCGGTCGCGATCAGCCCGCCCGAATATCGTTCTCATGCAGCGGGTTTGACGCGACTTACCTGTGCGTATTCGGCTACCCCGCAGTCAACGGAGGTGGTGCGCCGCTGCGTGGAGTACTCGGAGCGGTTCTCGGTGCCGCTGCGGGTGATCACCTTCGCGGTGCGGGGTCGGACCATGTATCCGCCGGAGGTGGGGCTGGACGCCGAGGACGCCGTGCTGGAGGCGTGGGCGTCACAGGCGCGCGAGATCCAGTCTCAGCTGAGCGTCCCCGACGACGTCGACTTCGAGGTCGTCACCGCGCACAGTTGGGCGGAGGCACTGTCGAGCACCGTATGGGTGGACGGGGAGATCCTGGTGATGGGCACCTCGCCGCGCGGCGACATCCGGCGGGTGTTCCTGGGGGCGCGCAGCGGCAAGATCATTCGGCACAGCCCGGTGCCGGTGTTGGTGCTGCCGGGTTAGCGTTTCTGGCCGCTCTGTTGCGTTTTGCGGGCGTTGGCTGCGTCGAGCGTCACGCCAGCGTGGCTGCGGGCGTCGAGCGTCACGCCAGCGTGACGAGCCGGGGGCTGGCTGCGTCGAGCGTCACGCCAGCGTGGCTGCGGGCGTCGAGCGTCACGTCAGCGTGGCGAGCCGGGGGCTGGCTGCGTCGAGCGTCACGTCAGCGTGGCTGCGGGCGCCGAGCGTCACGCCAGCGTGGCGAGCCGGGGGCGGCGTTGCGTCGAGCGTCACGCCAGCGTGGCTGCGGGCGTCGAGCGTCACGCCAGCGTGACGAGCCGGGGGCGGCGTTGCGTCGAGCGTCACGTCAGTGTGGCTGCGGGCGTCGAGCGTCACGCCAGTGAGACGAGCCGGGGGCGGCGTTGCGTCGAGCGTCACGTCAGCGTGGCTGCGGGCGTCGAGCGTCACGTCAGCGTGGCGAGCCGGGGGCTGCTGCGTCGAGCGTCACGCCAGCGTGGCTGCGGGCGTCGAGCGTCACGCCAGCGTGACGAGCCGGGGGCGGCTGCGTCGAGCGTCACGCCAGCGTGGCTGCGGGCGTCGAGCGTCACGCCAGTGTGACGAGCCGGGGGCGCTGCCCGGGTGCGGTGTCCGTTGACGACGGTCCCCCGTCCGGCGGCCGATGTTTCCGTGCCCGGCTCGTAGCGACTTTCTCACCTACGCGCGACTTTCCTTGCCGCAGCGATGTTCTGCAGCATCCGTCTCGGCTAGCACCCTCTACAACGCTGCCCTGCCGGCTCGGTCAAAAGTCGCGCACGGTGAGAAAGTCGCTCGGAGGCGGGCTTTCAAGTAACCATTCCGGGCTCGTGACGGATGAGGCGCATGTGGTCCCGCCCGCCGTTCTTGGCCTCTTTGTGCCCGGCGTCGACGCACAGTCAGGTGCGGCGGAGTTAACGCCGGGCTGCGGCATTAGCCGCCACCTGCGCCTGCTGCAACGTCGTCGCGATATCGCCGCGGCCCAAGTACATGTCGTCGAAGTACGGCTGGAGCGCCTCGTTGCCGGCAGCGAACCCGGCCCCGCCGGGGGCCGGGATGCGCGGCCCGTCGAGCACCGTGAAGAACGGCGCCACGTCCACGCCCCTGGCTTTCCAGTAGGCGAAGTAGCCCGGCTGGGCCGACAGCACCGCCGGGATGGCCGCACCCTCGCGTCCCAGGTACGCATTCCCCTCGGCGCTACCCATCCAGGCCAGCACCTGACGTACGGCATCGGGATGCTTGGACGCCGAATTACCGGCTGCGGCAATGCCATTGGTGACACTCACCCGGCCGCGCGGACCGGTCGGCAGCAGCGCGATACCCCACCGGAAGGTGGCGTCGCGGGACACCGCGGCCAGGCTGTAGGTGCCGGACTGGAACAGCGCCATCTTGCCGGCCAGGAACTGGTTGAGCGAGAAGTCGCCGTTGTCGTTGGTGTCCGACGCCGGTGGCGCGACGTGGTCGTGGTTGATCAGGCCGACGAGGTAACCGAATGCTGCCGAGGCTTCGGGATTGTCGAACGCGAACTCGTTGCCGCGCTGGAACACCCCGCCGTTGGATCCGATGTAGTTGAGGTAAATGCCCTGCGGGTCGTTGGCGGCGTTGTACCCCCACTGGCGGACCCGGCGGAACTCGAAATCCGGTGCGTCGGCGCGATGCCCGTCGGCGTCGATGGTGAGCCGGGCCAGTAGCGGCCGCAGCGTGTCGTCACTACCGGGACTCCAGCGCATGTCGGAAAGTTCCGCGGGATCGACACCGGCGGCGGCCAGCAGGTCGGCGTTGTAGAACACCGCGATTCCCGCGTCGGTCAGCTGCGGCACCGCCCACAACGACCCGCTGTGGGTGAACTGGGTGACCACCGAGCGTTCCCAGTCCGCAGCAGGCTCGCCGATCCGGATCAGCCGACCGCTGTCGGCGTAGGCGTCGAGGTAGGCGTTGGAGATCCAGAAGATGTCGTCGGCACTACCGCCGGCCACGTCCGTGCGCAGGGTGTCGAAGTAGTTGGAGAACGCCACCATGTCCAGGCGCACCTCGATGTCGGGGTGGGCCCGGCTGAACGCGGCGAACGAATCCCGATACGCCCGCGCGATCGGCTCGGCCCACAATCGCACGGTGACCACGATCTTGCCGTCGTCGCTCGAGCGCCCCATCATCACCGCCGTCGTCAACAGCAGCGCCACCACCAACAGCAACGAACCGGCGAACAGAGTGGAGAACCGCAGCCGCTTCACTTCAGACCCGACACCAGGATCGACGAGACAATGTGACGCTGGAATACCACGAACAGCGCGATCAGCGGCACGATCGCCACCGTCGTCGCCGCCATCACCAGCGTCCACTGCGAGTTGTACCGGGACTGCAGATCCGCGGTGGCCACCGTCAGCACCCGCCACTTGCGCCCGCTGGTGATCACCAACGGCCACATGAAGTTGTTCCACTGGGAGACCACGGTGATCATCGTCAACGCGGCCAGCACCGGCTTGGAAGACGGCAGGATCACGTGCACCAGCACGTCCAGAGTGTTGGCACCGTCCAACGACGCGGCGTTGATCAGATCGTCGGGGATCAGCCGAAAGTGCTCGCGCAGCAGGAAGATGGCATACGGCGAGCCGAACATGAACGGAATCACCAACGCCCAGAACGTGTTCCGCAACCCGAGCTGGGCCATCATCAAATACAGCGGCACCACCGTCACGGTGCCCGGCACCATCAGCGTCGCGACGTACACCCAGAACAACCCGTCGCGGCCGGGGAAGTGCAACCGTGCGAACGCGTAGCCGGCCAGCACCGAGAAACTCAACTGTCCCAACAGGATCAGCGCCGTCATCAACGCGGTCACTGCCGCCGCCCGGCCGAACCCGCTGCCCACCAGGTCGGTGTAGTTGGACACCGTGAACGGCTCCGGCCACTGCAGCGGCGATCCGGTCGCGAACTGGTGTGCCGAGGTGAACGACGTCAGCAAGCCCAGGGCGAACGGCGCCAAAGTGATCACCGCGCCGAAAATCAGGCCGACGTAGATCAGCGCGTTACGTGAGTTCATAGGTGATCCGCTTGCGGAAATACATGTGCTGGACAAACGTGACGCCGACCAGGATGACGAACAGCACGACCGCCATCACCGCGGCCCGCCCGATCGCGGCCGCACCGAACGCCTCAGCGTAGATCTGATGCGCGACCAGGTCGGTGCTGCCTTCCGGCCCACCGCCGGTCAGCGCATAGACGGTGTCGAAAACCTGTGCGGTGCTGACGATCCCGGTCACCAGCACGAAGAACGTGGTGGGTCGCAGCATCGGCAGCGTGATGCGCCAGAACCGCTGCCAGGCGTTGGCGCCGTCGGTGCGCGCCGCACGGTGAATGTCCTCCGGGATCGCCAGCAGGCCGGCCAGGAACGACAACGAGACGTAGCCGACGTTGGTCCAGATAACCACCGCCGACACCACCGGCAGCGCCAGGTCGGGGTTGGTCAGCCATTCGATGCGCCGGCCCAGCAGGGTGCTGACCGCGCCGTCGGTCGGTGCCAGGATCCAGCGCCACATCACCGCGATCGCCAACGGCGCGCAGATCCACGGCAGCACATACAGGGTGCGGAACAGCCCGGTGCCGGGCAATTCCCGGGCCAGCATCATCGCGGCGATCAGCCCCAACACCGTCTGTGCCGGCACCACGATCGCCACGAAGATGGCGGTGACCACCAGCGAGTCGGCGAAGTCGCCGTCGTGCAGCACCGAACGCCAGTTGGCGAAGCCCACATAATGCAGTGGCCCCAGCAGGTCCCACCGGTACAGACTGAGCCACACCACCACCAGGATCGGCAGCAGCAGGAAGGCGATCACGCCGAACAGGCTGGGCGCCAACAGGGCGTACGCCAGCGCGGTGGAACGGCGCGGCGAGTCTGACATGAATGTATTAAAGCCGGTCGATACGGTGGACCCGTGACACCGAACCGGGGGATCGATGCCGACTTCCTGGACCTGCCGCGCCACCAGTTGGCGGACGCCGCGTTGTCGGCGGCCCGAGCGGCCGGGGCCAGTTATGCAGACCTGCGGATACACCGCATCAGCACCGAAAGCATCCAGCTGCGCGACGGCGAGTTGGAGACGGCGGTGCTCAGCCGCGAGGTCGGGCTGGCGGTGCGGGTGATCGTGGCCGGCACCTGGGGGTTCGCCTCGCATTCCGAGCTGGTGCCCGACGCGGCGGCCCGCACCGCACGGCACGCGGTGCAGGTGGCGACGGTACTGGCTGCGCTGAACACCGAGCAGGTCCGGTTGGCGGCGGAGCCGGTGTACGCCGACGTCAGCTGGACGTCGGACTATCAGATCGACCCGTTCGGCGTGCCCTCGTCGGAGAAGATCGGGGTGTTGCAGGACTACTCGGGACGGTTGCTGGACGCCGACGGTGTCGACCACGTGTCGGCCAGCCTGACCGCGGTCAAGGAGCAGACCTTCTACGCCGACACGTTCGGCTCCTCGATCACCCAGCAGCGGGTGCGGCTGCAGCCGTCGCTGGAGGCGGTCAGCATCGACGCGAAGGCGGGCGGGTTCGACTCGATGCGTACCTTGGCACCGCCGACGGCGCGCGGCTGGGAGGCCGTCGCCACCGACGAGGTGTTCAATTGGAGCGCCGAGCTCGCCGAGCTGCCCGACCTGCTTTATGAGAAGGTGCACGCGCCGTCGGTGATGCCCGGGCCCACCGATCTCGTGATCGATCCGACCAACCTGTGGCTCACCATCCACGAATCCATCGGGCACGCAACCGAATACGACCGGGCTATCGGCTACGAGGCCGCCTACGCCGGTACCTCGTTCGCCACCCCCGACAAACTCGGCAGCATGCAGTACGGCTCGTCAGTGATGAATGTGACCGCCGACCGTACCGTCGAACACGGCTTGGCCACTGTCGGTTTCGACGACGAAGGCGTGGCCGCGCAGAGCTGGGATCTGGTGCGCGACGGGGTGTTCGTGGGCTACCAGCTGGACCGGGTGTTCGCTCCGCGGCTGGGCGAGCAGCGCTCCAACGGCTGCTCGTACGCCGACTCCGCACACCACGTGCCGATCCAGCGGATGGCCAACGTGTCGTTGCAGCCTGGCCCGGAGGATCTGTCCACCGCAGACCTGATCTCCCGCATCGACGACGGGATCTACATCGTCGGCGACAAATCCTGGTCAATCGACATGCAGCGCTACAACTTTCAGTTCACCGGGCAGCGTTTCTACCGGATTCGCGACGGTGCCCTGTACGGGCAGCTGCGCGACGTCGCGTACCAGGCGACCACCACTGACTTCTGGAACTCGATGGAAGCAGTCGGTGGCCGCTCGACCTGGCGGCTCGGTGGCGCGCTCAACTGCGGCAAGGCTCAGCCCGGTCAGATCGCCGCGGTCAGCCACGGATGTCCGTCGGCGCTGTTCCGCGGCATCAATGTGCTCAACACCCGGACCGAGGGCGGCCGATGATCACACCTCAGCACGTCGTGAACATCGTCCTGGACGAGGCCGCCAAGAACGGCCGGGCCGACGAGACCATGGTGTTGGTGACCGACAAGGTCGAGGCAAACCTGCGCTGGGCGAATAACACGATGACCACCAACGGCGTCGCCGTTCAGCGCAGCGTGACGGTGATTTCGATTGTGCGCAAAGGAGACAGCGCCTACGTCGGCTCCGTGGTCTCCGGGGAGGCGGACCCGTCGGTGCTGCCCGGGCTGGTGGTGTCCTCGCAGGACGCCGCGCGTTCGGCGCCGGAGGCCGGGGACGCCGCGCCGCTGCTCGCCGACACCGGGGAACCCGCGGATTGGGATGCGCCGGTGCCCGGCACCGGGGTGGGGGTGTTCACCGGGATCGCCGGCCCGTTGAGCAAGGTGTTCCGGGGCCGCGACAAGCTGTACGGCTATGCGCACCACAGTCTTTCGACGACGTTCCTGGCGTCCTCGACGGGACTGCGGCGGCGCTACACGCTGCCGACCGGGGCGATCGAACTCAACGCCAAGCGGGGCGATGCCAGCGCCTGGGCGGGCGTCGGAACCCCGGATTTCGTTGACGTGCCTATTGATTCGCTACTGTCCGATCTGTCGACGCGGCTGGATTGGTCGTCGCGAACCGTGGAGCTGCCCGCCGGCCGGTACGAGACGTTGATGCCGCCGTCGACGGTGGCCGACATGATGATCTATCTGGCCTGGACGATGGCCGGGCGTGGCGCGCAGGAAGGGCGCACCGCGTTGTCGGCGCCCGGCGGTGGGACGCGGGTGGGGGAGCGGCTCACCTCGCTGCCGCTGACGTTGTTCTCCGATCCGATGGCCCCGGGCCTGGTGTGCACGCCGTTCGTGGCGGTGAGCAGTTCCTCGGAGACAGCGTCGGTGTTCGACAACGGCATGGAGATCGGGCAGGTCGACTGGATTCGCGACGGCGTGATCAACGCGCTGGCCTATCCGCGGGCGACCGCCGCCCGCTACGACGCCCCGGTGGCGGTGGCCGCCGACAACCTGGTCATGACCGGTGGCACCAACGAGTTGGCCGACATGATCGCGTCCACCGAGCGCGGGTTGCTGCTGACCACGCTGTGGTATATCCGCGAGGTCGACCCGACGTTGTTGCTGTTGACGGGCCTGACCCGGGACGGGGTGTATCTGATCGAGGACGGCGAGGTGACCGGCGCGGTCAACAATTTCCGGTTCAACGAGAGCCCGCTGGACCTGTTGCGGCGCGCGACCGAGGCCGGGGTCAGCGAGAAGACGTTGCCGCGGGAATGGGGTGACTGGGCGACGCGGGCGGCGATGCCGTCGTTGCGGATCCCGGACTTTCATATGTCGTCGGTGAGTCGGGCGCAGTAGCGTTGGGCTATGACCGGCCTGGATGCTGACTTTTTGGCGCGGTTCGTCGCGCTGTCGGCCGGGGACGGGCGCCTGGCCGGGATGGTGCGACGGGTGTGCGCGCAGGCGTTGGGTTTGCCGCCGCTGCCGTCGGGCCCGGATGATGACGGAGTCTCCGAGGCGGACGCGGTGGTCGCGGCGTTCGCCGAGCAATTCAGCGTCGACGTCTCGGTGATCACCGTTGAACAACGCTCGCAGTTGCTGAAGAACCTGGGGGACAGGGCTTTTCGAACCGTTGTCTCGATCTTCATTGCCGACTTCGTGCCGCGGGTGCGGGCCGGGTTGGAAGCGTTGGACGTCGGGTCGGAGTATCTGGGCTGGGTCGGTCAGCCGGTGGTGTGGGACCACGACAGCGACCCGTCCGCGGTGTTGCTGGGCGAGTTCGCGCCGGCGGTGGCGCGGCTGCGGGCGCTGGATCCGGTGACTTCGGAGCTGGTGCGGTTGCGGGTGGCTGGTGCGCACAACTGCCGGCTGTGCAAGTCGTTGCGCGAGGGCAACGCCCTGGATGCCGGCGGTTCGGAGACGCTGTACGACGAGCTTGCGCGGTTCGAGAAGTCCGCGGTGCTGGACGCACGCACAAAAGCAGCGCTGCGCTATACGGATGCGTTAATTTGGACCCCTGCGCACCTCGCCGTCGACGATGCCGCCGAGGTGCGCTCTTGGTTTAGCGAGGCCGAGGCTGTGGAGTTGACCTTCGACATCATGCGCAACTCGAGCAACAAGATTGCGGTGTCGTTGGGCGCGGACGCGGCGCGGGTGGAGTCCGGCACCGAGCGGTACCTGATCGATGTTGATGGCCAAACGGTGTTCAGCTGAGATCGTGGTGAGGCGGACGGTTTTCGCGCTGGCGCTGGTATGCGTGGTGAGCGGCTGTTCCGGCGGGGGCACGTCGGCCCGGCCTCCAGTTGCGCCGCACGACACCGCGACGTCTCATCTCGAGCCGATCTATCCGGGCACGACGGTGTCGATCCCGCCGTCGTCGTCGGGCACGTCGACGTCTTCGACGACCACGACGACGACGCCCGCCGGTCGCAGTCTGCCGGGGGACGGCACCTTCCGGATGGGCGTCGATCTGCAGGCCGGGACGTATCGGTCGCCGGGTGGCGAGTCCTGCTATTGGGAGCGGCTGCGCGGGTTCGGGGGACAGACCGCCGACATCATCGTCAACGGTGCGGGAATTCTGCCGCAAACGGTGAAGATCGCGCCGACGGACGCGGGGTTCCGGACGCAGGGATGTGGGCGGTGGACGCTGGATGAGGGGGCTTCGCCTTCGCCGGTTGCGTTGCCGCCCGGGGCGACGGCGTGCCCGTCGACGTCCGGGCCGGCCGGCGGGTTCGCGCACTCCGCGGTCGGGTCCGGTGACACCACGTGTCCGTTCGCCGAGGCGGTGCGGGCGGCGTATGGCGCGGGTGGTCCTGCCGGTTCGGCTCCCAGGCAGGTCGAGGCGGTCAGCCCGGTGACCGGCCAGCGCTACACGATGACGTGTGCGGCGAACGGGTCGCTGGTGGTGTGCAACGGTGGAAATGGGGCGGTTGTCTATGTCTACTGATGGGAGCGTGGGGTGATCGGGGAGATCCTGGAAACCGGGCACAGCTATTGCCTGCGGTGCCGTGCCGACGCCGAGTATCAGGTCATCGATGTATCCGGTAACGGCGACCGGATGGACCGGCAGTGGATGTGTCCTGGCGAGCACCGCGATACCCATGTGCAGGACGAATATCCGCAGCACACGTGGGAAGCGCGGCGCGAGCGTGCGAAGAAGGAGCAAGGTTGATGGCGGCGTTCCTGGGTACGGTCTAGCCGTGTCTTTTCGGCGAGAGAGTCGGGTTCGCGGGCGGCGGTTGCGCTTCCATGAGGCGCTCGGCGAGCGCCTGGCGATGAGTGCTGTGGGTTATCAGCTCGCGGTGCATCTGGCGCCGCATATCGACAAGGTGCTGATTCCCCGGACCAACGGCCGGCTGAGCTCGGCGGGGTTGGACCGGGCGGGGCTAGTGGTTTCTGTTGGCGCCAAGACCGGGCAGCGGCGGGCGACGCCGCTGGTGCTGGTCGAGGATGCGGACGGCCTGCTGGCGATCGGCTCGAACTATGGCGGACCGAAGCATCCGGGGTGGAGTGCCAATCTGAAGGCGAATCCCGAGTGCACGGTCGAGTACAAGGGGCCGCCGCGGCGGTATCGCGCTGAGTTGCTGACGGGTGCCGAGCGGGAAGCCGCGTGGGAGACCGCGGTGGACTTCTACGCCGGGTACGAGGCGTACCGGGAGAAGGCGGCGCCGCGGGAGATTCGGGTGTTCCGGCTGCGGCCTCTGGAGTGACTGGCTGTTGCTTGGTGGGGGCTGTTGCCGCGCTAGGGTGGTCGTGCTTCGCAGGGGCGGTAGCTCAGTCGGTTAGAGCCGCGGACTCATAATCCGTTGGTCGTGGGTTCGAGCCCCACCCGCCCCACCGCAAAAGACCTGCTAGACGCATACCAGCGAACACACGCGGGTACTTCACCCCGGCGTCACCCCGGCGCGGAGGTGAAAAGCACGCCCCGGGCGAGGCACTTCGTGCGTCAGTAGCCACACTGGCCTCGTGAGCCACTCGCGTCACACGGGGTCATCTATCAAAGCAGATTTTGCGCCAGAATCTGGGACGCGACCGGCGTGTCGCAGCAGGGAGTTGTCGGTGGGCGGAGTCATACTGGGATCGACCCGATCGAACATGTGATCGAGTCCGGTAGCGCCTGCACGCACTACCCACGCTCAACCGAACATCAGAAGGAAACTGATCAGATTGTTCCCTGCAACTGTACTGAAGGTGTTGATCGCCACGCCGGGAGATACCGGCGAAGAGGTCGATGCGATCACGAAGAGCATCCACAGCTGGAACGGGCGGCGCGCCGAAACGGTAGGCGTGATCCTGCTTCCGCGTCATTGGAAATCGGACGCTGTGCCGCTGGTCAACGCCACGGGCGCACAGAGCGTCATCGACTCCCAACTGGTGGACAGCGCCGACATCGTCATCGCCGTGTTCGATAGCCGCCTGGGCCAGGCGACCGAGGATGCGGTGAGCGGCACCGCGCATGAGATCGAGCGGACCACCGAGGCTGGCAAGCCCGTGCATGTCTACTTTTCGGACGAGCCGATAAGCCGAAACACCGACCCCAAAGAGCTTGCGCGGCTTAACAAGTTTCGCAAGGAGATGGAATCGAAAGGGTTGTTGGGCGTGTACGCCGACCCAATCGACCTCGGCCACCAGGTCCGCGAAGCCATTGAGCACGACCTCACTCAGATGGACCTCGGGGTAACACCGCTGCCCATCTCAGCCCCGGAGGAGCACGCCATGCCTCGGCTGACATACGACAAGGGAAACAAACAGCTGGTGGCCGAGAACAAGAGTGCAGCCGTAGGCGCAGATCAGCTCGTGTTGGAGGTCGAGGGTGCCCGGGGCGATGGCAGCGATCCATATCTCCTCGACTATGACGGCGAGCCCGTGAACCTGCTTCCGCTGTCGGAAGCGCAGTGGCCGTTGATTTTGTTCTGGCAATCGCCCAGGCAAGCCAACATCACAATGCGATGGATCGAAGGGAACACACCACGCCAAGAGAAGCAGACCGTGTACTTCTACTGACGGGGTTCTTGTGCACGCCGTGCACAACTACCGGCCGCGCTTCTTCTTGGGCGCAGCCTTGCTCTTCGCCCGGCGGCCGACCTTCGTTGCACCCTTGGCGCGGGCCTGCTTGGCGAACTTCGCGCGGGCGGCGGATTGCTTCTTCGTGGCCATCGTCGTGGTCCTCTCGGGTGGGGCAGCCGGTCGCGGGCCGGAAGGACGTCCCGCCCGCGACCGGGCCGACTAGGGGGTGTGCCGCCGTACGGCCTCGTTTGGCCGTAGGCACATGCGGGTGGTCATTCGGGCTCCCGCTTACCGCGCTACCCGGTCGCCGGGGTAGCCGCGTGCCTCGGTGCGCGAGCGCGGGTGTGGTCGGGGAGCGCCGACGCCGCTGGGCGGTGGGTCGACGCGTGGAGCCCTAGGCCGGTAGATCCCACCCTCTGACGGTGGCCGGCCGTTGAGATGCGGGGCGACCGGTCCCGGCCCGAACCCGAACTCACTACTGAGGTCGCCGCCTTGGTCACGGGCGAGCAGCAGTGGGTCTTGTGACCGGCGTTGATTCAGCGGTGGGTAGGGCGGTGGGTCCCGGTAGGGCTCAGGGTTGCGAATGTATTGGCTCACGGCGCAGTCCCTACGGCAAATCGAAGGTCGGCGGGGTGTAGGAACTGCTGGCGGTGATCTGCGCGACGACCGCTGCGGCCCGGTGGCGAACGCCGACGCCGAATGACCGGATGTAAAAGGAATCTTGCAGCGGATACGGGCCGCGACCCGGAATATGAAGTAACCCTTGATAATCCGGGTCGACATGTTCCCGAAATCCGACTGGGTTGAGGGTGCTGTTGGGTCCGCCGGTCGCAATGACCGCCACGTAACCCGCTGGAACGTACAGGCTTTTGATGACCAGGGCATTGCCGTAGCTGCCCCACACGTCCAAGTTGTTGAATTTGGGTTCGGGGACGCTGCCGTGCACAGTTTCGTCACTGATCCATGCCGGCATCAGCGTGCTCGGAATGAAGTCCCACTTCGGTTCCGGCCCGCTGGTGCGGTATTGCTCCCCGGCGCGCCACGCGGAGATCCGCGAGAGCTCAAAGTCCACATCGTTGAGCAAGATCAACATCGTTGTGCCGTAACGCCGCCCGTAGCCGTGCTCAGTCACGTGATTAATCAACGCTTCGATGTGTGTGCTGTCGAGAGTTGTTGAGGCTGAGGCCAAAAAATGGGTGTGATCGCCTGCGAAGGTTTTCCCCATAAACGGCGGTGGGATCATCGAGTCAGCGTTCCACAAGCCGTACACGGTGTTTCCCCAGTCGTTTACGCGTGTCTGGGGGTTGAAAATTCGATTCATGACGCTGTTGGTGCACAGCGACACGTCTGCTTCGAGGGCGCGGGTCACATGGGCAGTAACCTGCTCGGCCGTGGCATTTCTCAAGAATTTCCAAGTGAACGAGGTTCGCAAATCGTGGTCGTGGAATGGGTATCCGAGTCTCAAATAATCGGCGGGCGGCCTAATGGCACGTGGCAAGCCTATTTCAGTCGCGAGCTCGAATTTGTCTGTGGTCCAACTCTGCGGAACGACGTCCGCAACATGGACCGTGCGGAACGTCAATAGGTCGGTGATCTGCTTGCGCTCGGTGTTCCAGAGCCGCAACACATCTTGAATCTCCGCCCAGATTTCATTCAGGTCTACGCCGTCGGCTGTCTTGTTGACGAGCACGTCGCCGCTCGTGCTGATTCCGCCTTTACCGCCAGCGCCGCCCCATATGCGGAAAAGCTGCTTCGTGCCCATATTGCCTTGCCTCCTGTGCTCGCACTTACCGGCGAGGGTACGGAGGAAAGCCTTTGTTGGAGAAACAATTAGGGATGCGCTGGCATAATCGCGGCGGCTCGTGGTTAAGCAGAATCTAAAGCTTGGCGGATCGAGTCGACTAAAGACTAAAATCGGTCGTACGGCGAAATATGCTGCCAGTAAACTGATTAGAGAGATGCTGCAATGGCTAGATTGATACCACTAACCCATGAACCACCGCCCGGCGTGGTCTTGTCGGATGTGCCGACGATCCGGGGCCGCGCCGCTGCGCACCGGTGGCTCAACGACGTGCTCGGGGTGCCGGTGCGGTTGAACTACGTGCGGACCGCTGTCGCCAAAGGCGAGGTTCCCTGTACGATGTCTGGAGCGCTCTTCTTCTCAACGCAAAGCCTGTTCGACTGGATCATGCGGCTATCTGACGAGGCGACATCATGATCGGCGATGCGTTCCGCTGGCAACCAGAGGACAACCTGCACCCGATGGACCCCCGCGTCAGCACGCAGGTCCGCGCGATCAACCGGGCCGAGGACTTGGCGCAGCGGGCTTGGCCAGAAGCGGCGAAGGTTGCAGCGGTCCTATTCGATCCGGCGCGGGTACCGGCCCTGGCCCAGCGAGCCGACGAGGCAGTCGCAGAGTTCTATGCCCGGTTCGGCGAGGGCGGCGACCTGCACGCCGACGCCCATGACGACGATTGGGACCCTCAAGCCTCGCATGAGCAAGGTGTTGTCCGTGTGTGGGCTGTCGGAACGAACCACGTTGAGGTGATCCGGGACCGCTGGCTCGATAACCTCAACCGCGAAGGCAGGCCGGTCGGCTACTTCGTGCGCATGTACGGTAACCGCCTGCCCGACTACTTCGACTGCGCGAACCACGGCTGCACCGGCGACTGTGACCGGGCGTGCTCGGTGCGGTTGGCGAAGGCGTGCGCTGGGCCGACCCGAGCGATGCCGGCTACGCGGGGCACGCTGGTCCTGCTGTTCCGTTGCTGCCGGGAGTGTGAGGCCCTGGCCGGCAAGATCGCCGCCAACAACTACAAGACCGCCATCATCAACGCTCGCGCCGACCTACCTCGTCGATCGGTGATCATGCCTAACCCTGAGCCCCACGTGAACCCTGCCGCCTGGGTGTAGGTGCGCCGAGAATTTGTTGCGTGGACTTTTGGCCCGGTCTGACCCACCAAGCAGGCGCGTGGTCAGAAAGGCATTTGGTCCATAGGTTGTCTAAAGGTTTTGGTTCGGTTGCCACCGAACTATTTGCGGCGCAACGAAATTGTCGTAAGAAGTGCGTCGTAAATGCGTCGGCGCGACGGCGGAAGTTCGGGTAAGCTCCCTAATCGTGTAGGGCCGTGAGGTCCGACCCGCCCCCCGGAAGCCGCGCTTCTATTTAAACCGGGGATTGGACGTGGGCGCTCAAACCAAACCATTGATTGTCGTCGTTGGGATGCGTCCATGGAAGAGTTCGAAAAGCCGACCATGACCGAGCAAGAGCTCTGGGAATGGCTTCACTATGACGAGGGAATTCCCGTTACTCGTCGCGCTGTCAAGCATGCTGTCCTGCGTCGTGAGATTGAGCCGACGCGGCTCGGCAATTCCAACCTGTATTCGAGACAGGATGGCTGGGACTGGATCAAGTCGCGCAAGCAGGCCGGTGCGTATCGCGTGCCGAAAACTGCCGCCGCAAGCCAATAAACGTTGAATGCCGCTAGCCGATCTGGCGGGTGACTAGCGGCGACTTCAACACCTGACGACGAAGAACAGGAGCGATAGTGACTATACCCGCCGAGCGCCCTTTTGGAGGTGCTGCCGAGAAGTACCGTGCACGTGGACTTCTCGGGACACTGCCGCTTCCCAACGGCCAGAAGGCCTCACCGCCAGCGGGTTTCACAGGAGGGGGCAGACCCCACCCAACCGACGACCAGGTTGCCGAATGGGTCGGTCAGCGACCGCGCGGCAATATTGCGCTGCGCCTGGCGGAGGTGCCGCGCGAGTTCTTGAACAATCGGGACGATCGGACGCCGATCTACGCGGGTAACAATGTCGACGGGTGGGAACTGGTCGGCATCGACGTCGACAACTACTCCAAAGGTGACTGCGAGAAGCGCGGCGCGGAGCAGTTGTGCGAGTTGGAACTGCAGCTAGGCCAATTGCCCGCGACCGTGTTGAGCGGGGCCAGATTCGGCACCGGCAGCAGCATCGCCGTCTACTTGGTGCCGCAGGGATATCGGTTCGCCGGAAAAGCCGCTGACTCGATTGAGGTGATCCAGAAGCGCCACCGGTACATGGTGGTTCACCCCAGCACCAACCCGGATGCGCCGGGCGTCGGCGGCCAGCCGGCCATGTACGAGTGGGGTTGGGGTGCCCCGTCGAAGTTCGCGGACGCGGGACCGGACTCGTTGGAACGGTTCGAGGACGGGATGCCGAGTGTGGACCGGATAGCGGTATTGCCGGAGGCGTGGTTCACCCATCTCACGCACGGCGGGATGGGCGAAAGCGATGACCCGATCAGCGGGCTGACCGACGGCGAGTTGTGGGAGTGGTTGGAGGCACGTCCCGGTTACGGCGACGAGATGTGCTCGGTGATGCGAGCCGCCGCCGATGAGTTGGTAGCGGGAATCGAAACCAGTTCGAGTAGTCACGATGTGCTGACACAAGCCCACTGGCGACTACTGAAGTTGGCCGCCGAGGGTCACGCGGGCGTCGAAGCCGCGCTCGATGAGGTCACAGCAGCCGGTTGGCCCGCTGCGGCGGGGAAGCGCGACGTGGAGACGCTGAGCGCGGAGATGGGCCGCAGCATCGCCGGAGCGCTCGACAAGATCCAACCCGCCTACCGGGACTACGTGCCCGACGATTCGTGCGCAGTCGACCCTCGCAAGTTCGACTGCGACGGTTGGGCGGCACGGCTAGACACCCAGGGTGATACCGGCGTGACCGTTGACGATTTGACGGCGTTCTGGGCGGCGCGGCCGGAACTCACACGGCTGCAGCAATTTGCCCGATCGCGGTTGACGGGGCCGTGGTCGACGCTGGGCGCCGTCTTGGCGCGGGTGATCGCGACGATGCCGCCGAATGTGGTCCTGCCGCCGACGGTGGGAGACCACGCGAGCTTCAATCTGTTTGTCGCACTGGTGGCCCCGTCGGGTTATGGCAAGGGAGCATCCGAGGCCGTCGCCGAGGCATTTCTGGACATGGCGACGAATGTGTGGGAGGCGACGCCGGGGAGCGGCGAGGGCCTGCTGAAGCAGTATGCGTATAAGCGTCGCCCCGGTAAAGGCCAACCGCCGGAACAGGTCAACGTCCGCAACGCCGTCCTCTTCACCATCGCAGAAGTCGACACCCTCAACGCGCTCGCGGGCCGGAACGGGGCGACGTTGATCCCCGAACTCCGCAAGGCGTGGATGGGGGAGCGGTTGGGCTTCGGGTATGCCGACGCTGAGAAGGCGGTCGCGATCATGGCACACCGCTACCGGATGACGATGGTCGTCGGTGTGCAACCGGGCCGAGGAGCATCACTGTTGAGTGACGCGGACGGCGGCACGCCGCAACGGTTTCTTTGGCTGCCCACGACGGACCCTGATGCGACTGATGACTTGGTCGAAGCACCCGAGCCCTTTTCGTTGCCCGCGTGGCCGACGGCCAGACCCGCTGAGAACTCGTCGGCGGATGGGATCAGAGACGACGAATTTGCCGAACCCGCCGAACATGATGAACCCGCCGAAGATGATCAAGGTGAGCAGCCGCGTTTGAAGTTCGCGGTCGTGCGCGATGGCTTTCGGCTGGACGAGCCTGCCCAGCGGAGCGCCTTTCACGTTCTGGATCTGCCGCCGAGCGTGGTGGAGGAGATTCGCGCGGAGCACTTGGCGAAGCGGCGCGGCGACATGAGCATCAATCCGCTGGACTCGCACGCGATGCTGGCGCGGTTGAAGGTCGCGGCGGGGCTCATGTGGCTCAACGGTCGCACCGACGAAATCAACGAGGACGACTGGAAACTCGCGGGAACTGTGCTCGCGGTGTCGAATTCGACGCGGGCGACTGTGCTGGCGGCGATGCGCTCGAACGAGACCAAGGTTGCCGAAGCGCGTGGGCGAAGTGATGCCGTGCGTGAGGTCGTGAAAGAGGACGTGCTGCGCGACCGGAAGATCGCACGTCTGGCCGAAGGCATCCGCGAGAAGCTGCGCGTGGAGAACGACCAACCATTCAATCGGTTGAGCAAGAGGTTCCGAAGTCAAGATCGCAGCGTTGTGCGTCCCGCGCTAGACCTTCTGGTGAGCGTCGGAGATGTGGCGTTAAGGGCGATTGAGCACCACGGAAACGCGGGCGAGGTGGCGCATTTGAGGGAGGGTCGATGAACCCGCGCGAGACGGGGACGCGGGGACGATGGTCCCCGCCTGGCGTTCGACGCCACGAAAACGGCGAACCTAAAACCCCTGGTCGTCGGAAAAAGAAGAATCGCGGGGTACGCGCGAGGCGGCGGGTTCCGCGGCGCAGCCGGGGACGCGCGTCCCCGCGTCCCCGCCTGAAGGAGTCGAACGGCGATTTTGGATCGGAGAACCGTAACTATCTGAAACACCAAGGAGGAATGCAGAAAATGGACGCAAATTGGAGGCCGCCCGAGCCTTTGGAGTGGTACCGGCTGATACACGTAGCCGAGACTGTCCGTGCGTGGTGGCCATTAGGTCTGGCGAGTGTTTGGGCCCACATCAACGGCGGCGACTACGAGGCCGCGAAGCGTGAGATCCACCGGGTGTTAGTGGATGTCGAGCGCGGCGTTCATGGCCCGCCACATTCGACGCCGAAAGTAGAAGGCCTCGCAGTCACCCCGCAACATTGGCGGGAAGTCATCGCATACGCGCCAGAAGTGAAGCGCAACAATACTTTTGTGTGCATTAAGCAGGACTGCGGTAACACGCTGACTGTCGGCAGATCCAATGGTGACGGTCGATGTGTGGCGCGTGAGTGCGGTTGGTCGGTCGGCTCAGAAGACATTGGCGACGAAAGCGTTTGCCCGATGCACCGCGCGGAATGGGGCCGATGAGCACAGTCTTTACGCCGGTCGACCCGCCGTATTGGTGGTCGCCCCAAAAGCGCACCCGCCGTGGGCATCCCACGCGACCCCGACGAAACCCACGGGCCGGGTTACCAGCGCCACCAGAGGCGAGTTGGCGGCCGGGACAACGATGAAATTGCAAAGGAGACAACATGACCGACCCTACGAACAGCGAACCTATCGAACGGCCCTGGAAGCGGGGCGATCCGACGAGGCGGTGCGTTGCGCATAAGAAATCGGGCGAGCAGTGCCGACGATGGGCGATACGCGGCGGAGTCGTTTGCCGATACCACGGCGGCTCGGCTCCACAGGTGATCGCGAAAGCGCGCGAGAACATGGCCCTCGCCGCCAACCACAACCGCTCTAACGTCCAGCGATTGGCGGATGCTGCTGAGAGCGAACAGGTTCGGCTGCAAGCGAGCAACAGTCTGATCGACCGCGTTCTCGGCAGACCCACTACAACATTGGAACTTGGCCCAAAACAGCGCCAACCTTGGGAAGACGTTATCGAACACTCCACCGTCGAGGTCGCTCGCCTGACCAAGGCGCAGCACGACGCGATGAAGCGCGGGGAGCCGTTGCCGCTCGCCCCGGCGGCACTGGCCCCCGCCGACGACATAGGCATCCTCGACGCCGAGGTGGTCGACCCCGCCGACGACCCCGCGCGGGCCGCTCCGGTGGACGACGGCACATGCGAGGGTGCCGGCGGGGCCGGGAGCCCGCCCCCGGCGTCCGCGCACCCTACCGGCCCATCTAGCACCGCGCTCGTGACCCTAGAGGAAGCGAACGCTGATATAAACGACACCAACCGGCGCGCCAAGGTCGTGCCGATACGGCGCGGGCATTAGCCAGATAACCCAAAACCGTTGTCACACAGGCAGACGAAGTGTGCTAGCTGGCGTAGCGTAAACGCCGAACCGACCGGTTCGACGATTACCGAATGAACAGGAGGGAGCCCGTGACCGAAACGGGCAAGGCGCTGCGGGTGATTGGCTACGTGCGGGTCAGCACCGCCAAGCAGGGCGAGAATGGGCACGGGCTGGGTGCGCAAACCCAAGCGCTCCAACAGTTTTGCTCAGTGCGAGGCTATGAGCTGTTGACGATTACGAGCGATGTCGTGAGCGGCGGCGCATCAGATCGCATGTACGGCAGGGCAACTGCCATCGCCGCCTTGGAAGCGGGCATCGCCGACGCACTCCTGGTCCGCGCGTTGGACCGGGCGACCCGCGACCAGTTGGACGGGGCCAAGCTGTTCAAGCGCGCCGAGCAGAATGGTTGGCGGTTGCTCGACTGCGAAGGCGCGGACAGCGGGAACCACGACCAGCGACTCACCGCCGATGTGCGGATTGCGGTCGCCGCCGAAGAGAAACGAAAGATCAGTGCCCGCACCAAAGAAGGGCTCGCCAAGGCCCGCAGACAGGGCACCAAAAGCGGCAAGGCCATTGGTCGGCCAGTAGCCGTGGATGCGAAGTTGGCCGAGCGAATCGCCATAATGCATACGCGAGAGTTGTTGAGCGCCTATGCAATCGCGCGCCGTCTCACTGAGGCAGGCGTGCCCACCCCACGCGGCGGCATCCGTTGGCACCAGACGACAGTCCGCGACATCCTCGCCCGCGAGACGCGGCGGGAGCTGGAGGACGCATCGTGACCCTTCACCCACAGACGCGCGTGCTCATCACGAAGCCAAACGATCCGCCCTATACCGGCGAGGTCGGCACGGTCCAGCGGGTCACGGGCGACCGCGACGGGCTCGTGTACGTGGTGCGGTTCTGCGAAGGCCACCCGGGCGCACGCTGCCACACGGCCTACTTCCGGCGTGACGAATTGGCGGAGACCGCATGACCTTTCAGCGGCGGCCACTCGTGCGCCGTGCGCCCGACGGCAGGCCCTACATCGCCGCGAGCGACGTGCTGCCCCGGCCTCGGTACACGGCGGCGGTAAAGCCCGCGCAACTCGCGAGCGCGCCAGCGGCAACCTCGGAACCGGCGGCGAAAAGCAAGTACGCCAACCGGCTCACCGACGCCGACGCCGACGCGATCCGCGCGGACTATGCGACGGGCCGGTGGACCCAGGCGGACCTGGCCTACATCTATAGCGTCAGCAAGAACGCCATCAGTCAAATTGTCCGCGGCCTCAACCACGCGCGCGCCAAAACTCAACCACCCGAACAGGAGTCATGACATGGCGTACATACGCAGCTACGACACGAAGCAGAAGCGCAAGGGCAAGCCGGTAAAGCGGTACGAGGTGGTCTGGCGCGAACCAGCAACGGACGCAACTACAGGCCTGCCCACGGGCAAGATGCGGTCACGGCAGGAGAGCTACCCGACCCGAGAGACGGCGGAAGCTCGCCGCGACGAACTCAACAACGCGAAGCATACGACGGGTACGGCGACGCTGGGCGACCAACGAAAGGCCGGCAAGGAGACCTTCGGCTACTACGCTGCTGCGTGGCTAGCATCGCAGCGGACCAAGGCCGCTGCCAGCGACAAGCTGCGTGCTGAGACGGTGGACGGCTACGGGCGGCGACTGGCGGTGTACGCGCTACCGGCGTTCGGTGCGCGGCCCATCGCGTCGATCACGACCACCGACTGTGAAACGTACCTCGCGGAGTTGGTTGCGCGGGGGATGAGCCCGGCGACGCTTAAGCACCACTGGTCAGTGTTCAGCCATGTGTTCGCCTACGCCCGCCGTAGGCACGCGTTGGTGTCAAATCCCATTGAGGGTGTGGACTTCAGGGGCAAGAGCGCCGCACGGCGAAACAAGCGGCATCACCCGCTGACGGCGGAACAGGTTGCAGCCGTGGCGAAGAGCATCGGGGAGCGATACCCGGTGTACGAGTTGTTCACGTTGTTCGCCGCGTACACGGGACTGCGCGCTGAGGAACTGGCGGGCTGCGAAATACGGGACTTGGTGTTGAAGCCAGGCATCAACGGCGCCAGCGCCGAAATCTGCGTGCGCCGTTCCAAGAAGCGCTCAGGCGGCCAGTGGGTCGAAGACAAGCTCAAGAGCGCGACCAGCGCTCGCACGGTACCGCTGCCAGGATGGTTGGCGGGCCGGATGGCCGACTACCTGGCGGACGACCACGAACGTGCCGACGAGCCGACCGCGCCACTATGGCCCAACCGCGCACTCGGCGGGGCACGCAGGCGGGGTTGCCGTGCGGTCGCTCCGCTCGACTACTCGGAGTCGGTCGACACCGGAGCCTTCTACAAGAACCTGTTCCGGCCTGCCCTGGAGGCGGTAGGGCTGCCTGCGAGTCACCCCGCAACAGCCGATAACCCTGCCGTGCTCGGCATCCGTGTGCACGACCTCCGGCACACGGCGGCGACCCTGTGGTTGTCGGCGGGCGTTCACTTTATGCAGGCGTCGAAGTGGTTGGGACACAGCACTTTCACGCTCACGTTGGATGTCTACGGCGACTTCATCCCCGAGACTGACGGCGGTGCAATTAATCCGCTCCCCGAACCAACCGCCCCGGCAACGCAAGCCGACCTACCGAGGAACGTGGTGCCGTTATTTGGTCGGCAGGCGAACTAGGCCGAATTGTCACCCAACACACCAATTTCCCTGAAACCTTCGACCCATTCGTCATAGTAGTGCTGGACGCTCTGCATCTGCCGGACCCCCTCTCGAAGGTCTGCAGATGGCGTCTTTAAAGCCCTGCTGAGTTTTGCCAGGTCCTGGAATTCTTGACTCATCGTGGTTGCCGCGCCGACCGCTCCGATGCTTGCGTCGCGCATCTCCCGGATCGCCTCGGCCAGTATTAGAAACTCTTTCTGACCGTCTATCGACATGTCCTCGTAAGGTTGCAGGTTAATGAGCGCATCAATCCCGCCGTTCAGGTCAACCACCTGACCAACGTAGTCCGCCGCCAACTTTCGGAACTTCTGTGCTGGAGGCTTGAGCTCATTTGCGAACGTTTGCACGACTGCTAAGCGTGCAGACATGGTCGGCAAATTTCCAGCGGCAGCAACCTTCGGTGCATACGAATCGGTGATTTCTCCGAACTGTTCGAGGCAGACTGCCATCGCGTTGATCGTCGCATTCAGCTCCGGTAACCCGTCTTCGGTCGCCGCGATTAGATCGAGGGAACCTGGCTTGCCATCACCACCACCGCCATCCTCATCCCACTCCCCGCTATCGTCCGGCTCGGAGGGTTGAAGGACTAGTTGTTCCTCTGCCCGATCCAGGACTCGCATCAGCAGGCTCGCAACGGCGAGCATCTCAGCGGCTTCGTCCTCCGGAGTGTCGAGATGACCCCCGTGCCCCCGCGGATTTCGAAGTCCTTGCGCCGCGCCCATGAACAAGAATTTGTATCCCTCTCGCTCGTCCGCCTTTTGATCTTTGTCGGCGTTGGGCGAGGTAACGTCGAGCGTTGGCGCATTTTCGTTGAACACATAGGTCATTAACCGCTTACCGATTTCCGACTTGCCCGATAGCCGCTTTACGCGGTCTTCGACGGCCTTGAAAGCGTTGAAAACGGCATCGTCGTAGAGGCCGTTCGTAAACTGCCGACTGCTCGAAGCATCTATTAAGCGATGAAGGCGCGGCGCGCCTACAGGGTTTGGTCCATCGGGTGACTGCACCGTCGCCTTGCGGTTGGCCGCCATGTCGATGCGTTCCTTTCCCTGGGCCGATAGCACAAACGTTCGGGTTACCAGTGTAGGTCCTACCCCCGACAGGGTCCTCACGGTTTTGGCACCGTTGGCAGTCGCAACGAGCCTTAGTCTCGGCGGTCTACCCCGGCCTCACCCCGGCGACTGGGGGCGATTTGTAGCCGTACCGCGCTCGTACTCGACCCGTACCGGGCGACACCTAAAACACCGTCTAGCAGCCAATTTGGTGGCTCGCGGCTTTCCATTTGCGCAGGTCACAGCGCCGTTGAAAAGCGACTCATAATCCGTTGGTCGTGGGTTCGAGCCCCACCCGCCCCACACTGTGGTTGACCTGCGATGTTCGGTGCGTTGTTGCTTCGGGTGCCAAGTGACAGTATTTCGGCGGATGCTCGACAGTTGTTTCGGCTGATCCCTCACACTCCTTCGTATGAAGGGACGGAGTATGGCCGAGGTCGTGATGTTTGTCCGATTCCGGTTATCTGCTCGTCCTGTCCAAGCCGGTCAGCTCACTCCTCGAGGGCAGCCTGCTCGACGGTGGGCTTGGAACGCACCGGCGGCCGCGTCGACCGCCGCCTGGGAATGCGCTCGGTGATGCCACTGAGCGAGTTGACCATCCTGTTGAGGGTATCGACGGCAGACTCAAGGGTGTCCGCGGTGGGCGTCATCCTATCCATGGCGGGCTGTAGCCGGCTCAGGATTTCAGCGGCTTCGGTGAGTTGTTCAAGCGGTCCGTTCTTGGCGAGCAGCTTGTCGACGATGCCGTCCTCGGCAAACATCCGCTCGATGATGCCGTCCTCGGCGAGCATGCGCTCTATCGGTCCGTCCTCTGCGAGCAGCCGTTCTACGAGCCCGCCAGGCGCGAGGATCCGCTCCAGCGAGGCGCTACCTCCGACAGATGTCCGATCGAGTAACCCGCCGGGCGCGGTCAACAAATCGACCACCCCCCCGGGACGCATCAGCTTGTCCGCCGGCCCGCCGCGGACCAGAGCGCGCCCCATCGCCCTATCTTTTTCGGTGAATTCGGCGACTCGGTTCGCGCCTACGAGTGCGCCGCGTATTGGTAGTAGATCGGTAATCGGGTCTACCGATTTCGGGCCGTCCTCGCCCATCGATTGCTTCACGGCCCCGAGCGCCATGGTCGCAGCGGCGAGTCCCGCGTCGGCCACTTTGACGCCGGCCCGGACGGGGGCTATCACTACACCGACAAGGAGCTCGTTGATGTTCACTCGGCAACTTTATAGCTCAGTATTGTCACCGAGGAATGGCCCATTTTTTCGGTGACGTGACCCATGGGCAAAGAGCGGAACTCGGCTCGCGGGGAAGAAGGCGCGGTCAACCGATAGGGCGGGAACGGTGGGCAAGTACGGCGGGGGTGCAGCTGTCCGCGCCCCTGGCCTGGCGCGTCAGCGGGACAGGTTGGAATCCGCGAAGTCAACGGCAAAATCTTCGCGCAACCAGGGGCGACACGCTGTGGACTGCATTGCACCTAGATCCGCATTGCCCGAAGACAACCAAGCTGATCCCGCTGCACAAATGTCGGGGCCGCCACCCGCACGCCCCGCCCGAGCTTCCACCCGCACGTCGCCAACCAGCGCAAACCCCGGCGGATTTACCTCCCACAAGCACTTCACGCTAACGTCGCATGCGCGGCGCGCTGCCGCGTTTGCTCGGAGGGATTCACATATGCGCCTGTTCAACGTCGCCGTACTCGTCACGGCTGGCACCATCTTCAGTTCTCCTGCCCTCGCGGTAGCCGCACCAAAGGATTACTGCGCCGACCTCAAGGGCAACAGCACCGGCAGCTCGTGTGAGATCCAGGTCACCGACCCCGCGTACACCGTCGACATCAGCATCCCGCTCGATTACCCCAACCAGCAGCCGATTGCTGACTACATCTCCCAGACCCGCGAGACGTTCATTAACGCGGCCAAAGGCGCGCCCCAAGGCCAACCCGCCGAGCTGAAGATCAAGCCGTCGGAATACAGCTCGGCAATTCCGCCGCGCGGCACGCAGGCTGTGGTGTTCAAGGTGTACCAAAACGTGGGCGCACAACCGCGGACCACGTTCAAGGCGTTCAATTACGACCAGACCTATCGCAAGGAAATCCTCTACACGGCCAAGCCGGACGACAAGAAAAATACGCCGTTGTGGCGGGTCGACGATCCGCTGAGGGTCGTAGCGCCCGTCGTCCAAGCGGAACTGCAGAAGCAGCAAGCACCGCCCGCACCGCCCGCGCAACCGGGACAACCGGCCACGACCGCACCGGCGCCGGCATTGCCGATCTCACAAGCCGCGTTGAACGACCCCGCCAACTACCAGAATTTCGCGGTGGTCAACGAAGGGGTGATCTTCTTCTTCGACCAGGGCACCCTGCTGCCCGACGCGGTGCAGGTGTTGGTGCCCCGGTCGGCGATCGACCCGATGCTTGCTTGACGACCCACCTCGCACCCGCAGCACCTCAGTCCCGCTCGAACAAACTGAGGTAGCCAACTACTCAATCCCACCGCGATTCCCCTGGATACGGTCGAAATCTCGACGTCGTCCAGGTCGGCGAAGTAACCCCGGACACCGTCCCGGGCCGATACGCGGTAGGAGAACAGCAGTGTCGTACGTATTTGCTGTGCTGGATTGGGTGGGCTCGGCGGCCGCGGACATGGCGCGCATCGGATCGTCTCTGCAAACCGCGAATGCGTCCGCGGCGGTCTCGACCAGCACCGTCCTCAGTGCGGCCGGGGACGAGGTCTCCGCCGCAATCGCCGCCATGTTCTCCGATTATGGGCAGGAGTATCAGGCGCTCAGCGCCCGGTTGTCGACATTCCACGATCAGTTCGCGGCCGCTCTGTCCGGGGCAGGAACTGCCTACGCTGCGGCCGAGGCGGCCAGCGTAAACCCGCTGGAAGCCCTTGCGCAGGGCGTGCTGAACGTGATCAACGCGCCCACCAACGCTTTGCTGGGCCGTCCGCTGATCGGTAACGGCGCCGACGGCGCGGCCGGGACCGGTCAGAACGGTGGCGCAGGCGGATTGTTGGTCGGCAATGGCGGCGCCGGCGGCTCAGGAGTTGCCGGTGCTGGCACCGGCGGGCGAGGCGGCGATGCCGGGTTGTTCGGCGACGGCGGCCGCGGAGGGGCCGGTGGAATCGGGTCGACCGGAATCCAGGGCGCCGACACCGTCACGCGCAACGGAGGCATCGGCGGCACCGGTGGCCGGGGCGGGGCCGGCGGCACCGGCGGATTGCTGTGGGGCAACGGCGGTGCCGGTGGCACCGGAGGTGCCGGTGGCTGGGGAGGCTACGGCGCCACGGCCCCGAACGCCGGGGTTGCCGGGGGCACCGGGGGCAACGGCGGCACCGGAGGTATGGGCGGACCCGGCGGCGCCCACCTGTCCCTGCTCGGCCACGACGGCGCCGCGGGACAACTGGGCGACGGCGGCCGCGGCGGCAACGGCGGCAGTGGCTCCATCTACGGTGGCACCGGCGGCCTCGGCGGTGACGGAGGCATGGGTGCCAACGGTGGCCGCGGCGGCGACGGCGGCAGTGTCTCGGCCGAAGCGAGCGGCACGAATAGCACCGACATCACCGGCGGTATCGGCGGCAAAGGTGGCACCGGCATCGCCGGAGTTGGCGGAGACGGCGGCAACGGAGGCAGCGCGTACATCCGGGCCGGCAGCGGATCCGGAAACGCCGTCGGCGGCCAAGGCGGGATGGGCGGCACCGGGACCACCGTCGGCGGAGACGGCGGTGACGGGGGACCCGGCTCGCTCATGGGTTACGACTATGGCCCAGGCGGGGGAAGCGGTTATGCGATCGGCGGTGCCGGCGGCATGGGTGGAACCGGCCCTACCGGCGGCCGCGGCGGCGACGCCGCTTACGCCTTGAACTGGGGAAGCGGCACCGCCACCGGCGGCCACGGCGGCTACGGCGGTACGGGCAATCCTGGTCACGGAGGTAGCGGCGGAGAGGGCGGCGACGCCATGGCGACCACGCTGGCAAAAGCCTCCGCAGGCTCTGGTGGCATGCCCGGAACCGGGGGAGGCGGCTCAGTCGGCGAGTGGGGAACGGCCAGCAAGCTGTAGGTCCCGGACAACAGACGCGATTTACGTCATCGAAAACAGCTGCTGCATCACGATCACGCTCGCCACCCGCTGCAGGCCGCCTTCTACTGCGATCCGCTGATCGTCGGGCGACTCGAGCAATTGATCGAGCGCCGTGGAAACTCTGTTCATGTCGTAGATCGGCTGGTCTTTCGCCGCTTTCGAAGCAAAAGTATCCCGGTAGAAAGCGAGCATCGGGTCGTTCGGGTCGCGCGTCGGCGGCGTGGTGAACGGATGCTTCTGTCGGTCGTACACCTCGGGTATCAGCACGTCTTTCGCCGCTTCGCGCAGCACATGCTTTTCGCGAATTCCCTTGATTTTCATGCTGACTGGCACGCGGGCCGCGGCCTCGGCGACACGGTGGTCCAGGAACGGCACCCGCCCTTCGATGGAGTGCGCCATCTCCATCCGATCGGCCAGGTAATTCAGGATGAAGTTCGGCAGGACCGTTTTGGCGTTGATGTACAGCACCTGATTCAGGTGATCGCGTGCAGTGACGCGCTGTGCAATCGGCAACCGATCCAGCGACGACACCAGCGGCTGGTACGCCCGGACCCAGTCCGGCAGGTCGTCGCGCAATAATGGCGCCACGCTATTGGTCTGCGCCGCACCGACATTCAGCGTTGCCGGCAGCCAGCCGAGTCTGCGCTCCACCGCCTGCATCTCGGGGCTGCTCACCTGTTCGGGCATCATCAGCGCACGCGTTGCAGCATTGGCGCCGAGCATCTCATCGAGGAGTTTCAATCTCTGGTCGGCGCGCAATGTCTTGTCGTCGTTCAGCGCATCGACGCGGTAGTAGGGATACCCGCCCAGCATCTCGTCGGCGCCCTCACCGGTGAACACCACCTTGATGCCGGCGGCCCGGACGGCACGGCTCAGCAGATACTTGGCCACGCCGTGGCCGTTGAACATCTGCGTCTCGGCATGCCAGATCGCATCCGCGAAGGACTCGGCGATCTCACGCCCGGTGATCGGAATCGGGTGATACGTCGCACCGACCCGCTTGGCCTGTTCTTCGGCGACCCGGGCCTCGTCGTAAAGCGGATTCTCGAAGGTGAGGGTGAACGCGCGAATGGGCCGGTTCAGTTCCTGCTGCGCCAGCCCCAGGACGGCACACGAGTCGATGCCACCGCTGAGATACGACGCGACCTCGACATCGGCGACCAGCCGCTCCCGCACCGCGTCCTGCAGCGCGTGACGGAAGTCGGCGACGACCTCTGCTTCACTTCGTGTGTCTGCGCGCATCTGATCAGCCGTCGGGATCTCCCAATCCCAGTACGCATAGATGCGGACAACGCCATCTCGCGCAATCGCATAACACCCCGGCGGCACGGTGCTGATTCCGGCGAACTCGGTCTTCTCGTGGGATCTGCCGAACCCTCCGGTAGCACCCTCGAGGTCCCATCGGGCCGGCACGCCCAACGCCAGCAACGCCTTGATCTCCGACGCGAAGTACACGTCGCCGTCCACCGCCGCGTAGTAAAGCGGTTTGACGCCGAACCGATCCCGGATCGCATACATGGCGCGCTGCCGTTCGTCAGCGATGATCACCGCGAACTCGCCGCGCAGCTGCGTCGCCGCCTGGATACCCTGCTCGGCGTAGAGGTGCAGCGCGATCTCGCTGTCGCTGGCGGTGGAGAACGAATACCCGTTGGCACGAAGGCGCTCGCGAATCTCGCGGTAACCGTAGAACTCACCGTTGACGACCAGGTGCACCACGCCATCCGGGCTTGTCATCGGCTGAGTCCCGTTGTGCAGACCGATGATTGACAACCGTGTGTGTCCGAGCGTCCACTGCCCGTCGCGCGAGGTCCAGGTGCCACAGCCATCGGGCCCGCGGTGCTCCAACAGCTTGAGCGCGGCGTCACGCCGCTCGGTCGCAAGGCCGCGGCGCGTCATCGCAGCGAAGATTCCGCACATCGGTGTGCCCTTTCAAGACGTCCACGGTCACGCGCCAACTGGGCACGAACACACGTCACCGAGTCGGCAACGCTGCTGTTGGAGCCTAACGCCGCGGGCCTTCCGGCCAGCACATCAGTCGTGTTTCGCTGCGTACCGCAGCAGGACCGTGCCACCCGGAAAGGTGCGATTCTCCAACAGCCGCAACGAGATCCACGACGGCAGTGTCGGGAAGAACGGGATGCCGCCGCCCACCGCGGTGGGCGCCACCACCAGCCGGTATTCATCCACCAGTCCGGCCGCAACGATCGGTGCGGCCAGCGTCGCGCCGGCCACCTCCAGGGTGCCGTCGGTGTCGGCCTTCAGCTTGCGCACCACCTCGACCGGGTCGCCGCGTTCCAGCCGGGAGTTCCAGTCGACGGACTCCAGGGTGCGCGAAAACACGACCTTGGGCATATCGCGCCAGGTGCGGGCGTAGTCGACGATGAATGGGGTGGCGTCCGGGTCCTGGTCGGCGGTCGGCCAGTACGCGGACATCAGTTCGTAGAGTCGCCGCCCGTAGAACGACAGGGCGGTCTCCCGCTCGAAGTCGTTCCAGTACTGGTGCAGTTCGTCGCTTGGTGCAGACCAGTCGATGTTGCCCTGCGCGTCGGCGATGTACCCGTCCACCGACACGTTGAAGCCATAGATGAGTTTGCCCATGCAGATCAGACTGCACCGCAGGACCACATTCATCGCGGCGCCACGCGAGCGGGCAAGACTGCACGCAACGGGCAACTCCATTTACTCCGTCACTGTGCTATAGCAAATTGAGGAGCTCACACGTCATCAGGGAGGACTCGGCGTCATGTCAATCTCACGAGGCATCGTCACACTCGCCCTGCTTGCCGGGTGGGGGACCGTCGGGTCCGCCGGAACCGCGTGGGCGGCACCCGTAATGAGCGGACACTACCTGTCGACCGTGATTTCGGATTCGGGTGAGATCACCACGAGCGATTGGTATTTCACCCCGTGCGGGGAAGGGTGCGCGTCGGTCGCCAACACACCCGGCGCCCCAGCCTTCGGCAACGCGCGCATGGTCAACGGTCAGTGGACACTGGTCTGGCATTCGGACGCGTTCTGTCCGGGCGGATCGCGGGTTCCCGACGTGTACGTCAGCTACGCCACCTGGGATCCGATCACCCTGGAAGGCAAAGACGACTCAGGCATCGCCACCCCGATCTGCGGGTCGGGTGGTAGGCCGCCGCGCGTGACGCAGCATCTGCAACTCACTGCAGTCGGGTGAGCGGCTTGGGTTAGCCGTCGAGCCCGTACTTCGGCGGCACCTCGATGAGCTGGCCGGCGGCCAACAGGTCTTTCACCCTGGTGTTGCCGAGAAAGTACTGGTAGCCACCGCCCGGCTGGCCGGCGAAGTCTTTGATTTTCCCGTACTGGACCGTCAGCTCTTTCACGACGCAGTAAACGTGATAGTTGGCTTCGGGGGAGCCCTTGTAAGTGTTGAGGGATTGCGGCGGCAAACCCCGAGACGCGAACGGGGTGTGCTTCTCGTTGGCGAGGAAGTTCGCTTCGTCGGGTTTCCCGAACCGGTCGAACAAGTGACCCTTCTTCATGGTGAACGGCTTAGCTTCACCGGCGAACCCGAAGTTGGTCGGCCATTTCCACCCGTTGGTTTGGTCGTAGTACTTGTCCAGAAAAGCTTTGGGTTCCAGCGGCGGCGTGCCGAGTCGTTGGTAACCGACCAGCAGTCGCTTCACCGGCCCGGTGGGCAGAGTGTTGGGTCCCAGGATGTTGCCGGAATACGGGGCCGGGACGGGGAAAGGCTGGGAGTCTGCCGCTGCGGGTTCTCCGGTCCCGGCTTCCGGGCACTGCTGGTCCGCCTTCGCGGTAGCGGGAGATACGAGAGAAAGGCACACTGCGATCAACGCGCCGATGACCAGAGATTGGCTCCGCATCCAAAGCTCCTTCAGATTTGCTGTCTAGGCCCGAATATGGACCCTAGCGGATCGCTGCGTTGTCGTCCTCCGGTTCGCCCGGCCCCTACTTCTCCTCTTCCGCAATCCGCGGAATCAACCCACCGGCCAACACATCTTTCACCTGGCGCGGTGAAAGTCGGTGTCGCACAGTAAAAGTCGAGTCTCTATCGACGATCGAGACCTCGAAAGACTCCTCTTTCTCCAGCTGATCGAGCCCCTCGATGCGCAGTTTGTCGTCCTGGTCGACAGCGTCGTAGTCATCCGGATCGTCGAACTCGAGTGCCAAAATCCCGTAGTTGGCCAGGTTTTGCCAGTGGATGCGCGCGAACGACTTGGCGATCACCACCCGCAGCCCCAGATAGCGCGGTGCGATCGCGGCATGCTCGCGAGACGAGCCCTGCCCGTAATTCTCGCCGGCCACGATGATGTGCCCTGTCTCCTCAGCCTCCTGCGCCCGCTTCGGGTAGGAGTCGTCGACCCGCATGAAACTGAACTCCGCCAGCTTCGGGATGTTGGAGCGGTAGGGCAGCGCCTGCACGCCGGCCGGGGAGATCTCATCTGTCGAGATGTTGTCCCCGACTTTCAGTAGCACCGGCGCCTCCACCTCGTCGGGCAAGGGCGACAGTTCCGGCAGGCTGGAGATGTTCGGTCCCTTCACCGGCTCCACCTTGGCCGCCTCGTCGGGATCCAATGGGGGTACGAGCATGGCGGTATTCACCGAATTCTCTTCGGGCAGATCAAGTTTCGGGTAGTCCATGCCGACATCAGCAGCCCAGTCCCGCGGATCAGTGATCCGTCCCGTCAACGCCGACGCCGCAGCGGTTTCCGGCGAGCACAACCAGACCGCGTCTTCCTTCGTGCCCGACCGGCCCGGGAAGTTGCGCGGCATGGTGCGCAATGAGTTGCGACCCACCGCCGGCGCCTGGCCCATGCCAATGCACCCCATGCAGCCGGCCTGGTGGATGCGGGCGCCGCCCATGACGAGTTCCAGCGTCGCGCCCATCTTCGTCAGGTCCGCCAGGATCTCTCGGGACGTCGGGTTGATGTCGAAGCTGACCTCCGGGGCGGTTTGGCGCCCAGCGACCATCGCCGCCGCGATCGCGAAATCGCGCAACCCCGGGTTGGCGCTGGACCCGATCACCGCCTGTGCAATCTCCTCGCCGGCCACCTCCCGCACCGGCACCACATTGCCGGGCGAGGACGGCTTTGCGATCAGCGGCTCGATCTCGGACAAATCGATGGTGTCCTCGACGTCGTACTCCGCCCCGTCGTCGGCCAGCAACTCGACCCAGTCGTCTTCGCGTCCCTCGGCGCGCAGGAACGCCTTGACGGCGTCGTCACTGGGGAACACCGTCGTCGTCGCACCGAGCTCGGCCCCCATGTTCGCGATCACGTGCCGGTCCATCGCAGTCAGGTTCGCCAACCCCGGACCGTAGTACTCGATGATCCGATTCACCCCACCCTTGACGTCATGTCGGCGCAGCATCTCCAGGATCACGTCCTTGGCCGAGCACCACTGCGGAAGTTCGCCCTCCAACCGGATGCCCCACACCTCGGGCATGCGGATATGCAGCGGTCGTCCGCTGATGGCTAGCGCCACCTCGAGTCCGCCGACGCCGATCGCAAGCATGCCCAACGATCCGGCGGCCGGGGTGTGCGAGTCCGACCCCACCATGGTCTTGCCGGGGATGCCGAAGCGCTGCATGTGCGTGGGATGCGAAACGCCGTTGCCCGGTTTGGAGAACCACAGCCCGAACCGCTGGGCTGCGGTGCGCAGGTACTCGTGATCCTCGGCGTTCTTCTCGTCGCCCTGCAGCAGGTTGTGATCGACATACTGCACGCTCACATCGGTCTGCGCCCGGTCGAGTTTGAGTGCTTCGAGTTCCTGCATCACCAGCGTGCCGGTTGCATCCTGGGTCAATGTCTGGTCGATATGGATCGCGATCTCTTCGCCCGGTGTCATCTCGCCGTCTTCTAGGTGCGAATCAATCAGTTTCTGGGCGACATTCATGGACATGGTGGCTCCCTCCAGATGCGCGACAGTGCATTCAAAAGCGGAATACCCTCGAATGGCCGCGTCTAGCTCACCCGACGAAATCCTTCGTCACGTACAGGTAGTGGATGATCGTGGCCTGCGCGACGAGCATGGCCAGCGCGATGGTCACTACCACCACCCGCGCTGGTCGGTACTTCGCGTATATCAAAGCCAGGACAAGGTAAATACTCAAACATGGCAGCGCATAGCGGTGGACGGCCACCAAACTGCTGTTGATCGAAAAGAAGACGATCGAGCACAGGCCGAAAATACCGAGCGGAATGCCCTTGCCCCGGTACCCCCATAACAGGTAGATGGAGCAGGCGAAGAGCACGGTGAGACACAACAGGGGAATGGCGAAATTCACGGTGATGTCATTGTCGAAACCGCGCGGGCCGAAGACAGCTTTGCCGGCTTCCCGGAAGTTCCGGTAGAGGGTAAAGACGACGTTCGGTTCGAACGTCAGGTAATTCCACGATTTGTCCGTCTTGTAGGCACTGAACATGGCGAAAAAGTCTCGGCGCACATCCAGCAAATAAAAGCCGTACAGTAGAAATCCTGCAGGTGCCAGCAGAAAGTAGGCAAGGTTGCGATTGATCGCCGCGCGGACACGCCACCGGTAGGCGCGAAGGTATTCCAGTCCGCACAGCCCGACAAAGAGGAGCGACGGCAGCCGCGTTGCCGTCAGAAATGCCAGCATGACCGCCATCGGGAGCCAGCGTCGTTGCAGTGCAAAGGCATACGCCCAGAATGCGAGTGCGACAAAGACAGCCTCGGTATAGAACTGGTGCATGAAGATCGCGGCCGGTGCCGCGAGGAACATCACCACACTGACGAAGCGGTATTTCGTCAACCCGAATTCGCGGCAGATGGTCAGCAGCGCCGCAATGGCGAAGCCGAGAGCAACAGTATTGACCAGCAAACAGAGCTGAGGATACGGAATGCTGTGAAACGTGACGGCCGACAGGGCGCCGACGATCGAAGGGAACAGCGGATAGAAAGCGGGCGACATCGGATTCTGGGTGTAATGCTCGTGGAGGATATTCAGATACCAGACCGCATCCCACTTCATGATGTGCTCGAGGAAGCCAGTCCTATCCGGGAGCAGCAGGGCGCCGAGCAGCGTGGCGAACGTTTGCCACCCCAGCGCCACAATGAATGCGATCGCAATATCGGAAGCCAGGACCGCTTTCAGCCATCGGTTGCTCGCGGTGGGCGTGGGCGTCGGCGCAGCCGCTGAATCGGCCGCGTGCTGAGCGACCGAACGCTCAGCCACGACTTCTTGCGTCACCCGATCCTGCTTGCGCTCGGCCCGTACGTCATGCGCCCTCCTCGACAGGCGTCGCTGCAATGTGCCTGCGCCGCCGATTCGTGTTTACCTACCCACTTGCGCAGAAATTTCCACGCTGAGGTGGAAGCGCGCTATCGACGCTCAGGAAGCTTGCCCGGTCAGGCGCCTACGAGCAAAACGTGTAGCCGATGAACTGCCGGTCAGCGGTACCGGAGGGGTAGTTCGTATAGTGCGCCGCGGGCATTCCGTTGTACTGGGCGTTCATCTGCTGTACCGCTGGCGGGGGAACACCCTTACCGAAGGCCAGAATCAGATCCGCGAATATCTTGAGGCCCTCGCGGCAACCGGAGTTCGCCCGCGGCGGCTGCGGGTTCCACGCATGCACGACGACCTCATGGGTGACCTGGTAGCCGGCGGCGCAATTGGGATCGCAGATCTTGAAGACGGCCACGCCGGTCCCGTCGGCACCCTGGGACCCCCAGGAACTCCACACGACGTCCTGCAGTGCGACGGCGACGCTGGCGCACCCCACGATCTTGAGCTTGCCCGGCCGTTCGTCCGGCGGGACCGTGCGGCTGTAACAGCCGGGAATGGCGAAGGTCGTCGCCGGGGTCGCGGTGTGCACGGGCGTCCTATCCGGGTGGCGCGTCACCTGTGTGGCAACGACCCCGACACCACCGATCATCGCGACTACCAAAGCGAAGAAGACCGCTGCTCGGGTGCCGCGGGGTGCCGCACGCCCCCGGCTCGACCAACGGTCGGTGGATTTGACGCTCACGGCCAACAGGTTTACCGCGTTAGGCCACAATCACACCCGATTGCGCGGGACTGTTAACCGAGTCGTCATGCCGCGCGGGCCGTGCGACACCCACCACCGGGGCCCGGCATGCGCAGGAATCCCAGATCTTCTACTAACCTGGGGCATCAGCACGAGCCATCATCAAGGCGTGACGCGTTGATTCGCCGGCCGGTGGGATGGCGATAAGAAAGTCAGCGATCGAGCGGGGGGCTCGGTCGTCGATCAGACACCCGCCAGCAGTGCGGCGGAGATGTCTACTCAGCACAGGGGGACAAACCATGGCGATTACGGATGTGCCGGCCTTCGCCCACTTGACCGATGCCGACATCGAGAACCTGTCGGTCGAACTCGACTCCATCCGCCAAGACGTCGAAGACTCCCTGGGCGCGCGCGACGCCCGCTACATCCGCCGTACCATTGCCGCCCAGCGCGCACTGGAAGTCGCCGGCCGGGTGCTGCTGGCCGCCAGCGCGAAACGCGCTGGATGGTGGGCCGGAACGGTGACGCTTGGTCTGGCCAAGATCATCGAGAACATGGAACTGGGCCACAACGTCATGCACGGCCAGTGGAACTGGATGAACGATCCCGAGATCCACTCCACCACGTGGGAATGGGACATGAGCGCGGCCTCCAAACACTGGGTCGCCGCCCACAACTTCCAGCACCACAAGTTCACCAACATCCTCGGCATGGACGACGACGTCGGTTACTTCGTCCTCCGGGTCACCCGCGACCAACCGTGGCAGCGCTACCACCTGGGCAACATCCTGTTCAATGTGCTGCTATCGATCGCGTTCGAGTGGGGAATCGGCTTGCAGACCGTCGATGTGGAGAAGCTCTTGCGGTCCGGCCCGGAACGCGACACCACCTGGCAGCAGACCCGCGAGTTCACCACCAAAGCGTTCAGGCAGCTGGTCAAGGACTACGTTGCGTTCCCCGCGGTCACATCGTTGTCGCCGCGTGCGACGTACGCATCGACGCTGAAAGCCAACGCGGTGGCCAACGTCATCCGCAACGTCTGGGCCAACGCGGTGATCTTCTGCGGCCATTTTCCCGACGGCGCAGAGAAGTTCGCGAAAACCGACATGGTGGGCGAGACCAGGGGCGAATGGTATCTGCGCCAGATGCTGGGCAGTGCCAATTTCGAAGCCGGGCCGCTGCTGCGTCTGCTCAGCGGCAACCTGTGCCACCAGATCGAGCACCACCTGTTCCCCGACTTGCCGAGCAACCGGTTGCATGAGGTGTCGATCCGAGTGCGCGCATTGTGCGACAAGTACGACTTGCCTTACACCACAGGACCATTCGCGATGCAGTACGCCAAGACGTGGCGTACCATCGCCAAATTGTCGTTGCCGGACGAGTACCTACGCGACACCGCCGACGACGCTCCGGAAACCCGCAGCGAGCGGATGTTCGACGATCTGGAGCCCGGCTTCGGCGCCACCGATCATCGGACGGGGCGCCGCCGCGGACTGCGAACAGCGATTCAGCGTCGCCGGGGAGCCAAAGCTCAGATCTTCAGATAGCCCTTCTCGGCGGGAATCTGCGCTGCGGTGACCAGCGACGAGGCGTCACCGGCCAGCCAGACCACGATGTCGGACACCAGGTTCGGGTCGGCCAGCGCATCCGTCGGCAACGCGCCCGGCGAGAAGCTGTGGATGAAGGTCGGATGGTCCTGGAACAGCTGATACATCGACAGGTCGTTGCCCATCGGAGTATCGGTGCCGTACGGGTGCACCGAGTTGACCCGGATACCGAACTCGCCGAGTTCGACGGCCAGCGAATTGGTCAGACCGACCACGCCGAACTTGCTGGCGCAATAATGCCCGCAACCGGGCACGGCCTTGATCCCGGCCGCCGAGCTGATGGTAATGATTGATCCGCCATTTCCCGCTGAGATCATCGGCGGCACAACTGATTTGATGGTATTCCACAGGCCGGTCAGGTTGATGTCGATAATGTCCTGCCACTGCTGAGCCGAGATCTCCCACAGCCGGCCCCAATTGAGCACCGCCGCATTGGCCACCACGATGTCGAGCCGGCCGAACTGCTCGATCGCCTTGGACACCAGGCGTTGCTGGCCTGCCAGATCACGGACGTCGACTTCTTCGGCCAGGATCTTGCGGCCTTCGCCTTCGACCAGGCCCACGGTCTCAGCGAGATCCTCCGGGCTGGCCGGGGGATACCCGTTGTGCTCGGCCACCGGGGAACACGCATCGAGGGCGACGATGTCTGCACCGGCCCGGGCGAGGCGCACACAGTGCGACCGGCCCTGGCCGCGCGCGGCGCCAGTCACGTACGCGACCCGGCCCGCTAATGGGTATCCGCTCATCCCGGCAGCTCCTTTGCTTACGGCCTGTCAGCTGGCCGAAAGTGAATGGTAGCCGCCTGCCGCGCCGCGCCGCATGCAGCGACCTGCCGCGGAAATCACCGGGATGGCGCCAAGGCGGATCAAAGGTGTTGCAGCCCGTACGCTTTCAGAGGTCCGTCACCGACCGTGCGGGCCGCCGCCGACCTACCGCGACGGGGAGTTGCGGCTGTCCTTCGTCGTGACCAACATTCAGCAGAATGGCTCCATTCCGAATCTGATGTTCGTCAATGAGGACGGCAACTGCGGGTTGTCCAGTCCATCCGCGACACCGCTAGCGGGGAAGCACCTCCTCGATAGCGCTGATGACCTCGGGCGCGTCCGGTTCGGTACGGGGCCGAAACCGCTTGACCACTTCACCGTCCGGTGCGATCAGAAATTTTTCGAAGTTCCACTGAATGTCGCCGGCGTTGCCTTCGGAGTCGGCGGTCTTGGTCAGCTCGGAGTAGAGCGGGTGGCGGTTCGCGCCGTTGACGTCTGTCTTTTCCAGCAATGGGAACGTGACCCCGTAGGTCGTCGAGCAGAACGTCTGAATTTCTTCGGCCGTTCCCGGCTCCTGGCCCATGAACTGATTGCAGGGCACGCCGACGACGGTGAGCCCCCGGTCGCGGTAGTCCTTGGCCAGCTTCTCCAACGCCGCATACTGGGGGGTGAGTCCGCACTTGGAGGCGACATTCACGACAAGTGTTGCGCCGTCGGACAATTCGGTGAGCGTGGCCGGCTTGCCATCCAGGGTGGTCAGGGCGATATCTTTGAGGGTCACGTCGACGACGCTAACACCTGGCCCGCGGGCTAGATTGCCCGTATGCGCATTGTTCGCCTGTTCGCTGTCGTCCTGTCGATCCTCACCACAGGGTTGTTGCTGAGCACACCGGCCGGCGCGCAACCGCCGTCCAGGCTGGCCGATCACATCACCGACAACACCGGAGCGCTGACAGACTCCGATCGCGCGGCGGTCAGCGCCGCGATCGACCGGCTCTATCGTGATCGGCACATTCAGTTGTGGGTCGTTTACGTCGACAACTACTCCCGGTTCAAACCCGAGAACTGGGCCGACCAAACCCGCGGCGCCAGCGGCATGGGCCGCAATGACGCACTGCTGGCCGTCGCCACCAACACCAAGCTGTACTCGTTCACCGCGCCGAGCCTCTCGGCCGGTGAATTGAACAGCCTGCAGAGCGACCGGATCCAACCGGCAGTGATCGCGAAGAACTGGAGCGGCGCCGCGCTCGCCGCCGCTGACGGGTTGAGTAGATCCGCAAGTCCGGCGCAGCGGAACTGGCTGCCGTGGGTGATCGGTGCCGGCGTCGCCGTGGTTCTACTTCTGTTGGTATTGGTGATTATTCGGGCGCGACGGCACCGGCGGTCGGTTACCGCGGGCGGGCAGATGCCGGTGGACGGTTCACTGGGGCAGGCGCTGTCCACCGCCGACGCTCGTTTGCGTCAGATCTCGGACTACGTCGCCAAGCACCGCGCGCACATCGGCGCCGAAGCCCAGGGCCGATTCGAAGAGGCGAAGCGTTGCCTTTCCGCCGCGCACGACAAGCAGGCGAGCAACGAGCAAGAAGCAATTGCCTACGCCAACCGCGCGTCGACACTGGCCGCTCAGGCGCAGACGCTGGCCAACTCCGACGTGCTGGGGGCGCCCGGCAAGCGACGTCGAACTAAATAGCCGCCGGGCGTCACGGCGCGCTCGGCATCCCGAACGCCTGCTCGGCTGGTTCGAGCGGGACCTGAACTGACCGAAGGAGTTGGCATGCTTGAACTCTCGCTGCACCACGATCCGCTTCTCGTTCTCGGCGCCGAATGAGTGAGCGCGGAGTGTCGCACCCGCCGAAGCCTTTCGAAGTGTACGAATCCGGGGCGCTCCTGCACGGCACCAAAGCCGATCTCGCGGTCGGTGATCTGCTGGTGCCCGGACGTCGGTCGAACTACGACCCGAATCGAATCATGAATCACGTCTACGTGACCCGAACGTTGGACGCCGCGGTGTGGGGTGCCGAACTGGCGCAGGGGGAGGGGCCGGGCCGTATCTACCTGGTAGCGGCCCAAGGCGCTCTCGAAGACGATCCGAACGTCACGGACAAGAAGTTGCCCGGCAACCCGACTCACTCTTACCGCACCCGTGAGCCCGTGAAAATCATTGGCGAACTTACGGATTGGGTGGGGCATCCCCCCGAACAGCTGCAAGCCATGCGCGACGTCTTGGCCGACCTGCGCCGGCGCGGGCTTGACGTCATCTACGACTGACTCTGTCTGACGTCGGCTGTGCTGCCCGACCGGAGTCGCGCGGTTGGGGACCGAACAGATCAGTGCCCACCTCAGCGCGACTTTCCCACGCAAGCGCGACATTTGCACGTCGCCGCGCTCGGCTTCGCTGCGACGATCAATTGTCGCGCTTGCGTGGGAAAGTCGCTGTGAGGTGGGCTGCGGGGTGGGTATCTCCGCACTGTTACGCCTGGTGCGGATGTGACCCGTGGTACCTAGCGAAGCCACGTACGTTCTACGTGCCGGCACCGAAACCCCTGGCCACACGGTTTCGTCCCGCGCGCAGCTGGAGCCTGCGGGGAATAAATGGGCGGCCTTGGTGGGCTGCACACTCAGAATCGAGTGACAGGAGTAGCAATGAAGTTCGGGATCGCCACGTTCGTCAACGACGACAGCATCGACACGGTGTCACTGGCGCGCGGCATCGAAGAGCGCGGATTCGAGTCGCTGGTGGTCGCTGAACACACGCATATCCCGGCCAGTCGCCAATCGCCCTACCCGCTCGGGGGTGACTTGCCGTCGATCTACTACCGCACGCTCGACCCGTTCGTCACGCTGGCCGCAGCCGCGGCGGTGACGTCGAAGATCGAACTGTTCACCGGCATTGCGCTGCTGATTCAACGTGACCCGATCATCACGGCCAAGGAAGCTGCGAGCATCGACCTCATTTCCAACGGCCGCTTCGTGTTTGGCGTCGGCGCCGGCTGGAATCTCGAGGAAATGCGCGACCACGGCACCGACCCGAAGACCCGCGGTGCTCTGCTGGACGAACGCATCGAGGCGATCAAGGCGCTGTGGACCGAGGAACCCGCCGAGTATCACGGCAAATATGTGGATTTCGAACCGTCGTACAGTCGCCCCAAGCCCGTGCAGCAACCCCACCCGCCCATCTTCATCGGCGGCGACTCGGATGCCACTGTAAAGCGCGTGGTGCGGCATCAAGCGGGCTGGATTTCCA
This sequence comes from Mycobacterium sp. NGS61, assembly GCF_059812325.1. Lineage (NCBI taxonomy): Bacteria > Bacillati > Actinomycetota > Actinomycetes > Mycobacteriales > Mycobacteriaceae > Mycobacterium > Mycobacterium sp. NGS61. The sequence continues at coordinate 103,033 of NZ_JCALCL010000003.1, forward strand.
ATCCCTTCCCGATCGACCGCATCAGCCGACGGGTCGACCAATTGCGCGACGCAGCCTCGCACGACGTTCCACTGGCGATGTTCGGTGCGCCGCAGGATCCCGAATATTGGCGCGCTGCAGAAGAATTGGGATTCGGGCAACTGGCGCTGTTGTTGCCGACAAAACCGACCGACAAGTCGCTGCGCCTGCTCGACGAATACGCCGAACGGGTGGCGCAATACCGCGCCTAGACGCGTGTGCCACGCCGAACCTTGGAGCGAGTGACGGGATTCGAACCCGTGTATACGGCTTTGCAGGCCGCTGCCTAGCCGCTCAGCCACACCCGCGCACCCCATGACCGTGCCAGACTGCTCGCCAACTGCCCAGGGTTTGACTCGCCCGAATCATTTCGGTCTAGCCTGCCCTTGTGAAGTCATTCGCGGCCGGCCCGGTCATCCGCCGCCAACTGAACATCTACGACTTCCGGGGCTGGCGCGGCTGGGCCGCTTTCTTGATGGATTACACCTGGGGCGCCGCGGGCACCGCGCTGGGATATGGCCTGCAACTGGTCAACGAGGTCATGCCGGATTCCGGATACGATGCCGTGCTCAGCCGGCGCGCCGGCGCTCATGTCTACCGCGGTGGCATCGGCATCCCCGGCTTCGTCACCACGTTGGGCAATGTCACCACCAGCCTGGGCACCGGTCCGGAGGCAGACAGTCTGATGCTCGATCACGAAATGGTGCATGTCTGGCAGAGCAGGCTCTTTGGCCCGTTGTTCCCGCTCAGCTACGCCGGCTGGATGGCCGCCGGATTCGTCGTCGCTACCGGGTACTGGCTGTTCCACCGAAACCAGAACTGGTCCAGCCTGGTCCAGGCAGCGGGCTATTACGACAATCCGTGGGAGGTGTGGGCCTACGCCAACCACCGCAACTGGCCACCGCCGGGCGCTGACCCGACGCTGCTCTGGTGCACAACAGGCGCACTCGAGCGCCGGTGAGGAGGACATTCGATGCGCCTCGGACTGATGGTCGGTTCCGACAAAGAGCGGACCCGCGCCGACCGCCTGGCGGGCCTGCTGGCTGATGCCTCAGCCGCCGAGGCGGACGGCTTCGCCTCATTCTGGATGCCGCAGGTCCCCGGCTATCTGGATGCGATGACCGCTGTGGCACTGATCGGTCAAGTGACTGCACGCATCGAACTGGGCACGGCAGTCGTCCCGATCCAGACGCGGCATCCGATGATCATGGCGCAGCAGGCGTTGACCACCGACGCCGCCTGCAACGGCAGATTCACCCTCGGTCTGGGCCCGTCGCACCACTGGATCATCAGCGACCAACTCGGGCTGCCCTACGACCGGCCGGCCCGTCTGGTGCGCGACTACCTCGACGTGCTGCACGCGTCATTCGCGGGACCCGGACCCGTGCAGATCGTCAACGACACCTACCGGGTCAACGCTTCTATCGACGTCGCGGACACACCTGGGATGACGGTTCTGCTTGCCGCACTGGGTCCGACGATGCTGCGGCTGGCTGGCGAACGAGCTGGCGGCACCATCCTGTGGATGGCCGACGAACGTGCCATCGGCGACTATGTCGCCCCCCGAATCACTGCCGCCGCCGAAGGACGTCAACCGCCGCGCATCGTGGCCGGCATCCCGGTCGCCGTGTGTGAGAACAGCCGCGTCGACGATGCCCGCGCTTACGCCAGTGAGATCCTCGGACACGCGGATTTCTCCCCGAACTACGTTCGACTGCTCGAGCAGGGCGACGCCCAGGACGTCGGCGACACGATGGCCGCAGGCGACGAAGCGGCCGTCGTCAAACGGCTGAACAGCTATCGGGACGCCGGCGTTACCGACCTGGCCGCCCGGATCGTCCCGCTCGGTGACGATCCCGCATCCAGGACCGAATCCCGGCTACGAACCCAACGGTTCCTCGCGTCCCTGTGCCCCGAACTCTAGATCGCGGCTGCGGGCGATGTTCTCGGTGATGATTTGGCAGGCCGTGTCGTAGAACGCGCTGATCAGGGTGGAGAACGACAGCTCGAACGGGTAGATCATGTGCACCGGCAGCGGGTCCAACGTCCACTGCGGCAGGATCGGCACAAGGCTGCCCTCGCGCAGTTCCGCGGTGCAGATGATCTGGGTGGGCATGGCGCCGACGCCGAGGCCCTGCCGAATGTACTGCTTGCACACCTGAAAGTTGTTGGCCCGGGCGCGAACTGGCGGGGACAGTTCGCAGCGCTGCTCGTCCCTGACCACGGTGAGCTTGCGCGGTCCGCCGAAGCCGAAGTCGATGAAGGGCAACTCGTTCAGCTGGGCCGGGTCGGTGATGGGCGCACCGAGTTCAGCCACGAAGGCGGGTGCTGCGCACAGAAACAGTTCAAGGTCGAACACCTTGCGTGCGATCAGTGTCGAATCCTGCAGTGGCCCAGGGCCGAACACCACGTCGAAACCGTCTCTGACCGGGTCGACCATGGTGTCGACCAGCCGAATGTCCAACCGCGACTGCGGATAACGCTGCAGAAAGCTGGCGCCCACCCGGGATGCGTAGTCGATGCCGACGAACACCGGTATCGCGACGCGCAGCTCACCCTGTGGTTCCTGCCTGCTCGCTTCGACCAGGGCGCGTACGCCGTTGGCTTCGCCAAGAATGTTCGTCGCATGGGCGTAGATCTGCTCGCCGAGGTCGGTGACGGTGAGTTGATGGGTGTTCTTGCGCAGCAGCTTGATGCCGAGGTCGGATTCCAGCTTGGTCAACTTGCGGCTCACGGTCGACTTCGGCATACCCAATAAGGCGGCTGCCTTCGACAGGCTGCGACTCTCCACGACCCTGCCGAAAATCAGCAGGGCATCGAGGTCGAAGGTCAGGTTCTGCTCCATGGGTTCGTTCCAACTATGCAACAGGGTGTTGCGCTTTTGCATCTGTTTGGAGCATTTCGACAGCTGTTACCGTCGGCGCGAGGAGGGCCTCATGAGTCACAACAGCCTGGTGACCAAACCCGCAAGCGGACACTGGACCGACGCCTACCCCGAACTCGGGCGCGGTCCGGTCTCGCTGGAAGACTGCGTGTCGACAGAGTTCTACGAAAAAGAACGCGAACACATCTTCAAGAAAACGTGGCTCTACATGGGCCGCGTCGAGCGCGTCCCGCGTTCGGGCAGCTACTTCACCCGCGAGCTCAGATTTCTGAACACCTCGATCATCATCGTGCGGGGCAAGGACGGCGTGGTCCGCGCTTTCCACAACATCTGCCCGCACCGTGGCAACAAAATGCTGTGGGAGGACGATCCCTTCCAAGAGGTGTCCGGCCGCGCGCCGTTGCTGTACTGCCGCTTCCACGGATGGCGTTATAAGTTGGACGGCACGCTGCACGCGGCCACCCGCAAGGATCTGCTGCTGGACTTCGACGCCGACAGTTGCCGGGTGCCGGCGGTCCAGTGCGAGGTATGGGAAGGCTTCATCTTCATCAATCTCAACCCCGATAACACCGAGTCCCTGCGCTCCTACCTCGGTGAGCTCGCCCACGGCATCGAGGGCTACCCCTTCGAAGGTCCGCACCAGGTCTACAAGTTCACCGCCGAATTGCAGTGCAACTGGAAGATATTCGTCGATGGCTTCGCGGAAAGCTACCACGGCCCGTATCTGCACGCGACCTCATTCGGCAGCGTCACCGCGGAGGCCAGAGACGCCCTGGACAAGCCCAACCCGTTTACCGACGCGCTGGCCTATCAACTGAACGGCCCGCACCGGATGTTCTCCTTCTCCGGTGAGCCGTCGCGAAAGACGGAGTACTCCAAGCCAATCGAATGTGTGATGGAAGCCAGCGCGGCTGGGCCGTGGAACAAGAAACTCGATCGGGGTCCGATGCCGGAGGGCATCAACCCCACCAAATCCGAGAAATACGGCTTCGATTCGTTCCAGTTCTTCCCCAACTTCGTGATCATCTTCGGGTCGTCGGGATTCAGCACCCATGCACACTGGCCGACGGGTCCGCACTCGCACATCTTCGAGGCCGAGATGTACTACCAGCCACCGACATCGCACAAGGAGCGACTCGGCCAGGAACTCACCGTGACCTACCTCAACGACATCATCCTGGAAGACGCCAGTCCTTCCGAAGGGTTGCAGGCGATGCTCAACAGCGGTGTCCTCACGCATTTCACGATGAACGACGAGGAGATCTTGTTGCGGCATCTGCACAAAGTGGTCGGCGACTATGTCGAGGCCGGCGAAAAGGCAAAGATCAAGTGAAAAGCATCCTGCCGGAGGGATTCTCACATCTGGAACATCTGGTGCCGGAGTGGGCGATCGAAGACGGGCACCAGCGCTACGTCAAACGGGTGAGCAGCTCGATGGATCAGATCCGGACGTTCTATGACGAAATCTTCCCGTATGCCGAAGAGGCGGTCGCCTACGTCGACAAGTTCGACTACGCCGAGGAGTTGCCCGAAGACGTCGCGAACCTGCGCAACCTGCTCTATTCGCTGATCACCGTCTCGCTGGCCGTCGAGTTGTGGAAGCAGCCGCGGGTCAAGCATTCGGCCACCACGATCCTCACGAGAGTGAGCTGAAGCTCATGGGCCTCAGCTCCGCGCAGCTTGAAATCGTCGACGCGACAACGACGATCGGCAGCGAGATCAGAACCGACCTCGACACGCTGCTCAGCGGCCGCGAGGCCGCCTCGATCCGCGAGATCCTCGAACAACGCGGCGTGGTGTTCTTCCGCGGGCTGGACATCGGCGACGAGCAGCAAGTGGCTATCGCCAACACACTCGGCACTGTGGTCGCCAACGAAGGTCAGGGCGGCATCAACAAGATCTCACTCGACGAGAAGGTGAACCAGCGGGCCAAATACCTGAAGGGATCCATGTTTTGGCACTTCGACGGTTCCCTGCAGCCGCTGCCGAATCTGGCCACGCTACTGCGGGCGGTCACGCTCTCCGACACCGGCGGCCAAACCGAATTCTGCAACACCTACGCGGCCTACGACGACCTGCCGGAGACAGACAAGCAACAGATCGCGCAACTGCGCGTCGTGCACAGCGCGGAACGCTCGCAGTACTACGTGACGCCGGAGATGAGCTACACCGAAGTGGCATTCTGGCAACAGTCGTCCACCAAGACCTGTCCGCTGGTGTGGACCCATCAATCTGGCCGCAAGTCACTGCTGCTGGGCGCAACCGCCGATTACGTCCTCGGATTGTCGGTCGAGGACAGCCGCGCGTTGCTTGCGCGCCTTCGTGATTGGGCCACCCAGCCCCAGTATGTCTACCAACACCAGTGGCAGCCCGGCGATCTGCTGATCTGGGACAACACCGGCACCATGCACCGGGTGCTGCCCTACCCGGAGGACAGCGGTCGCCTGATGCACCGCACCATCCTGGCGGGCGAAGAGCCGTTGCGGTGAAACTCGGCATCGCCACCCCGGTCGTCACCAATGTCGGTGGGGCGCCGCTGCAGTGGGAGAAGGACGCAGGTATCCAGGAAATCGGACGGGTCGCAGAGGTCGCCGACCGACTCGGCTACCACCACATGACGTGCAGCGAGCACATCGGGCTGCCCTCGACCGAGACGGCGCGACGCGGCGCGCGCTACTGGGATCCGCTCGCCACGTTCGGCTACGTTGCGGCGCGCACCACGCGGATCCGCTTCGCCACCATGACCCTGGTGCTCGGCTATCACCACCCGCTGGAAATCGTCAAGCGTTACGGCACACTCGATCACGTCAGCGCGGGACGGGTGATCCTCGGGCTGGGCGTCGGGTCCCTGAAAGAGGAGTTCGACCTGCTGGGCGCCCCGTTCGAAGACCGCGGCGCCCGCGGCGACGACGCTTTGCGCGCACTGCGAGTCGCGCTGCCGAGCAACGAACCCACCTATGCAGGCGACTACTACTCATTCCGCGGACTGACGGTCGACCCGTGTGCGCTGCAGCAGCACCTGCCGCTGTGGATCGGCGGCCGCACCCGACGCTCCCTGCGGCGGGCGGTCACCCTCGCCGACGGCTGGTGCCCGTTCAACGTCTCCATCGAGACAGCAGCCCAGTGGCTGCCGAGGTACGAACTACCCGCCGGCTTCGAGGTCGTCATGCCTGCCGAGCATCCCCTCGATCCCGTCGCGAAACCGGACGCGACAGCGGAGACACTGCTGGCCCTGGCCGCCGGTGGCACCACCACAGTGTCGGCGCGCTTCGTCCATCACTCGCTGGAGCACTACCTCGAGCAGCTGCATGCGCTGCGCGAAGTGCAGCGGGCGGCGTTCGGCGCCGACGACGGGTAAGCAACCCGAGTAGTCGATTACTCACCCGCTGCGGCTCGGCTCGGGGCCCCGCGCGCCACGACGATTCCAGCGTTGAGCAAGAACCACCCACCCAGGGTTTAGGTTGTTTCTATGACCAACCACCGGGGAGAAGCTGCTCTCGCCTGGCTGGGACGGCGTGACCTGGTTACCCGCATGCATGAACAGCTCGATGAGCTGGTGGCGGCACGGGACCAGATGGAACAACTGGTCCGGGTCATCGTCGAGATCGGTTCGGATCTTGACCTGAACGTGACGTTGCACCGGATCGTCAACGCGGCGATGGAACTGACCGGCGCCCCGTACGGGACCCTCGCTATCCGCGCATCGGATGAAGCGCTGACAACGTTCGTGCACAACGGCCTCGACGACACCACCGCGCGGCAGCTGGGCGCCCTGCCGGTGGGCGAGGGTATCCGCATCGACGACCTGGGCACTCACCCGCAGGCCGGTGCCCTAACCGCCTGCGACCCGCCACTGCGGGCACTGCTCGCAATACCCATCACAGTGCGGGGCGTCGACTTCGGCAGCCTCTACCTCGCCGACGACCGGCCCGGCCGGGTGTTCAATGACTCCCACGAAGGTGCCGTGTGGGCCTTGGCCTCCGCCGCGGCCGCCGCCATCGATAACGCGCGACTCTTCGAAGGGGAACGTGAGTCGGCGAAATGGACGAAGGCCAGCCGCGAAATCACCACCGCGCTGTTATCCGGCGACCCGCAGACGGGCCCGTTGCAGCTCATCGTGAACAGAGCGCTGGAGCTGGCCGACGCCGAGCAGGCGATTCTGCTGGTCCCGGGGGAGCCCGACCTGCCGGCCGACGAGGTGGACACGCTGGTCGTGGCCGCTACCGCCGGCCGGTACGCGTCGGAGGTGATCGGTCGGCAGGTCCCGATGGAAGGCTCCACCACCGGTGGCGTGGCGCGGCGCGGCCTGCCGTTGATCACGGATTCCTTCGCCTACCCGATCGAGGGGTTCACCGACGTCGGCGAACGCCCGGCGATCGTCATGCCGTTGATCGCCCAGGATGCCGTGCTGGGCGTGATCGCGGTCGCCCGGCACCCGCAGCAGCCGCAGTTCGGCGCCGACTATCTCGACCTGGTGAGTGACTTCGCCCGCCACGCGGCCATCGCCTTGGCCCTGGCAGCCGGCCGCGAACATGCGCTCAACCAGGAACTCGCGCAAGCAGACACCCTCGACGACGCACTTCGCGCCGCGGCTGAGGAGTTGCGCCGGCAGTGGCGCGCCCGTCGTGTCCTGGCGGTCACCTTTCCCGCCGGCAGCTCCCAGCCAAACCCCGGCTACACCCCTCAGGTCGTGGCGGTCGGTGAGTCCGTGCAGTGGGCCGATCTTCCGGCGCGCACCCGCCAACTGCTGAACGCGTTACGCGAGGGCGACCTGCTCACGCCGAACACCACCGAGCCGGGTACCGCAGGCATCGCTCTGCAGCATCCCGAGGGCGTGCTGGTCGTCTGGATCGATCTGGACGACCGTCGACGGTTCACCCTCGAGGACCAGACGCTGCTCACGGTGCTGGCCGGCCGTCTCGGACAGGGCCTGCAGCGGGTGTACCAGGTCGACCAGCAGCGCGAGACGGCCCTGGCGCTGCAGCACGCGATTCTCGGACCGGCCCACCTGCCGGGCGGATTCGTGGTGCGATACCAGGCCGCCAGCCGGCCCCTGCAGGTCGGTGGCGACTGGTACGACGTCGTCGAGCTGGACGATGGTCGCATCGCGATGGTGGTTGGCGACTGCGTGGGCCACGATCTGACCGCCGCGACGGTGATGGGTCAGGTGCGCAGCGCGTGTCGCGCGCTGCTCTTCGACAACCCCAGTCCCGCCGCCGCCCTGTCCGGGATGGACCGCTTCGCTGCGCGGCTGCCCGGCGCCCAGTGCACCACCGCCGTGTGTGTGGTGCTCAACCCCGGGACCGGTGAGTTGGTGTATTCCAGCGCCGGCCATCCGCCGCCGATCCTCGTCCATGCCGATGGCACCGTCCAGATCCTCGACGATGGGCACACCATTGCGTTAGGGGTGCGACGCGACTGGTCTCGTCCCGAAGCGTCAGTGATCATGCCGGTCCGTTCCACACTGGTGCTCTACACCGACGGTCTGGTTGAGCGCCGCCGCGTCCCGCTGGAGCACGGTATCGCCGAGGTCGCCGCCGTCGTGCAAGGCGCCCAAACCGCCGAGCTGGATCAGCTGGCCAATGAGATCATGTCCCGCGTCGAACCGACGGGTGGTTATCAGGACGACGTCGTCCTGCTGCTCCACCGCCACCCGGCCCCGCTGGAATTGAAGTTCCCCCCCGATGCCAGCCACCTGGCTCCGACGCGTAGCGCTCTGCGCCGCTGGTTGACCAGTACCCGCATGCGTCCAGAGCAGACCACGAACGTGCTGATCGCCGCCGGCGAAGCCGTCTCCAACGCCATCGAGCACGGCCACCGCAACGATTCGCCGGGCACCATCTGTCTGGATGCGGTCGCGCTGGTCGACGAAGTGCAATTGACCATCACCGACACCGGTTCCTGGAAACCCGCCACCGAGCCGTCGGTCAAATCCGAGCGCGGACGCGGAATCGCACTGATGCGACGCCTGATGCAAGAGGTGACCATCGACACCGACAACGCCGGAACCATCGTCCGCCTATCTGCGAGGATTGCCTGATGTCCACCCTGCTGACCCTCGATACGGCGCGTACCGACGGCGGAAGGCTGGTGCTGCTTGCGGTGGGGGAGATCGATCTGAGCAATATCGATGCTTTCAACCAGGCTTTGGCCAATGCAACCGGCCAAGCCGCGGAGGAAAAGCTGACCGTCGATCTCAGTGCCGTGGAGTACCTGGACAGTGCCGCGATCAACGCGTTGTTCGCCCATGCCGACGACATTCATCTCATCGCCCACCCCCTGCTGATGTCGGCCCTCACCATGAGCGGTCTGGCCGAACTGGTCAGCATCGACACCGCTTCTCCGGCAGCGGAAATCTGACGCATTGTGGATCACCATCCTGGTGATGGCCCTGGCCGTCAGCCTGGAACCGTTCCGGATCGGCATGACGGTGCTCATGCTCAACAGACCGAAACCGACCCTGCAGTTGCTCGCGTTCCTGTGCGGCGGCTTCGCCATGGGAGTCACCGTGGGTCTGGTCGTGATCTTCGTGCTGCGACGACGGGTAATTGCCGTTGGCCATCTCTCCTTGCCCAACGTCCAGGTCTTTCTCGGCGCATTGGCCGTGCTGGCCGCCGCTGTGCTGGCCGCGACCGTTCTCTGGCGTCGCGTCCGTGGCCCGGCCGCAGATGCTGACCGGCGTGAGTCCATCGTCCAAAGACTGCCGGCGCGGGTTCGGCAGCTCCTGAACGGCGAAGCGCTGTGGGTCGCGACGGTGGCCGGGCTGGGGATCGCCCTGCCGTCGGTGGACTACCTGGCGGCGCTGGCCGTCATCCTGGCCTCCGGCGCCGCCGCGATGACCCAGGTGGGTGCGTTGTTGTTGTTCAACGTCGTTGCTGCTGCGGCGGTGGAGATCTCGCTCGTCGCCTGCTTGCTGGCGCCGGATGCCACCCGCCGAACGATGACCGCAGTGAACAACTGGGTGGGCTCGCGTCGGCGCCTGGAAGTCGCCGGTCTGCTTGCTGCGGTGGGGTGCGTCCTGCTCGCCGTGGGCGTCGCAGGGCGCTGATCAACGGCCAAACTTCCGATGTTTCGAACAGGTGTGCGACGGCTATCCCTCCCGGCGGAGGTGGGATGACATGAACGAAGAGAGCCGACAGGCGCCGCTGGAGAACGCGGAGAAGGATACGTCCGAGTGGGTCACCGGAGATGAGCCGATGACCGGAGCCCAGCGCAGTTATCTGGACACGCTCGCCCGGGAAGCCGACTACGACGTACCAGATGAGCTGACCAAGGCGAAAGCCTCGGACCTCATCGACGAATTGCAGCAGCAGACGGGCCGCGGCTCACGCTGACGAATCCGGTTGATTCGCAACGATGTTCACGAGGTCGACCTGAGCAGTTCGGCAATTTTCTTGAGGCGCTTGGCGACCAGTGCCTCGAGGTCCACGGATCGGTCGGGGGAGCAGCCGACGATCTCCGAAATCACATCGGCTTTGGCGATCACGGCGAATTCGCAAGTCCATTGCTGCCCGGCCAGGTTGGTGATCCACTGTGCAACATCGGGCGGACTCTGCATCAACGGCGTCGGGTTGACGGTGCTCTTGCGTCCGCTGTCACCCCAGGCGGTGACGGGGTGATGGCAGTCGGTCACGGTTTTGCGCACCGAGTTCAGGAAATCGGCGGCGTTGAAGGTGGCCGGATAGGTGGCCGAAACCTCCAGCAGCTGATGCTGGTCTAAGCGTCGGTCCTGCTGGGTGCGGGCTTCGCGTCCGGTGTACGTCGCCGGGAACAGGGGATAGCGGCCGAAGCCGACCACCCCATGACATGCCGCTGGATCAGCGCCGATGAACAGCGCCGATTGCATGTCCTCCTCAGAAAGCGGATTGCCGGGCACCACGGAAAACGACCCCGACGGCGTCAACAGGTCGTCCAGTTGCGACGGCTGGATGGGTCCGCTCGACGATGTCGAGCCCCGCTCGGCGACCTTCGCAGTGCCCGGTACGACGTGGCTGCACCGGCTAGGGCGACACTGCACACGAGCGCCAATCGGACAAGACCCGGCGCTGTCCGCCGTGGGTGGCGTCGGGCGGGCGAATCGCGACCGTCGGCAGCAGGCACGATCGGCTCTCCTTCGCAGAACATGAATGGCCTTCCTAGCATCCACCATGCGAACCGGAAATTCGCGACCTGAGCACCAACATTGACAGTGTAATGCTAACAGTGTCACTATCGACTTATGCCCGACAGTCCGTCGTGGACCCTGGATGAGCTGGTCGGCCGGGTGGCCGCCGCGCTGGACAGTCCTGCATACCCGGGTGCGCGCAACGGGCGGGTCCGCGACCTGCCTGATCGACGCGTCGTGCGCTGGTACACCACCACCGGGCTGGTGGACCGGCCGGCCATGCAGGGGCGTAACGCGGTCTACACCACCCGCCAACTACTCCAGATCGTCGCCGTGAAAAGACTGCAGGCACAGGGATTTTCGCTGGCAGACATCCAGGCCGAGCTGGCCGGGGCCGGCGAGGACAAGCTGCGGGCCATCGCCGGCGTGCCCGACCACCTGCTGGGCGTGCAGGCAGTATCGACACCCACGCCGGAGCCCGCCCGCAGAGCCCGGTTCTGGGCCGAACCGCCCACCGAGGCCGCAACCAACGGCACAAGCGATGCCGACGTCACCACGCTGACCGCGGTGAGTCTGCCCGGTGGCACGCTGCTGCTCGTCCCCGGTCAGCCTGACCACGACGACATCCACGCGATCCGGGCGGCCGCCGCGCCGCTGATGCAACTGCTGGCCGATCGCGGTCTGCTGGCCCTTGATGAACGGAGCTCACCATGACCGTCCCCAACGTCACATCAGCGACCGCGGCGCAGCACGCCGACAGCCCCTCCGGGTTGGGCGCGCTGCGCACCGAGCGAGGCAACCTCCCGCTCGATCGCATCGACGTGCGGGTCGAGATCACCGGGCTCACCAGCCAAATCGAGGTGCGCCAGGAATTCGTAAACACCTTCGACATTGCGCTGGAGGCCAGCTACGTCTTCCCACTGCCCGCACACGCCGCGGTCACCCGGATGCAGGTGACGGTCGACGGCCGGCCCGTCGCCGCCGAGTTACGTGAGCGGGAGGCTGCTCGCCGGGCCTACGACGACGCGGTCGCGGCGGGCCGGGTGGCCGCCGTCACCGAGGAGGAGCGACCGGACATCTTCACCATGCGGGTCGCCAACTTGAAGCCGGGTGAGCGGATCGGCGTCGCGATCACGCTGGTCAACCCGCTGAGCTACCGGGACGGCGAGGCAACGCTGCGCATTCCACTCGTCGTTGCGCCGCGATACGTGCCCGGCAAGCCGCGCACCGGCCTCCCGGTCGGCGACGGCTACGCCGACGACACCGACGCGGTTCCCGACGCGTCGCGCATCACCCCGCCGGTGCTCTTGCCCGGATTTCCCCATCCGGTTGCACTGAGCATCGAGGTCGGGATCGATCCCGCCGGTCTGGATCTGTCCGAGGTGCGCTCCAACCTGCCCACCGTGGCCTGCGACGATGGACGCTTACGGGTGCAGCCCGGCGAACGAGCTGACCGGGACTTCATCCTGCGGTTGCGTTATGGCACCGACGACCACACCGCGACGCTCGTCCTGGTTCCCGACGCCGACGGTGACGAGGGCACCTACCAGCTCACCGTGTTGCCGCCGGACGACGGCACACCGCGGCGTCCGCTCGATCTGGTGCTGGTGCTGGACCGCTCCGCCGGCATGGCCGGATGGAAGATGCCTGCCGCGCGGCGGGCCGCTGCACGCATCATCGACTCCCTCCGCAGCGACGACCGGTTCGCGGTGCTCACCTTCGCCGACCGCTTCGACCACCCGCAGGGCTTCCCCGACGAACTGGTCGAGGCCAGCGACCGCAACCGGTACCGCGCCGTCGAGCATTTCGCCCGCGTTGATGCCGCCGGCGGCAAGGACCTCCTCGCGCCCCTGCGCCATGCACTCGAACTGCTATGCGGGACTGCGGATGCGCGTGACGCCGTCGTCGTCCTGGTCACCGATGGACACGTGGGCAACGAGGACCAGATCCTGCGCGGCGTCGCCGATGACCTGAGCGCGGTACGGGTGCATGCGGTCGGCATCGATCAGGTTGCCAACGGGGGATTCCTCGGCCGGCTGGCCGGAATGGGCGGCGGCAGCGCCGAATTCGTCGAAAGTGAAGACCGCCTCGACGAAGCGATGGAATCGATTCACCGCCGCGTCCAAACGCCCGTCGCGTACGCGCTCACCCTGAGCGCCGAGGGGTTGGCGACCATCGACGACACCGCCAGCCCGGCCCGGCTACCCGATCTCTATCCGGGCATCCCGCTGGTGGTGGCCGGCCGGTACCGCGGGGATGCGACGGGGTCGCTGACGGTCAGTGGTGTCAGCGGTTCGGGCGAGGCGTGGTCCAGGACTGTGACGGCAGAGCGCTGTGACGCCGTCGGGGTCACCGCCCGCTGGGCGCGGGCGCATCTGCGCGACCTCGAGGATCTGTACGTCTCAGCATTCGCCGGCAACGGTCACGGCTCGCGCCTCGAACTGGCACAACGGATCGTCGACACCTCGGTGCGGTTCGGCGTGCTGTGCCGGTTCACCGCCTACGTCGCCAGCCGAGAAGGCCGGGTGATAGCCGAGGGGCAGATCCCGCACCGCGTGCTGCAACCCGTCGAAGCGCCGGCCGGTTGGGACCGGGTCGCCGACTCAGGTCTTCCCGTCGCGATCACGTCCAGGTCCGCACGCGAGCCCCGAACAGTCAAGCTGCGCAACGTCATTGCGGTGGCGGTGGCGGGCCTGCTGGTGCTGGCTACCGGATGGGTCTGGTCGCTCGGCCGTGAGGACTCCGCCGCCGCCACGCGCAATGGCGCGGTGGCAGGCAAACCCGCGCCGTCCACGATGGCGGGCCGGCCGGCGATAAGAGGTGGAATAGCGGAAAACACCGTCGTCCCAGCACCTTTGGGGTCACCAGAAGCCCCGCAAGATTTCTCCACACCCCGCGATGTCGTCACCAACGGATCGCTGCGGCTGCGGGTGGCCGAACCCGCGGCGGCCGCCGACCGGCTGGTGTCGTCCGTCAGCGATGCCGGTGGACGGGTCGACTCCCGAGCCGAGCACTCGACGTCGTCGTCACCGATGGTTGATCTGGTGTTGCGCATCCCGGCAGACAAGGTGGATGCCATCTTGGCTGACGCCAAGAAACTCGGTGCAGTGCAATCGATGTCGATCCGCTACACCGATGTCACCACGCAGCGGGTGGACCTGGATGCGCGCATCGACGCGTTGCAAACCTCCGTCACCCGGCTGCTGGAACTGATGGCGAAGGCAACCAACACCGCCGACCTGCTCTCCGCCGAGTCCTCACTGACGCAGCGGCAGGCCGAACTCGACTCACTCAAGGCTCAGCGCACCGCGCTGCACGACGACGTCGCCTACGCCACCATTACCGTCAACCTCTCGGCCGAGCCGACGGTGGACCGTGCCGGTTTCCTCGGCTCGCTCGAACGTGGTTGGCATTCCTTGCTATCGACCGCTCACCGCGCTGTGTTGATGGTCGGATTCCTCATCCCGTGGCTGGCCGTGCTGGCGGTGCCGGTCTTGCTCGGGGTAGTGGTGGTGGTGCGCCGCAGGTATTCCCGCCCGCCAGGCTGAGCGTGTTTCAATTGTTTAAATTAGCGGCGGTTCGGATAGGATGGGTCGCATGTCTCCGATGAGCACGCTCGTCAGCCAGGTCGAGGAAAGAGTTCGGCGCGATCCCGGTTTCGCCAAGCTGCTCGACGCCATGCTGGGCGCGCCGACCTCGCCCATGGGGGAGCTGGAACGTGCCGCCGCCCGCACGCTGAACAACGAACGCCGCCAGGGACTGATGGACGACTTTCGGGCCGGGGCCATCTCCACGCGCGAAGTCCAGTCGCGCCTGGGTTACGAGACGCCGCAGGCGGTGCACGAGTTGCGCCGACGCGGCAAAGTGCTCGGCGCGACGGTCGGCAACAACACCTGGTTCCCGTCCTGGCAGTTCGCCGATGGCCGGTTGCGCACCGACCTGCCCCAGATCCTGGAATTGCTCGCGCGATTCACCTCCGACGCGGTGGCTGCTGACCGCGTCATGCGCATCAGACGCGACGAGTTGGCGGGCGCGTCGATCTCCGAAGGTTTGCGCCGCAAGAAGACCGCCGCCACGGCATGGCAGCTGCTCGCCGCCGTCGGTGCCTAGCGTTGCGGCCGGGTATCGCGGCCCGTTGCCCTGGCAGCGACCGGCCGGACTGGCCAGTCGCACCCTGTCCGCCGGCGTCGTGTTGTGGCGGGTCGAGGCCGCCGAACCTGCGCAGTGGACCTGGGGCGGATTTCCCCAGCCGCGCTTCAGGTTCGACCCGTCGTCGGGAGGATTCCGTACCCGCTACGCCGCGACCGCCCACGAAGGCGCCTTCCGCGAGCGCTACCGCGACACCGGACGGGTGATTCCCGCCGACCACGTCGATCAGCACGTGGTCCGTCTGGTCTCGAATCGACCGTTGCGGATTCTCGACCTGCGGACCCAACGCAACCTGGATGCCCTGGACGTCGACGACCAGATCAGCACGGGGCAGCAGGCCCGCGTCTGGCAACAGTGCCATCAGCTCGCCGACGCCGCCCGACGCTGGTGGCACGATCTGGACGCCATCGTGTACCGCTCGCGAACCACGCCCGAAACATCCACCAATTACGCCTTTTTTGCGCACGACGCGTTCACGATCGAGTCATGGTTACTCGCGGATCGCACCGATATCCTGGTCGACTTGGTGCTTCGGCATGACTTCACTGTCGACTGGGAGCTTTGAATCGTGACCGCAACCGCGTCGCGGCTGCGCACTGCGTTGCGGGCGATCGTGCGCGCTTCGGCGTCTCGCCCTTATGCGGCCCGACGCGCCGCGCGGGACTTCACCAAACCGCTGTTGCCGGCGGTGTGGGCCGAGATCCGCTGGGCGTTCCAGCCGCCGTGGACCTGGTTGTCCGGCGTGGTCGCCAACCTCGTCCTGGCTGCGGTCTGGTTGCTGGTGCAACCGCTGACCACCGTCTACGACCACCACTCCACCCGTCACTTCCATCACCATCAGCTCGACTGGGTGGTCCTGGTCAGCACCTACTTCTCCTCGTTCGTTCTCGCCGATGTCACCACCACGAATCTTCTTGGTGCCGACCACTTTCGGGTCACGAAAGGGTTGTCCGACGGGGTTGCGCTGTGGCGGGTCCTGGTGATCAAGAATCTGGCGCTGATAGCGATCGTCGGGATACCGACCCTTGCGGCGGCGGCGGCGTTGACGGTGTGGAAGGAGGGAATACCCCAACTGGCGATGACGATTCCGAACGTCGCGGTGCCCATCATGTCTTGGATTGGCGTGGGCAACGTCATCTCGGTGCTGCATCCGGTCTCCGTCGAGCCCCTGTTGCGGCGCTGGCGGCAACGCCACAATCTGCGCCGCAGCATCGGCTGGCTGACGGCGATCACCCTTCCCTACGCCCTCTACTACGTCGCCGACCCGATGGACGGCGTCGAGCACCGCTTCCTGTGGACCCAGATTCCGGCCGCGATCGGACCGGTGTTCGGGCGCGACACGAAAAGCTTTGTCCATCTCGGCATGGCGCTGCTGGTGTGGGTGATCGGGACTTCGGCCGCGGTGGTCTGGGCGCGCAAGCGCGGCCTGCGATTCGGGTGAGGTGAGAAACCGTCCGGTACCGCCTCTTCCCTCGAAGGTCCCGGTAGGAGGACAATCGCTCGTTACCGGTTGGCATACAGGAGGTGGGTGATGAACCGTTCTGTGCGGCGTTTCGCACTCGGCGCTGTCGCCCTGACGACAACGATGGTTCCCGTGGTGATCACTCCGGCGCCAAGCCGCGCCGACGACTGCGCACCCGGTTGGGCGTGGAGCGTGGAACTGAATGAATGCGTGTTCGTGCTGCCCGCAGTGAACGGCCCAGGAGGGCCGGGTGGTCCCGGTGGACCGGGCGGACCGGGTGGACCCGGCGGGCCCGGGGGCCCAGGAGGTCCCGGCGGCCCGGGGCGACGCTGACGCTGCACCTCCGCGCCGGCCGCTTATTAACCTAGCTAAGTGTTATACTGGCTAAGTATCACCGGTTGGATGAGGGGAATGCTTCGTGCCACGTACCGACAACGACACCTGGGACCTGGCCACCAGCGTGGGCGCCACCGCCACCATGGTGGCCGCGGCCCGCGCGATCGCGACCAATGCCGACAGCCCGGTGATCGACGACCAGTTCGCGGAACCGCTGGTCCGCGCCGTGGGCGTCGACTTCTTCACGCGCTGGGTGTCCGGCGACCTGGCCGCCGCTGACGTCGACGACGACGAATCGAGCTGGAAGCTCGAGCACATGCCGGACGCCATGGCCGCCCGCACCCGATTCTTCGACGGGTTCTTCCAGGACGCGGTGCAGGCCGGTGTCCGGCAGGCGGTCATCCTGGCCTCCGGGTTGGATGCCCGCGCCTATCGGCTGGACTGGCCGGCGGACATGACCGTGTTCGAGATCGACCAGCCAGAGGTGATCGCGTTCAAGACCACCACCCTGGCAGGCCTGGGCGCTGCTCCCAAAGTCGACTTGCGCACCGTCGCCATCGATCTGCGACAGGACTGGCCCACCGCGTTGCGCGAGGCAGGCCTGGACACGAACCGGCCGACGGCCTGGATCGCCGAAGGACTGCTCGGATACCTTCCGCCGGAAGCGCAGGACCGCCTGATGGACAACATCACCGCGCTCAGTGCGTCGGGCAGCCGGTTGGCGGTCGAAGCCATCCCGGACCGGCCCGAGCGCGACGTCGAGCAGGCGCGCGAGATGATGCGCCGGTCCACCGCCAAGTGGCGTGCGCACGGCTTCGAGTTGGACTGGGAGAACCTCGGCTTCGAAGGCGAGCGCAAGGATGTCGCCGAATACCTGCAACGCCTGGGTTGGCAGTCCAGCGGCACCCAGATGAGTGAGTTGCTGGCCGAGCACGGGCTGGACCTGGTTCCGCAGGCCCACGACTCGGTGACGATGGCCGACACCATCTACTACACCTCGGTCCTGACTAGGTGAGCGCACCGCGCTGGCGTCAAAAGCTGAGCTGACCGGCCCTTCGGTGCCCGGTCGGTGATCGAAACCGTCGGGTCACGCCCTAAAGCACTGGGGGACTGATCACATCAGGTGTATCCGCCCCACCTATGGGGTAGCCCACAGCCCGTGAGCGGTACGACGTCCAGCGATCAGGTCGGTTTCAGTGAAGCCGACCAGCTCTGGCTTTCGCACACCGGGACCGCTGACCCGCACACCGTGGCGATGTTCCGGCGCGACCTGAACGACTGGCTGAGCCGCAACCTGGAACTCGACGAGGACCGCTCGGCCGACATCGTGCTCGCCGCGGACGAAGCCCTGTCCAATTGCGCCGATCACGCGTACCAGGTCGTCGAGCAGGTCGGCAGCATGACGCTGCAGATCACCTACAGCCCGGTGACCACCGAACTCAAGGTCTGCATCAGCGACTACGGCCGGTGGATCGAACCCAATCCCGCGGCCATCAACGCGGTACGCGGTCGCGGCATCATGTTGATGCGCTCGTTGGCTGACGAGTGCTTTATCGACGGCGGGCAGGCTGGCACGACAGTCTGTCTGCGTTTTCGCGGCTGTCCGCCTAATAGCTACGTGCTGAGCCAAGCCAGCTGACATGCGGCGTGAACCCGGGCAGATGCCCACCCTGTCTGCACGGAATGGAGGAGCGCAGCATGAGCCTGGCCGTCACTGAAGTGTTTGCCGCGCCGGTGCGGTTGACGCCCCGCCTGGTTGCCGAACTCGGAGCTGAACACAGCACGCTGCGTGCGGCCGTGCAGGGCTTCGACGCGGCGGTGATCGTCTACGTCGGCGGCGAGATCGACGCCAACAACGACGAGACCTGGCGTCAACTGCTCGCCGAAGCCTCGGCGTTCGCGACTGCGCCGCAGCTTTTCATTGTCGACGTGAACAGCGTGGACTTCATGTCGTGCTCGTCCTACCTGGCGCTGGCTGACGCGGCGCGCTGGTGCCGTCAACGCGGGATCGAGTTGTGCCTGGTCAGCCACCAAACGTCGGTGGCCCGCACGGTCGCCGCGTGCGGCCTCGCTGATGTCCTGACGGTGCATTGCGGGGCACCGCACAGTCTGCAGCTGACGGACCCGCCCCAGAACCAGGCGTGCTGACTCAGCTTCCAGGTCATCTGAAAGTTGCGGTGCTGCATCAGCCGCGCCACCGGGAAGCCGGATCGCCGTGGACATGGCCGCCGCCCCCGGATTGCCTGCCTTGCGGAGGTGGTCGACGAACTGGTTGCCGCCGGGCGACCGACGACCACCGACTGTTAGCCGCCACCCGAGGCTGACCGGCGGATCGCGTCTCGATACATTCGGACGCGATCGACACGTCGGAAGGAAACTCATGAACGCGCAGGTCGAGCAGCTGGAATTCCAGGCCGAGGCCCGGCAACTGCTGGATTTGATGGTCCACTCGGTGTACTCGAACAAAGACTCGTTTTTACGGGAGTTGATCTCGAATGCTTCTGATGCGCTGGACAAGGTGCGCCTCGAAGCGCTGCGTAATAAGGATCTGGACGTCGACACCTCCGACCTGCACATCGAGATCGACATCGACAAAGATGCCCGGACTCTCACCATCCGGGACAACGGCATCGGCATGACCCGTGCCGAGGTGGTGGATCTGATTGGCACACTGGCCAAGTCGGGGACCGCCGAACTTCGCCAGCAGCTCAAAGAAGCCAAGAACGCCGAGTCCTCCGAAGAGCTCATCGGCCAGTTCGGCATCGGTTTCTACTCGTCGTTCATGGTGGCCGACAAGGTCGAATTGCTCACCCGTAAGGCCGGTGAGAGCGAGGCCACCAAGTGGGAATCCACCGGTGCAGGCACCTACACCATCGAAGCCGTCGAGGGTGCGCCGCAAGGCACGTCGGTGACCCTGCATCTCAAGCCTGAGGACCTCGAGGACGAGCTGCACGACTACACCTCGGAATGGAAGCTCAAGAGTCTGGTCAAGCAGTATTCGGACTTCATCGCGTGGCCGATCCGGATGGAGGTCGAGCGCACGATCCAGGTCCCCGTTGCAGGTGCTGACGAGGGGTCCGACGAGACCCGCGAAGAGACGGTCACGGATACCGAAACGCTCAACTCGATGAAGGCGCTGTGGGCGAAGTCCAAAGACGAGGTCACAGCCGAGGAATACAAAGAGTTCTACAAGCACATCGCGCACGCCTGGGACGACCCGCTGGAAGTCATCGCGATGAAAGCCGAAGGAACCTTCGAGTACCAGGCATTACTGTTCATCCCGTCGCAAGCGCCGTTCGACCTGTTCAACCGCGACGTCAAGACCGGTGTGCAGCTGTACGTCAAACGGGTGTTCATCATGGGCGACTGCGACGAGCTCATGCCCGAGTACCTGCGGTTCATCAAGGGTGTCGTTGACGCACAAGACTTGTCGCTCAACGTATCTCGCGAGATTCTGCAGAAGGATCGGCAGATCAACGCAATCCGCCGGCGGCTCACCAAGAAGGTGCTCGCCACGATCAAGGACATTCAGTCGGAGCGGCCCGAGGACTACCGCACCTTCTGGACCCAATTCGGGCGGGTGCTCAAAGAGGGCCTGATGTCGGACTTCGACAACCAGGAGACCCTGCTGACCATCTCCTCTTTCGCCTCGACGCACAGCGAGGAGGAGCCGACGACGCTGGCCGAATACGTGGCACGGATGAAAGACGGCCAGACGCAGATCTTCTACGCCACTGGTGAATCCCGCCAGCAGTTGGAGAAGTCACCGCATCTCGAGGCGTTCAAGGCCAAGGGTTACGAGGTGCTGTTGCTCACCGACCCGGTGGACGAAGTCTGGGTCGGCACCGTCAGCGAGTTCGACGGCAAGGCACTCCAGTCGGTGGCCAAAGGCGAGGTGGACCTCGGTTCCGACGAGGAGTCCTCGTCGGCCGAGCGCGAAGAACAGGAGAAGGATTTCGCCGACTTGCTGACCTGGCTCAAGGAGACATTGAGCGAGCACGTCAAGGAGGTACGGCTGTCCACTCGGCTGACCGAGTCACCGGCCTGTCTGATCACCGACGCCTTCGGTATGACTCCGGCGCTGGCCCGGCTGTACCGGGCCTCCGGGCAGGAGGTGCCGGTCGGTAAGCGGACTCTGGAGCTGAACCCGAATCACCCGCTGATCACCGGGTTACGCCGGGCGCACGCCGACCGTCCGGACGACGCTGCGGTCGCCGACACCGCCGAATTACTGTACGGAACAGCGCTTCTCGCAGAAGGGGGAGCGTTGGAAGATCCGGCGCGCTTCGCCGCACTGCTCGCTGAACGGCTGGCCCGCACCGTCTAGACAGGCGATTGAAAGCTGTCCGCAGCGGTTATCCGGTCCGCATGACGGTGTTCAGAGCCCTCAACCCGTGCGGCGAGGTCGTGGCGACCAGCAATTTCGACACCGCGGAGGCAGCGCACCGGTGGTTCGCCGAGTCCGTCGCCGGCCGATATGCGTCGGGTTGGCGGATGCAGGTCGACGACGACGGGCAGTGGGCGAACTTCGACGACACCGGCGGCTTCACAGCTCCGCTGAGTCGCCGCCGCGTGCCCGGTTAGAACGGCAGCTTTTCGCGAACCAGGTCGGTCAGGAAGCGGCCTGCCGACACCGGTCGGAACGCGCGGGCCGCGGCCGTCAGTGCGTCGTGTGAATCCTTGCTCAGTTCGATGTCGGCGGCGGCGACATTGAATTCCAGCTGTTCGACGCTGGATGCGCCGGGAATGGCGACCACTCCCGGCAGGTTGATCAGCCAGGCCAGCGCGACCTGGGCAGGCTTGGCGTCCACCTCGGCGGCGACGTCGCGCAGCGTCTGTAGCAGCGGCTCGACCCGCCGGAGGTTCTCGGTGCCGAACAGGTAGTTCAAACTCCGCACACCGCCGGGGCGATTGTCGGGACCGTACTTGCCGCCGAGCAGGCCCTGCGACAGCGGGCTGTAGGCGATGACGATCCGATTCTCCCGCTCCGCGAACGGGACCATGTCGTCCAACGCGCCCGGGTTGGCCAGTGAGAAACTGACCTGGTTGCTGATGACCGGGCGCCCCAACGCCGCATCGGCTTTCTTCCAGCGCTCGAGGGAATAGTTCGAGACGCCGGCGGCGCCGATCCTGCCGTTATCGAGCAGGTCCCGCATGCCGGGCATGATCACCGTGTCGGGCACCACCGGGTTGGACTGGTGGATCTGGTACAGCGGGATGCGGTCCAGTTGCAGACGTCGCGCGCTGGCCTGTTCGCGCTGCTTGATCACTGCCGGGAACGGCGCGACCGGGAAGACCTTGCTCGCCACCGCCACCTCGGCGCGTTCCTCGCCGAGTGCCTCGCCGAGGATCCGTTCGCTCTTGCCCAGGCCGTACACCTCGGCGGTGTCGAACAGGGTGACTCCCAGGGCACGGGCGCGCTGCACGATGTCGCGTGCGGCCCCTGAGGCGTAGTTTTCGCCGTACCCCCACTCGCGTGAACCGAACTGCCAAGTACCCAGACCGATCCGGCTCACCCGTCCGACGCCGTCGACGTCAACATATTTCATAAGCCCACCGTATACGGCCGTATTGTCCGGCTCACCCGCGGTGCGGCTGCTCTGGCACGAAAAGCGTTGGCCGCAAATCGTTTCCGCCGATAAACCCCGCGCGACGGAATGGCACCGCGACCTGTGGTCAACTGGCGGGCGGTGGGGCGGCGTCGTCGGAATGCGCGTGGTGCCATTGCAACTCCGCGGCACGAACCTGCTGGTGAGTGTGGCGTAACCACACCAGACCGGCGGCACCGACCGCGAGCGCAACGAGCACCGCCGCCACCCCGACCGACGTGTGGTGCGTGGCGAACGCGGCCAACCCTACGACCAGCGCGATCACACCAGCGGCAACCGCGATGATGCCCGGCGCATTGGCACCGTTCTTCATTGACTCGCCGGCGTGCCGGCGGGTGGTTCGGTAGTGGTCGACCGGGTCGATCTCGGGCTGGCTCATTTCTTTCCTCCTGAGAAGGAGAACTACCCGTCAGTTAGCGGAGCTAAACGGTGACGGGCCCGACCGGCCCACCCGTCCGCGGGCGGTGCGGCGGTCGCGGCAACGACATGCTGCGAAACCGGTAACCCCGTTCTCGTCCGGCCTCGGGCGTATGTCATGCTCTGTCGCGGAGGTCGATATGGCGAAAACGGTGGTGATCGGCGCCTCGAGCGGGTTGGGGCGCTGTATTGGTGTCGGATTGGCACAGCGTGGGGATCGGGTGGCGCTGCTCGCCCGACGGCGTGAGCGCATCGAAACAGCTGCGGCCGAGGCCGGGCACGGTGCGATCGCTGTCGAATGCGATGTGACTGATCAGGCATCGGCGCAGTCGGGAATCGGCGCGGCAGCCGAGGCGCTGGGCGGCATCGACAACGTCGTCTACGCACCCGCGATCAGCCCGCTGGTCCCGCTGGCCGATACCGACGCCGCGACATGGCGGCAAGTGTTCGACACCAACGTGATTGGAGCGGCGTTGGCGACCGCGGCGGCGATTCCGCACCTGACATCGGTGGCGGGCAAAGTGGTTTACCTGTCTTCGGATGCCGGCACTTTCGGACCGCCGTGGCCCGGACTCGGCGCGTATGGCGTCAGCAAGGCAGCGCTGGAGCGTCTGGTCGAGGCGTGGCGCGCTGAGCACCCCGACGTCGGCTTCACCAACCTGATCGTTGGCGAGTGCGCCGGCGGCGAGGGAGACGCCCAGACGGGGATGAATGCCGGCTGGGATCGGGAATTGGCCATGCAGGCATATCCGCTCTGGGTGTCCCGGGGCTGCATGCCGGGCAAGTTGATGCCCGTCGACGACCTCGTCGACGTGGTGCACACCATTCTGCGCACCAACGCATCGACGTCGATGCCCGTGGTGGTCGCCCGCGGGGCGCCGGCCGCGGCGGGAGCCGTGCTGGAATACGGCAAACGCTGAGCGGCGGGAGCGGGGTGGCCTCCGATGGTGACGCTGCGCTGGCGGCGGGGCTCTCTCGCACTTCGCCGCCGTGGGCGCAGAGCCGAGTAGCCATGCGCGCAGCGTCAACGCACCCTAGGTGCGCGGATGGATGAAAACCCCTTCCGCTGAGACCAATACGCCATCTGCGCCGCTGATCTGCCCGACGGCGAATGTCTTGACGCCTTCGCTCCGGTCGACCCACGCGTCGGCGCGCAACGGCTGATTCAACGGGGTGCGCTGGTGATAGCGCAGCGTCAGCGTCCCGGTGTACGCGGGCCGTCCCGGCCGGTGCGCGGTGGCACCGAGAATGTGGTCGAGAATCATTGCCGAGATCCCGCCGTGCACGTGCCCCATCGGGCCCTCGAACGCGGCGCCGAGCACAAACTCCGCCCATACCGATCCGTCGCTTTCGTGATGAACCACCAGCGGCGGAGCAGACGGATTGCGCACTCCGATAACGACATTGCCCGACGCGATGCCCTGCCCATCGTTGATGTCGCGTTCGCCGAACGTACCGGGCATCAGCTCGGCGCTGAGTTCGCTTGTCACGCTGTCGATCTTGGCCGTGGCGGCGGCGATGATGTCGTGGCCCACCTCGGTGCGAATCGTCGCGTCGATCAGGCGTCGCACCGACATCGCCAGCGACTCGTACACCGGCAACGAATCAGTCATCGACGCAAACGAATCCACCATGTCGCCACCATAGAACAGTGACCCGGCCGCGCCGGCAACGCCGTGTCCCAATCAGCGGTCATCGCAAGCGAGTCGGTGCACCCGGTTGTTAGTCTGGCGCAGTGGAGCAGACCAGCGACAAGGGCAAGCCGGCACTTGCCGCCACCAGCTGGGCGTTGCTGGGCATGATGTCCTATGAGGAGGAAGTCTCCGGCTACGACCTGAAGAAGTGGATCGACTGGAGCGTCGACCTCTACTACTGGAGCCCGTCGTACAGCCAGATCTACACCGAGCTGAAGAAGCTGGAGAGCCTCGATCTGGTGACGTCGCGCGTCGAGCGTGACGAGGGCACCCGCAGCCGCAGGCTCTACAGGATCACCCCGGCCGGGATGGCAGCGATCACCGACTGGACCAACAATGCGCCCCTGGACCCGCCGGTCCTCAAGCACAGCATGCTGTTGCGGGTGACATTCGGGCACCTGAGCAACCCGACCCGGCTCAAGGAACTGCTACACGAACACGTGGCGTACGCAGAAGCCCGATATCGCAAGGCGATTGAGGACGCTGAGGGGGCGGAGGCCGAACCCGCTTGGGCCTACTCGGTGATGGCACTGCGGTGGGCGGCAAAGTACTACGCTGCCGAGCGGGAGTTCGCCCTGGAACTCATGAAAGACATCGACGAAGCCAACGCCATCATCGAGCAGGCAGCCAAGGGCGGGTTCGGTAAACCGCGGCCCACCCCGGGATACTGGCGTGAAATTGAAAAGCAGGTCGACGCCAAGCGCGCCGCCGACTAATTCGACGCGTCGCAGGCGGCGATGTAGCCGTAGACCAGGCCCTGTGCGATCGTGGCGCCTGCGCCCGGGTAGGTGGTGCCGAACGCATTGGCGGCGGCATTGCCGATCGCGTACAGACCGTGGATCGGGGTGCCATCCTCGCGCAGCACCCGCGCCCGCCCGTCGGCTTTGACGCCACCGCAGGTACCGAGGTCGCTCAGCACCATCTTCACCGCGTAGAACGGCCCGTTGCGCAACGGGCGCAGGTTCGGGTTGGGCCGGATAGTTGGGTCTCCGTAGTAACGGTCATAAGCGCTGCGGCCCCGACCAAAGTCCGGATCCGCACCGGCACAGGCATTTTCGTTGAACCTGCTCATCGTGTCGGTGAACTCCGCGACCGGCAGCCCGATCCGCGCGCCGAGTCCGGCTAAGGTGTCGGCGCGAGCGGCGATGCCGGCGTCGTACCAGGCCTGCGGCACCTTCATCCGCGGAAACAGCTCGGCGCCAAAGACATAACTGTTGCGGTACTGCTGGTCTAAGACAATCCACATTGCCTCAATCGGGTTGCCGGAACGCTCGAGGGCCAGCAGTCGCTGCCCGAAGGACATGTAGTCGGCTGCCTCGTTGGTGAACCGGCGACCGTGCTGGTTCACGATCAGGCAACCCGGCAGTGATCGTTCAGCCAACATCACAGCGGGCGACTTGCCGGGCAGCGGCGCGATCGCAGGGAACCACCACGCCTGATCCATCAGGTCGATGCCGGCGCCCCGATCCTGCGCTGTGCGAATTCCGTCGCCGGTGTTGCTGTCGGCGCCCAAACTCAGATGCGCGCCCAGCGATGCGGACTGAAACTTCCACCGCATGTCCATGTTGTGGTCGAAACCCCCGGTGGCCAGGACCACCCCGCGGCGGGCGGTGATGGTGATCTCCCGGCCCCGGTGCGCCACGACCGCACCGGTGACCCGGTCTGCCTCGCCGTCGAGCCGCACCAGCGGGGTGTCGGTCCAGATCGGGATGCCGGCGCGCAGGACACCGGCGAACAGGCCGGCCATCAGACCCTGCCCGCCCGCTGCGTACCGCCTGCCCACCGCCAACCCGGCCACGCCCTGCGCGATCCGCTTACCGAAGGTGGGAATTCCCTTGCGCGGCACCCGGGTTACCAGATTCATCCAGCGGTAGTCGGCACCCGTCGTCGGGATCGCGAACGCGGCTTCCAACACGCCGGGTCGCAATCGGTCCCGATAGGGACCGAGCATCGAGGTGTTGAACGGATAGCACTCACAGGTGCGGCCCGCCGCACTGCCGCCCGGTTCCTCCGGGTGGTAGTCGGAGTAGTCCCGGGCCCAGAACAGCCGCAGCGGGGTGGTCCGCCGCAGCATATGGACCGTCGCAGGAAGCTGGTCCAGGAAGCCGGCCGATCGCTGCGGGGGTGCCGATCCTGCGACCACCGCGTCCAGGTAGGTGGCCGCCTGCGCGGCGGAGTCCCCGGCGCCGGCCTCGTCCAGCACCGGCCCGCCCGGCAGCCACAGGGCACCGCCCGAGCGGGCGGTCGATCCGCCGACGTAGGACGACTTCTCCACGACCAGCACCGACAGCCCGAGCTCGTGGGCGGCCAGCGCCGCAGCCAGCCCGGTGCCGGACCCGACCACCAGCAGGTCGACGCAGGTGTCGTCGACGGGAAGTCCGGCCGGGATGGTCGTGCTGGGTGCGCTCACCCCTGGGACGCTAGGCCGGTGCGGCACCGTACCGGAAGAGGTCTCCTGATCAGTGGAACAGGTGATCCCCCATCGCCGGCCGGGAGGCGTTCAATGGGTCCTATGAGTTCGCACACCGACGCCGATGAAATCCGGCTCATCGAAGCGCAGGCCGCGCCGACCCGGTTCGCCCGCGGCTGGCACTGCCTGGGTCTGGTCCGGGACTTCGGGGACGGCACACCCCACGCGATCAACGCCTTCGGTCAGAAGCTGGTGGTATTTCGCAGCGGGGACGGCGACATCAATGTGCTCGACGGATACTGCCGTCACATGGGCGGTGACCTGTCGAAGGGCGAGGTGAAAGGCAACGAGATCGCCTGCCCGTTCCACGACTGGCGGTGGGGCGGGGACGGTCGGTGCACACAGGTCCCGTATGCCAAGCGCGCGCCGCGGCTGGCCCGCACGGCGACGTGGACCACGCTGGAGCAGGACGGCATGTTGTTCGTCTGGAACGACCCCGAACGCAACCCGCCGGCACCGGATGCCACCATTCCGCGCATCGAAGGCGCCTCCAGCGACGAGTGGACCGACTGGCATTGGTACACCACCGTCGTCGACAGCAACTGCCGCGAGATCATCGACAACGTCGTCGACATGGCGCACTTCTTCTACATTCACGGCTCGCTGCCCACCTACTTCAAGAACATCTTCGAAGGGCACGTGGCGACGCAGTACATGAACGGCGACGGCCGGCCGGACATGGGCGGCACCGAGGGTGCGCGCATGCTCGGCACCACCTCGGTGGCGTCCTACTTCGGCCCGTCGTTCATGATCGACGACCTCACCTACCACTACGAGGACGGCGACCAGCAGACCATCCTGATCAACTGTCACTATCCAATCGACGCGAATTCCTTTGTGCTGCAATACGGCATCATCGTCAAGAAATCGGCGTCGCTACCCGACGAGCAGGCCATGCAGACCGCGATCAGTCTCGGCGACTACGTCAAGATGGGTTTCGAGCAGGACGTCGAAATCTGGCGGCACAAGGCGCGCATCGACAATCCGCTCCTGGTCGAAGAGGACGGACCGGTCTATCAACTGCGGCGCTGGTATCAGCAGTTCTACGTCGACGCCGCCGAGGTGCAGCCGGATATGGTGGACCGCTTCGAGTTCGAGTTGGACACCACCCGGCCCTACGAGGCCTGGATGAAGCAGATCGAGGCGAATATGGCGGCCAGGGCGGGCTCGGTCCCATGAGCCTGTCGTCCCGCGCCGACAACCGCCTCGACGACATGCCGATGGCGTCGGTCGGCTGCCACAGCTGCGGTGCGCAGGTACTGGTCCGCAAGAGCAGCTGGAACCAGACCAGCGTGCAGTGGGACGCCGACGCATCAGCGCGATGCCTCGAGCGCCGGGCCGCCATGCAGATCGCCGGCCACCATCGCGGACTGTTCCTGGTCTGTTCGGCGCTGCGGGACTCGATCGAGGCGGCCGTTGCGGCGGGGGAGTTGGCGATCGTCGACGACGGCTGAGCGCCATGCCGGGGGTGCCGAACAGCCGGCCGCACCCGTCCTACAATTCGCTTCGATGAATGTTGCGGTGGTCACCGGGGCCAGTCGCGGTGCCGGACGCGGTATCGCGGCGGCATTGGCCGCCAAGAACTGGCGGGTGTATGCCACCGGTCGCACCATCACCGATGCTCCGCCCGGTGGGATTGCGGTGCGCCTCGATCACCGTGACGACGACGCGGTGGCCGCATTGTTCGAGCGGGTTCGTGCCGATCATGGCGGCCTGGACCTGCTGGTCAACAACGCCGCGGCGGTGTCCGATGATTTGGTGAACCCAAAGCCGTTCTGGGAGAAGCCTCTTGAGCTTGTCGACGTACTCGATGTCGGCCTGCGATCGAGTTACGTCGCGTCGTGGTATGCCGCACCCCTGCTGGTCGCACGGGGCCGCGGGCTGATCGCGTTCACGTCGTCACCAGGCTCGGTGTGCTACATGCACGGTGCGGCCTACGGCGCCCAGAAGGCCGGGGTGGACAAGATGGTCGCCGACATGGCAGTGGATTTCGGCGGCACGGGCGTCGCGACGGTCTCGATCTGGATGGGCATCTTGCTCACCGAGAAGCTGCGCGGCGCCTTCGCAGCTAACCCGAAGGCGCTGGCCAAGACGGCAGAACACGCCGAAACCCCGGAATTCACCGGGTATTTGATCGATGCGCTGTACGGCGATCCGGAACTCGGCGCGCTGAGTGGCCAGACGTTCATCGGCGCCGAACTCGCCGAGCGGTACGGCATCACCGACGAGGACGGCCGCCGACCGCCGTCGCACCGTCACCTCGGTGCGCCGCGCACACCCAGCACGGTCGTGGTGCGCTGAAGCTCAGGCCAACTGAAAAGCACTGATGGGCGCCGCCTCTGGATACTGCGCCGGACCGCCGATGTCGAAAGCGGCATTGAGGGCGGCGATGAACTCCGGATTGTGCAGCGGCTCGCTGGGTATGTCGAGCTTGATGCCCCTGGCATTGACGTCGTCGACCATGATGTCGACGGCCTTGTCTGCGGTCAGGTCGTCGGTGCCCTCCATGTTCTTCTTCAGTTCGTCGAGGTCGGAGAAGACCTCGGCCGACCAGTGCACCAAGAAACGGAGTTCGTCGGTGTGGTGGCGGCCAATCACCTCGTGCCCATTCTTGAGCAACCACTGATCGCGGTCGCCGGGGTCGCCGGTGAACACGGTGTCGAACGCCAGCCCGGCCGGAATCTGGTGTTCCAGCGGGCCGTTGGCCTCGCCGCGGTGCACCATCATTTCGTTCTGCACCACCACGCCGCGGTTGTAGATCGGCGGCAACACCCGCTGAGGTGCCTTGAGCGGACCGTCGGGCCAGTAGGTGAATCCGCTGGTGCTGTCGAGGGAAAACCACGTGATCACCTGCGCCGTCTTGATCAGGTACTCGGTGAACAGGCCGGACTTGCCCATCACACTGGTGAGCCAGGTAGGTGCGTTCTCGTGCCGCACGCCGCGGAAGCTCGGCGAATCCAGGTGCCCCGGATCGCGATTGGCGCAGGGGCCGTTGATGTTGAACAGCATCAACTGCGGCTTGGCGTATTCGGCACCCCAGTAGCTCTTGGCCATCTCCAGGAACCGGGCGTGATAGAAGCAGTCGTGCAGTTGCGGGTAGAGCACCGCGCCATAGTTGGCCAGGTAGCCGCGGAACGTCGGGGTCAAGAAGAGGTCCAGGGACGGCGTGTAACCCTCGTGGAACAGACCGCTCATCGTCGCGATCAACTCATCGGCGGAGGCGAAATGTTGGGAAATGATCAGCCGCCATGGACCTTCGGTGCGGACCACGTCGAGTAACCGCTCGCGTTGATCATCGGTGTAGACGTCAGCGACTTCGCGGGGCGGTGCGGCGGGACGCAGCACATCCGATAGCTCCTCGCGCCGCTGTGCGGAATGCATCACGTGTCTCCTTGTCGCAGTTGCTTGTTCAATCGTGTGGGGTGCGCGCCCGGGCAGCGTCCGGGGTGTCCGGTGACCGGGACGTTAGAAGGGAACGCCGTTGGCGAGTTTGGCGCGCAGCAAGGCTCCGAGTTCGGCGATGGCCAACCGGCCCCGCGCGGTCACCCCGGGCCGCATCAGGAAACCGTGATACATCCCGGGGTAGCGGGTCAGGGTGGTCTGCACGCCTGCGTCGCACAGCCGGGCCGCATAGCGCTCTCCCCAGTCGCGGATCGGATCGCAACCTGCGGTGACCACGATGGCCGGTGGGAGACCGGACAGGTCAGCTGCGTAGGCCGGAACCAGGTACGGGTCACCGGGTGCGCCGGCGTCCCCGTCGGCCACCGCGTGCAGGAAGTCGATGTCGTCGCGGCTGAGCATCGGTGCGTCAGCGAGCGACGTGATGGACGGAACGGTCATGTCGCGATCCAGACCGGGATACAACAGCACCTGAGCGCAGAGCCGTGGCCCGCCGCGGTCGCGGGCAGCCAGGGCGACCCCGGCCGCCAGTGATCCACCGGCGCTGTCGCCGACGACGACGAGCCCGTCGACCCATGGCTGACGTGCGGCCCACTCGGCCGCGGCATAGGCGTCGTCGAACTGGGCAGGGGGCGGGTATTCCGGCGCGAGCCGATATTCGACCGACACGACCGTTGCACCGGAGGTCGATGCCAGCGCGCGGGCGAGCGGTTCGAAGGAATGGTTGGAACCCATGACCATGCCGCCGCCGTGGAAGTAGACCAGCGCCGGTCCGACGGAATCGCTTGTCGGCCGGTAGATCCGGACCGGAACGGAACCGGCGAAAGCGTCGTCGATGCAGACCATCTCGGCCATGTCGTCGGGCAGCGGAGCAGCTTCGATCGCGGCACGCATCGCGGCCAGGCCGCGCTGCCGCATCGGCGGCAGCGGACCGAACGACGCCACCCGTGCGGCCGCGTCCGGATCCAGACTCATGTCAGCTCTGGGCAACGTTGTGTGGCAAGGGATTCGGCGCGGTCGCGCATGGCGTCGACGACCGACGGTTGGGTCACCAGATAGAAGCGTCCCTGGGCCGCCTGCTCGAACAGCGTCGCGGCGGCCGCCCACGGATCCATGGCCGTGGCTTTGACGTCGAGCATGGCCCGCCGTTGCTTCTCTGCCATGCCCACATCGCCGTTCAGGTCGACCCCGCCGGCCGACTCGAAGATGTTAGAGGTCACCGCACCCGGCAGGACAGCCTGGACGTGAATGTGGTTGTCGTGCCCGGCGGTTGCCACCTCCAGACGCAGACATTCGGTCATTGCCAGCACGGCGTGTTTGCTCATGATGTAGGGCGTTTGCAACGGGATTGCCACCACCGCACCGACCGACGAGAGATTCCATACCCACACCTGTTGCCGGGTTGCCATCATCTTCGGCAGAAATGCTCTGACGCCGTGGAAGACTCCGCTGATGTTGACGTCGACGACGCGCTGCCAGTTGGCCAGCGGTGTGTCCCACAGGTAGCCGAATTGCTCGACCCCGGCGTTGTTCACCAGTAGCCGGACCGGACCCAGCTCCCGGTAGGTGCGGTCGGCCAACTCCTGAACAGCACCCGCGTCGCGGACGTCGCACACCACGTCGACGGCGCGGTCGCCGAGTTCGTCGCGCAGCGACGCCACCGCCGCGGCATCGATGTCGGCGAGCACCACCGTCATGCCCAGGTGGCTCGCGTACCGCGCCAGCCCGGCGCCGATTCCGGCACCGGCCCCGGTGATGACGGCAACGCCGCCGGCGAAAGTGTCGCGGGCGCTCACGACCCCGTGGCGGCATGCCGCTCGGCGAGCAGCACCGAGTTGGTGGTGTCCAGCACGACGTCGATGTCGGTGAACTGCAACCCGTCGGCCGTGCGGCGGACACCCACCTCAGCGACGCCGCTGGACACCGCGAACGGCACGAAGTTCGCGACTTGGTTGACGAAGATGTAGAACCGCGCCCGGTCGACGGCGGTCCGGTGCACATTGGTGGCGTGGTGCCGCAACGGGTAGGGGCTCTGCTCTCGGTGTTGGGACAGCCACTCCATGACCGCATCGCGGCCACGCAGCTCCGGCGACATCAGTTCCTCGAAAGGGCTTGCGCCACTGTCGCTTCTGCTGACATAGCGGATGTCTTCGGTGAAGCATGCGGTGAGCTCGTCGTAGTGCGCCTCGTCGTAGTGGTACCAGAAGCCGGCGATGAACTCCTGCAATTCCGGCAGCGTGATGTCGTTGCTCATGGGGCCAGTCAACCCTGCTGAATCAGGGATGAGACCCGGCTTGTCCGGTCAGTGGAACACCATCAGCACCCCGTGATCAGACCCCACAGCCCGCCTGCACTCGCATACAGGGCCGCGTCGGTCACCTGATCGTCCCAGTACCGCAGCGAACCGAACTCCGAGCGCCAGGCCAGCGCGGCCCGGGTGAATTCGTGCAAACGGTGCTCACGGGTGGTACCGATGGCGCCGTGCACCTGATGGGCATTGCGCACCGCCACCGAGGTCGCGTGCCCCGCACACGAACGCGCCACGGCCACCAGGAACTCCAGGTCGGGCGCCGTCCAATCGCTGGCGACCCCGGCGGTCGACGCGGCTTCGGTCGCTGCCCGGGCGAGCGCGGCTTCGGCGGCCAGGTCGGCGACGAGATGTTGTACCGCTTGGAATTTGGCCAGGGGGCGACCGAACTGGGTACGGGCAGTCACATGCTCGATGCACAACTGCAGGATTCGGTCGAGTGCGGCGCACACCTGAATCGCACGCACCAACCCCGATCTCAGCCGCAACTGGGTGATCTGGGCCAGGGTCACCGGTAACCCGGGCAGGTCGGTGACGTCGACGGTCACCTCGTCCCGTGGCTCACCGACCAGGTTGCTGCCAGGCATGATGTGCAGGTCGTCGACCGGGAGATCGGCGGCACGGTATCCGCCCTGCGCCCGCCACACCACCACGACGTGATCCGCCGCGGCCGCCCACGGCACACCGCTGGCGCGTCCGTGCTTGTCGAGCATGCACACCGTCCGCACCGCCGCGCCGGCCGGCGCCCCCAGTGCCGCCAACAGCCAGCACGCCAGTAAATCGTGCTCCGCCAACGGGATTCGAACGCCATGGGACGCCGCGGCGCTTAGCAATTCGGCCGCTTCGTACCACCCGGCGCCGCTGCCCCCGTCCTGCTCGGCGCCGGTGAGTCGCACCAGGCCCAGTTCGTCGAGTTGCTGCCACAGCGCGCGATCCAGTTCGACCGTCGTCGCGGGCGCCGGCTTGGCGCGGTAGTCGGCGAAGACGGAGTCCATCATGTCGACCAGGTCCCGGTCGACGACCGTCCGGCCGGTCACCGTAACCCCAATCCGCGGGCGATGACCCCACGCAACACCTCGTTGGTGCCCCCGCGCAGCGTGAAACCCGGTCGCTGGTCGACCGCCGCCCGGACCAACTCCGTGTAGATCGCGTCGGGGGCATCCAGCACGTCGGCGAACTCCGCGATGTCTCCCTCGGTCGTGGTACCCAGCACCTTGACCACCGCGGCCGGGATGTCGGCCGGATCGTGGCGCTCGAGGGCGCCGGCCACCGCGGTCGACATGTGATGCAGGCCCGCGACACGGGCCACCAGCCGCCCCAGACCCGCATCGCGGGGAATCGCGTTGGCGGCCATCCGATCCGCGCAGACCGCCAGCAGCGGGAAGGTGGACAGGAATCGCTCGGGGCCACTGCGTTCGAAGGCCAGCTCGGACGTGACTTGCCGCCAGCCGTCGCCGATCTCACCGAACACCATGTCATCGGGCACCACCGCACTGTCCAGGATGACCTCGTTGAAATGGTGGGCGCCGTTCATCGAGATGATCGGGCGGATCTCGATGCCGGGACTGCGCAGGTCCACGATGAACTGGCTCAGGCCCGCATGCCGGTGCTGCGGGTCCACCGGTTCGGTACGGGCCAGCGCGATGAACGCTTCGGCGACATGGGCGCCGGAGGTCCACACCTTCGTGCCGGACAGCGACCAGCCGCCCTCGACCCGCTCGGCTCGGGTACGCACGCTGGCCAGGTCGGAACCGGAATCGGGCTCGCTCATCCCGATGCCGAAAAAACATTCCCCGCGCACGATCCGCGGCAGAAAACGCTGCTTCTGCGCTTCGGTGCCGTATTTGAGCAGCGACGGGACTATCTGACGATCGGCGATCCAATGCGCCGCGACCGGGGCGCCGGCGGCCAGCAGCTCCTCGGTGACCACGAAGCGGTCGGTGAAGGTGCGGCCGTGCCCGCCGTACTCGGTCGGCACCGTCATGCCCAGCCACCCGCGTTCAGCCAGCGCGGCGGTGAAGTCCTCGTCCCACCGCGACAACCAGGCGTCGACCGACGGGACGAATGTGCCTGCGGCCAGCTGCTCGGCGATGAACGTGCGCACCTCGGCCCGCAGCGACGCGGTCTCGTCGGTCTCGATGCCGGCCGCAGGCACCAACCGCGGGGGCGCGGTAGCCATCAGCTTGTCCGCCACTTGGCGATGCGCTGCTCGTGCTCGGGATCGCGGTGCGCCAGCGGCTGCATGGCAGCGGCCATTCCCAGCGTCGACTCGAGCGACCCGGTGCGCGACTCCTGCAGCAGCCGCTTGGCCATCCGCAATGCGTGCGGCGGGTTCTTGGCGATCCGTTCGGCCAGCTCCCGCGCTGCCGGGAGCAGGTCTTCGTGCGGTACCACCCGGGTGACCAGACCCCACTCCAGCGCGGTCGCAGCGTCGATCCGGTCCCCGGTGAACGTCATCTCGGCGGCCCGTTGGTACCCGACGACGCGCTGCAGGAACCAGCTGCCGCCATCGCCGGGGATGAGGCCGAGTTGGACAAAACTCTCCGCGAAAGATGCACGCTCAGAAGCGATCCGGATATCGCACATGGTCGCCAGGTCACAGCCGGCGCCAATGGCGGCGCCGTTGATCGCACCGATCAAGGGGACTTCGAGCCGGGCCAGGGCCCGGGGGATGCGCTGAATTCCGTCGATATAGGCATGCCGTTGGTCAAGGGGACTCAGCCCGAACATGCCGGCCTGGTCGGCCATCTCCTTGACGTTGCCGCCCGCCGAGAAGATCTTGCCTGCAGCGGTCAGAATCACGGCGCGGACCTCGGTGTCGGCGTTGGCGTCGTCGACCGCAGTCTCGAACGCGGCGATGACGTCCTTGCCGGTGATCGCGTTACCCACGCTGGGCAGGTTGATCGTCCAGGTCCGGATCGGTCCGTCGGAGGCGATGTCCAAAGCGTTGCTCATGCTGGCCACTGTAGGGAGTCCGATTTCGGGCTCGTGTCCCGCTCAGAGGAAAGACTCGTCGTCGACCTGCTCGCCGGCTCCGATACTGACGGGCATGCCCACGCTCGATCCCGGAGAACTCCGGCGCAACCTGCAGCAGGCTGACCCGGGCGTCCTGGTCGCCGTGCTGGCTCAGCTCACCGGCGACCCGTCGGTGGTCGACACATTCGGCCCGCGCATCTCACACATCCCCGACCCACCGGAACGCGCCGGGGTCGCCGATGCGGCCACCGCGCAGGCATTGGTCACCGCGGTGATGGCTGCCCTGGATCGGCCCGCCGCGCCGGTCGCGGACCCGGCGCTGTTCCAGCGACTGTTGCCGGTGGCGCTGGGCAGTGAAGTGGACGACGAATTCGTGCCGCTGCTGCTCGAACAGGGTGGTTTTCAGCCTTCCCAGCCGACGTTGCCGCGCACCGTGCCGATTCCGTCGTCGACGACGGTGGCGATCGTCGGCGCGGGCCTGGCCGGCATCGTCACCGCACTAACCGCCACCGACGCCGGCGTCGCCTTCGAGATCTTCGACCGCAACGACGAGGTCGGTGGCACCTGGCTGACGACCACCTACCCAGGCATCGGCGTCGACACACCGTCGGCGTACTACTCGTTATCGCGCGAGGTGAATCCGGAATGGAGCAGCTACTACCCGCAGGGCGCCGAGTACCAGGCGTATCTGGTGGCGCTGGCTGACAAGTACGGGCTGCGTGCCCATACGCGGTTCGGCACCGAGGTCGAAGCGCTGTGGTGGGATGAGGACAATTCCCGGTGGCAGATCCACGCCGTCGACCGGCACGGCAACCGCTTCGTCAGCCACGCCCGGGTGGTGGTCACCGCGGCCGGTTACCTCAACCGCCCCCGCTGGCCGGACCTACCGGGCCGAGAAACCTTTGCGGGCAACAGCATTCACTCAGCACAGTGGGACCCGGCGCTGGAGCTGACCGGACAGCGGATCGCCGTCGTGGGCGCTGGATGCACCGCCGTGCAGATCGTCGATGCCTGTGTCGATCAGGTCGCGCACCTGACACTGTTCCAGCGACAACCGCATTGGGTGGCGCCGCGTAAGCGACCGACCGACGACGTCCCGGAATACCGCCGATACCTCGGGCGCCATCTGCCGCATTACGCGAAATGGCACCGGCTGAAGTCGTTCTGGGGCACCGCGGACAACAACTACCCGGTCATTCTGCGAGACCCGGACTGGGCTGGATCGCATCTGTCGATCTCACCGGCCAACGACGTGCTGTTGCAGATGTGTCTGGACTACATCGACCGGACCTTCGGTGCGGGAAGCGAATTGGCGAAGAAGGTCACGCCTGACTTCGCGCCCTACGGTAAGCGGATCATCCGCGATCCCGGCGGCTACTACGCGGCGCTGACCCGCGACCATGTCGACGTCGAGGCCCGCGAACCCGCGGCGGTCAACCCCGCAGGCATCGTCACCCAGGACGGCAGACAGCTCGATCTCGACGTCATCATCTACGCCACCGGATACCACCTCGACTTCTTGTCCACCATCGACATCCGCGGGCGGGACGGGCGCAGGCTGGCCGACGAGTGGGGCGACAGCCCGGCTGCCTACCGCGGCGGCACTGTGCCGGGCTTTCCCAATCTGTTCATCAACTCTGCACCTAACTACAGCCCCGGCCACGGCGCAGGCGCCAATTTCTCGATGGAGGTGATGGCGCACTACATCGTCGAGTGCCTGCAACTGATGGCGCTGCGCGCGGCGACCACGATGGAAGTGACCCGCGAGGCGTACGAGGAGTATGTGGCCGGAATCGACGAGGCGATGGCCGGCACGGTCTGGTGCCACACTCCCAACGCACACACCTACTACCGTTCCGGTTCGGGCCGGGTCGTGGTGGCCACCCCGTACCGGTTGGTCGACCTCTGGCATCAGCACCGCGCGCCGGTCGAAGAGCATTTCGAGTTGCGATGACGGGATTACTCTGCGACCGAACGGCTTTGGTGACGGGCAGCAGTCGCGGGATCGGCCGCGCGATCGCCCGGCGACTCGCCGCCGAGGGCGCCACCGTCGTAGTGACGGCGCGCTCGCTGGAGCCCTCGCAGTCGGTGCGTGGCGGGATCGGCTCGGCGCTGCCCGGAACAATCGGTGAGACGATTGCACTGATCGAGGCCGCGGGGGGTCGGGCGATCGGCGTGGCGGCTTACTTGGAAGATGCCGCGCAGCGCGACGGACTCATCAATGCGGTGCTCGACCGCACCGGCCGTATCGACATCCTGGTGAACAATGCGGGTTTCGCCGACTACGCGATAGTGGAGGACATGTCGCTGCAGACTTTCGACCGAACGGTCGACCACTACCTGCGGATACCGTTCTTGTTGACCAAAGCCGCTGTCCCGCAGATGCGTAACCAGGGCGCCGGCTGGATCGTCAACATCGGGTCGGTCACCGGGGTGGCACCGGTGCGTCCTTTCCGGGATTACAACAAGACCGCCGGCGACGTCGTCTACGCAGCGTGCAAGGCTGCGCTGCACCGCTTCACGCAGGGGGTGGCGGCCGAGTTGCTGGACGCCAATATCGCGGTCAACTGTGTGGGTCCTTCGACGGCAGTGCGCACTCCCGGTGCCGCGCAACTGATTCCGGAGACGTTCCCGACCGAACCGGTCGAGTACCTGGCCGAAACGGTGCTGGCGATGTGTCAGCTACCCGCTGCCGAGCGCACGGGTGTGGTGGCGTTCAGCCTGCATTACCCGTGGTCACACAGCCTGCCGGTGCATTCGCTGGACGGCCTGTCAGTGCTTCCGTCGCTCGAGCCCCCCGCGACCGCCAGCCCCAATATCCCCGTCGGATAACCGCTCCCAGTGCACAGTCGCGGGCAGCGTGCAGAAACTGTGGCACACCCGATCGCGAACGATGGCCTCGGGGCATTCCGGGTCGAACCACCGGTCCACCACCGCCCAGTGGATCGGATGCATCAGATAGGGACCGACCAGACCGTCGGCGTCGGTAAAGGCCTGCTCGAACACGTGCGTCCACCGCGTCTCGCCGACCGCTTCGTCGACCCTACTCAGCTGCCATGCGGTGATGGTGTTCACGTAGCGCGGCATGGACCGGAGTTCGTCCTCGAACCGCGCGATGGTGTCACCGCCGGTGCCGGGTGTGACCCGCAGCAGCAAAGTGCGGTAAACCGTACCGCGGGTGCAGTGGGTGCGGACCGGGTGACCCGGATAGTTGGCCCCGTTGATTCGCGTCACCCCGGGATCCCCGACGGCCGCCGTGAAATCTGCTGCGAGTGCGTGCCATTCGTCTTCGGAGGCAAAGCGCAGGTGAATGAGAACATCGCCGCCGTTGCGGGAACCGGGCATCGTCGGCTGTGCGATCCAGTACGGCGCGCGAGCCGCGACCGCCCGCACGTCGGCGATGATCCGGTCGCGGTCACACGCGGCTACGTCCAGCAACCTGGTGACGCTATACATCGCAGAGACCGTCGATGTCCTGCGGGGCCGCGGCGAAAGACCGCGACCGTTGCTCCACCAAGTCGGCTATCCGCGACCACCAATGGGCGAGAGCGGGATCCGATCGCCCCTGCCAGGTCATCTCCCACCAAGCCTGCACACTGGGCAAGGACCAGGTGATCGTGACGGTGTTGACGTCGTCGTCGAACCAGATCGGCGGGCTCACCAGGACGTCGCGCAGTGTCATGCCCCGATTCCGCGCGCCCGGGGCATAGTCGGCGAGGTAAGCAGCCACGAATTCGCGGGCACACCCCCGCCGGGTGACCACCCGGTCGATCACCACCACTTCTCCGTCAGGCATGGGACGACGCCACAACCGCGTGCAGCGCCGCGCAGGCCTGCTGCCGAGCAACAATTGCGATGTCCAGAGCAGGCATGCTCATGAAACCGTGTATGCCGCCGTCGAATTGAGTCCGCATCACGGTTACGCCAGCGGCCTGTAGGGCGTCCGCATAAGCCGATGCCTCGTCGCGCAGCGGATCGTGTCCGGCGATCACCAACACGGCGGGCGGCAGACCCCGCAGGTCGGCGTGCAGCGGCGCGGCGTACGGGTGGGTGCGATCTGCCGGCTGGGGCACGTACTGGTCCCAATACCACTGCATGGCCGGCTTCGGGTTGTAGTAACCGCTTCCGAACAGCCGGTAGGACTCGGTATCGAAGTCGGCCGCCAGCACCGGATAGATCAGCAGCTGCGCGGCGAGCGCCGGTCCACCGCGATCACGTGCCATCAGCGTGGTCACGGTGGCCAGGTTGCCGCCTGCGCTGTCTCCGCCAACCGCGATACGGCCGGTCTTGGCGCCGAAGGCTCCGGCGGCCGCCGCAGCGGTGACCGCGTACATGTCTTCTGCCGCGGCCGGCCAGCGATGTTCCGGCGCCAGTCGATAGCCTACCGAAATAACAACGGCTGGAACCAGATTGGCGAATGCACGACACAGGCCGTCGTGGCTGTCCAGATCGCAGAACACGAACCCGCCGCCGTGGGCGTACACCAGCACCGGCAGATCGTCACCGTGTGGCCGGTAGATCCGCACCGGGATGTCGCCGCCGGGGCCGGCGACGAGGTCGTCGCGAACGTCGGCTACGTGTTCGGGCTCGATTGGTGGAACGAAGCGCGCCCGGATCGCCGCTCTGGCTTGGGCGCCGGACATGGTGTGCACCAGCGGAAATCCCGCGTCGAGCGTCTCCAGCAGCGCGGCGATCTGCGGATCGAGGATCACGCGTATTGCAGCGCGGGGCGCAGCGGTCGCAGCGGCTGCAGGGTCGGAGCGACGCGTTGCGGGCCGTCCTCGACATTGCGCCAGATGCCCATCGCGATCATGCGGACCGGGGCGGCCAGCCGCTGGTCGAACATCATGCGGTTCATGGGACCACACACCGACACCGCCGCTACGGCTTCGGCGGCGGTACCGATCGGGGCGGCGACGCAACCGAATCCGAGTAACGATTCCTCCCGCTCGTAAGCGACGCCGTGAGCGCGCACCTTCGCCAATTCGACCGCGAGCTGGGACCCGGTGGCGATGGAGTACCTGGTCTTACGCACCCGCAGGTCCACGGTGGAGTCTCCGTCGCGGTAGGCCAGCATCGCCTTGCCCACTGCCGTGCAGTGCGCCGGCTGACGACCGCCAACGCGGGTGGGCAGCGCGCTCCCGATGCGCTCGCCGACCTTGTCCAGGTACACCACGTCGGTACCGTCCAGCACTGCCAGATGTACGACAAGACCTGTGGCGCAGTGTAATTCAGCTAGCAGCGGTTTGGCGGCGCGGACCAGCCGATCCTGGTGGACCGCCAGCGAACCCAACTCGACCAGCCGCATTCCGAGTTCGTAGTCCCGTCCGCTGCGCCGCAACCACCGCAGCTGTACCAGTCGCTCGAGCATCCGGTGCGCCGACGATCGGGGCAGACCGGTGCGGCGCACGATCTGGGCCAAGGTGAGCCGCCCGGGTCCGTCGAAGGCGTCCAGAACCAGGGAGATGCGGTCGATGACGGCGCTGGGGGTTTCGACGGTGCCCGACATACAACCTCCTACATGGAATATTCCTAATAGGAATACCACACGAGTGTGTCGGCTGTCACCCTCACCTGCCGAGCAGACGCAGAATCGTCCAAATCATTGCCCCGTGATGCGATTCTGCGTCTGCTCGCGCCACCTCGCGCCACTTACATCCGCATCGCCGCGGGCGGCTCGTCGATCCACTGGTGCCCCCAGTAGCTGTCGGCGGTGATTTCCTCTGCGGTGTAGGAGGTTTCGTCGACGCGCATACCCTCGGTGCCGAACTCGATGTCCCAGTCGCCGGGGGCACGCACATAGAACGACACCATCTTGTCGTTGGTGTGGCGTCCCAGCGTGGACGACACCTGGAAGCCGTCGGCATTGACGCGGTCTAGTGCCTGCCCGACAGCGTCGAGGGTGTCCACTTCGACCATGACATGGACCAGTCCCGGGTCGCGCTGATGCATCGCGGGAGCTATGGCCAAACTGTGGTGGCGGGCATTGATGCCCAGGAATCTGACCCGGATCGGTCCGAACTCGGCGGGCAGCGGTATCCGAAACGCGCCACGCGACCGGAATCCCAGCACCTCGGTGTAGAAGTCGAACAACCCGTTAGGGTCCCGCGCCGGTACGACCACATGACCCAGGCCCTGGTCGCCCGTCACGAACTTCGCCCCGAACGGTGTGACGACCGGGCTGTGGTCCAGCACGGCGCCGTGAAACACCTCCAGGGTGGTGCCGGCCGGGTCCTCGAAGGTGATGACCTCTTCGACCCGGCGGGCGTCGGCTTCCCCGACTGACAACTCCTTGACCGGGACGCCGGCGCCGTCCAACGCGGCCTTGACCCGCCGCAACGCGGCACGGTCGCGGACCTCCCAGCCGACGGTGATCACCCGGTCGGTCTCGCCAGGCACGACGATGATGCGGGCGGCCCGCTCATCCATCCGCAGGTACAACGCATCCGGGTCGGGGCCCTTCCCCTCGGCGAACCCCAGCACGCCGAACGCGAACTTGCGCCATCGCTCGATGTCGGCGGTCGAAACTGTAATGTAGCCAAGGCTTTTCAAGTCACTCACGGACAACTCCTCAGATCAGATCAGTGCGCGCAGCGGCCCCATCGGCGGTTCCACGCCGAACGAGCTGAGCGCCGAGGCGTGGTAGGTGGAGCCGGGTACATGGATGGCATGCATCTGGCCGACGTGCACGTCGCGCCAATAGCGTTGCAACGGCTTGTCCATTCGCGAGGCGTTGCCGCCCGAGCGGGCGAAGATCTCGTCGACGGCCGACACCGCCCGCCACACCGCGCGCACCTGGGTGCGCCGGCCGGCGGCGCGGTCGGCGAAGGACACCTCCTTGCCGGCGGCGACCATGTCATAGATGCGGTCGGCGTTGGCCAGCAGCTCCTGGCGCGCGGCGTTGATGTCGGCAGCGGCTTCGCCGATGGCGTACATGACGTAGGGATCGTCCTTGATTGCAGTCCCGGTCGCGCCGACCCGCTCCCGCTGGTAGTCCAGGTGCGCAGCCAGCGCCCCTTCGGCGATCCCGATGGTGGCCGCGGAGATGCCCAGCGGGAACATCGTCGACCACGGCATCAGGTAGAGCGGTTCAGTCATCCCGGCCTCGCGCTGCGCGGTGCCGTCCATCACCTTGGTCGCGTCCATGGTCCGGTACGTCGGCACGAATGCGTCGGAGACGACGACGTCCTTGGACCCGGTCCCGCGCAGCCCCACCACATTCCACGAGTCGTCGACGATCTGATAATCCTTGCGCGGCAGGATCATGTGAATCATCTTCGGGGGCATCAGCGGTACGCCCTCGGAGTCGGCCAGCATTGCACCCAGGATGATCCAGTCGCAGTGGTCGGTGCCGGAACTGAATTGCCAGTGTCCGTTGAACAGGTAGCCGCCGTCGACCGGCTTGGCCACGCCCTGCGGCGCGTAGGGGGATGCCATCCAGGTGTCGACGTCGTCGGCCCAGATCTCGGCGGCGACCTTCGGGTCGGCGTAGGCCAACTGGTAGGGATGCACGCCGACCACGCCGACGATCCAGCCGGCCGCCGGATCCAGTGCCGCAGTTGCCATCGTCGTCTCGGCGAATTCGCGGGGATGCACCTCGAAGCCCTGGTACTGCTTGGTCTGCAGCAGCCGGATCAACCCCACCGACTTCATCATCTTGACGGTGTCGTCGGTGAGCCGGCCGATCCGCTCTGCCTCGGTGGCCTGCTCGCGCAGTTGGTCGGCTAGCTCTACTACTCGGTCAAGTACCCGCTCGCTCATGCTGTCGTCCTAACGTATGTGGGGCTGCATCTGTGTCTACTCCACTGGGCGCTGCGACTCACCGGCAATCCCGGTCAGCGGACCAGATGCGTCGCAACCCCGGCGGAGGTCCTACGGTGAACGGTGTGGACGATGAGCAGACCCTGGATGCGGTCGTGGTCGGGGCCGGATTCGCCGGTCTGTACGCCCTGCACAAGCTGCGTTCCCAGGGGCTGTCGGTGCGGGTGATCGAGGCCGCGCCGGCGCTCGGTGGTACCTGGTACTACAACCGCTATCCGGGCGCGCGCTGCGATGTGGAAAGCGTCGACTACTGCTACTCGTTCTCCGATGAACTGCAGCAGGAGTGGGACTGGACCGAGAAGTACGCCACCCAGGCCGAAATTCTGCGCTACCTGAACTGGGTCGCCGACAAGCTCGACCTGCGCCGCGACATCGTATTCGAGACTCGCGTCGTCTCGGCCGTGTTCGACGA
Source organism: Mycobacterium sp. NGS61 (assembly GCF_059812325.1). Taxonomy (NCBI): domain Bacteria; kingdom Bacillati; phylum Actinomycetota; class Actinomycetes; order Mycobacteriales; family Mycobacteriaceae; genus Mycobacterium; species Mycobacterium sp. NGS61. The sequence goes on from NZ_JCALCL010000003.1 coordinate 147,092, forward strand.
GGCGACGTTGCGTTGGACGGTCAGCACCAACACCGGGGAAACATTCACCGCGCGGTTCTGTCTGATGGCTACCGGACCGTTGTCGGATGCGATGATCCCCGACGTCAGGGGTCTGGACACCTTCGCAGGCGAGGTCTATCACACCGCACACTGGCCGCACGAGCCCGTGGACTTCGCCGGAAAGCGGGTCGCGGTGATCGGCACCGGATCCTCTGGCATTCAGACGATTCCGATCATCGCCGAGCAGGCCGCACATCTCTACGTCTTGCAGCGCACCCCGAACTTCAGTGTGCCGGCCGGCAACGCGCCCTTGTCCGCAGCAGAACTCGCCGAGATCAAGGCCGGCTACGCCGAACGCCGCCGCCTGTCCTGGCTCAGCGGTGGCGGCTCGCCGCACCTCACCGCGGCGAAGCCGACGATGGAATTCAGCCCCGACGAGCGGCGTGCTGCCTTTGAAAAGCGTTGGCAGCTGGGCGGTGTGCTGTATTCAAAGACATTCCCGGATCAGATGACAGACGTGACGGCCAACGACGAGGCGCGCCGATTCTACGAGGAGAAAATCCGCGCCGTGATCGACGATCCCGCGACAGCAGAGTTGCTGATTCCCAACGACCATCCGATCGGGACCAAGCGAATCTGCACCGACAGCAACTACTTTCAGACCTTCAATAAGCCGAACGTATCGCTGATCAGCGTGCGCGCCACCCCGATCGAATCGATCGACCCCACCGGCATCAACACCTCAGCCGCCCACTACGACCTTGATGCGATCGTGTTCGCCACCGGTTTCGATGCGCTGACCGGGGCGCTGGGCAAGATCGACATCGTCGGTCGCGACGGAGTGTCGTTGCGCGATAACTGGGCACACGGACCCCGTACCTACCTCGGCCTGGGCATCGACGGATTCCCCAACCTGTTCGTGATTTCGGGCCCCGGGGCTCCCGCCGTACTGGCGAACATGGTGTTGCACGCGGAGGCGCACGTGAACTGGATCGCCGACGCCATCGGCTACCTCGACGACCACGCCTATGCCGCAATGGAACCCACCCGGGATGCGGTGGACGGTTGGGGCGTGGAGTTGAAGCGACGCGCCGACGCGTCCCTGTTCGTCAAGGCCGACTCCTGGTACATGGGCGCCAATGTGCCCGGAAAGCCACGCGGTTTCATGTTGTTCGTCGGTGGGTTCGCCACCTACAACCAGATCTGCGCTGAGGTCGCCGATGCCGGCTACAAGGGATTCGACCTCCTCAAGGCGCCATGAGCACAGGTTTGGCGGGCCGGGCCGTCCTGGTCACCGGGGCATCGCGGGGGACCGGCCGGGTGCACTGCCTCCGGTTCGCTGAGGAAGGCGCCGACGTGATCGCGCTCGACTTCCCGCAGGCCGCCGACGAATTACGCGTCACGGCAAGCGAAGTCGAGGAACGTGGTCGCCGTTGCGTGACGGGCCTGGCTGATGTCGCCGATCTCGCTGCGCTCACCGGTGTCGTCGACGCCGCGGTCAGCGAGGTGGGTCGGCTGGACGTGGTGATCGCTAACGCCGGGATCCACACCGCCGGCGCGCCGTCATGGGAGCTGGACCCGCAGGTATGGCAACGCACACTCGACATCAACCTCACCGGGGTGTGGCACACGGTCCGGGCGTCGGTGCCGCACCTCGGCCCGGACGGGGGATCGGTGGTCATCATCAGCTCCACCAACGGAATTCGGGGTACCGCCAACACCGCGCACTACACCGCCAGCAAGCATGCCGTGGTCGGCCTGGCCCGCACGCTGGCCAACGAGCTCGGCGCGCGCAGGATCCGGGTCAATACGGTGCATCCCGGCGCCGTGGCGACCCCGATGGTGCTGAATGACGATACTTTCCGTCGCCTGCGTCCAGATCTGGAGAATCCGACGGCAGCCGACGCCGCCGAGGTGCTGATGGCGCGCAACCTGTTGCCGGTGCCGTGGGTCGAGCCGGTCGACATCGCCAACGCCGTGGTCTTCCTCGCCTCCGAGCAGGGCCGATACATCACCGGCACCCAGCTCGTCGTGGATGCCGGTCTGACGCAGAAGACCACATGAGACTGGCCGGTAAAGTTGCCCTGATCACCGGTGCGGCGCCGAACGCTGAAGCGACCGGCTTCCCCGGCGTTGACACTGCGCCGGCGGTGTCGTGCTCCCGCAGTTTTGCGCCCTGCACGCAGAGTGATGTGTCGTCGGCCGGGGCCCATGACTAGCGGGACAGGAACGCCAGCACTGTGCTCTCGAACGCGGCCTTGGCTTCAATCATCGCCCAGTGCCCACAGTTGGGGAATACGTGCAGTTCGGCATTGGGAATGGTGCGCATCGGGATCAGCGCCATGTCGAGCGGGCTCACCCGGTCGTCGCGTCCCCAGGTCAGCAAGGTCGGTGCGGTCACCTTGTGCATCACCGCCCACGGCATCGGTCGGTCGGCGGCGCTCATCGCCGCCATCATCGCCGCATACGCGGCCTTCCCGTACATGCGGCGCGCTGCGGCCAGGGTCTGGGGATCGATGGCCAGTTGCCAGCGTTCCTCGACGAGTTCCTCGGTCACCAAGGCCTGGTCGTACACCATCGACTTGAGCCAGTCGACGAGTCGTTGCCTGGTCGGTTCTTCGGTGAACTCCTGCAGCAGTCGGATTCCCTCGCTGGGACCGGGACTGAAGGTGTTGGTGCCGATGCCGCCGATGGTCACCAAACGGTCGATACGGTCGGCGTGCCGGATGGCGAAGTTGATCCCCACCCCGCCCCCCATCGAATTGCCGATGATGTGTACCCGCTCAATATCCAGCGCATCCAAGAACGGCGCCACCACCCCCTGGGCGGTGATCATCGGGTGGCCACCGAGATCGTCGGTAACGCCGAAACCGGGGAATTCCAGGATGAGGCAACGGAAGTGGTCCGCGAAGGCGGGCAGTACACCACAGAAGTTGCGCCACCCGGTCACGCCGGGGCCCGAGCCGTGTAGGAACAGCAGGGTGGGTGCGCCGTCGTTGGCCGAGTCGTAGTAGCGCAACACACCGGCGGAGGTGTCGATGTCGCGGAGGTCAGAAGTGTTGGGCACCACCGTCACCCTGCCATGCTGTTGCAGACGCGCGGCGGCGGTGTACCGCTGAGCGGGTATGTCGGTGTTGGAGAAGTGTGAGGAAGGAATGAGATGAACGCATCCGTCGAGCGGCAGGGCTTGGTCGTGGGAGTTGACGGGTCGCCGTCATCGAACGCTGCCGTTGTCTGGGCGGCCCGTGACGCGGCGCTTCGCAATGTCCCGTTGACCCTGGTTCACATGCTCAATGCCTACGTGCCGACGTTTCCGCAGATACCGCTGCCGGGCGGGGCGGCGGTATGGCAGGAAGACGACGGCCGCCGGATACTCGGTCAGGCAGTCGACCTTGCGCACGAGGCCGTGGGCGCGGATCGGACGATTCAGATCGCGAGCAAACTGAAGACCTCGCCGCCGGTCCCGACACTGGTCGAGCTGTCCGAGCGGGCCGAGCGGATCGTCGTCGGCAGCAACGGGCGGGGCGTGGTAGGGCGGGTCCTGCTGGGTTCGGTGAGTTCCGGTGTCATGCACGGCGCCAAGTGTCCTGTCGTCATCGTCCGCGACGAGGAGCCCGCGCCTGCCGCCGATGCTCCGGTGGTGGTCGGAATCGACGGGTCGGAGGTCTCGGAACTGGCCACCGACATCGCGTTCGACGAGGCGTCGCGTCGTGGTGTCGAGTTGGTGGCGGTGCACGCCTGGAGCGACGGCGAGGTTCTCGACCTCGGCGGGTTCGACTGGGCGGAGCTGGAGTCACAAGCGGGACAGATCCTGGGCGAGCGGCTGGCCCGGTGGCAGGAGCGCTATCCCGATGTCACCGTGCGACGCCGGGTGGTCCGGGACCGGGCGGCCCGCGAGCTGATCGATCAGTCCCGCTCGGCGCAACTGGTGGTGGTCGGAAGCCACGGCCGCGGCTGGATCGCCCAGCTCATGCTCGGCTCGGTCAGCCACGCGGTGGTGCATTCGGTGCACACGCCGGTGATCGTGGCGCGGCCCAGGTAATCCGCCGGGTCAGCAGGCCACGGCGGGTGGGTCTCGGTACCCGACGGTGGCAGCAGTCAGGACGGTGCCCCAGGCCCGCGCCGCGCCGCGCCGCATCGCCTCCGGGTCGCCCGAGGTGAGGAAAAGTCGGGTGGCCGGCGCCGCCTGCTGCAACTGCGGATACCGCGCGGCGATCGCGGCGGCCATGTGTTCGGCCGGATCGATCAGCCGGGTCTGCGGTAGCGCGTCCGCGAACCAGCGGGCGGCAGCGGGGTAGTGCGTGCAGGCCAGCACCAAGGCGTCCATTCGACGAAGCGGCGCCAGGATTTTGGCCAAATCCGCCCGAAACCGCGGGGAGCCGGTGTGACCGGCTTCGATGTGCGCGGACAGCGGCTGTGCCACTCGGGACACCACCACCCGCCCGGATCGGGCGAGTCCGCGGCGGTAATGACCGGCGGTGATGGTGCGCCGCCCGCCCACCACCCCGACGCGGTCCAGCTCGTTGGGAACCGAGGCCAACCCATGAGTGATGATTCCCCGCACCGGAACCGTGGCGGCGCCCAGTCGGTGCGTCACCGTGCTGGCAGCGTTGCAGGCCAGCGCCACCTCGGTCACGCCTCGCTCGGCCAGTGCGCTGACCACTGTCAACAGCCGATCGGTCAACTCATCGGCGGTCATCCGGCCATACGGCAGCACACCGGCATCCGACCAGTACAGCACCGGCAGGCCGGGCACCGACCGGTCCAGGGCTTTGAGCAGGCCGACACCGCCGATACCCCAATCGACGATGCCCAGGCAGGAATTCGGGCTCATGGCGTCACGGGTAAGACAAGGGCGCGGTCTGCCCCTTCGTCAACGGTCCGGAGTCGAAGGCCAGCACCCGCGCGGACATGGTGGCTGTCAATGTGTGCAGTCGGCTGTCGGGGAAACGGCTGCCGAAATACCACCGGTACTCGTGCTCGGCACGAATTGGGTTGTGTTGCAGCATGTTCTGCCAATCCGGGTGGGTGGTCAGGGAGGCCAGATCGGTGACGAACTGAGGCCGGGTGCGTCGGGTGCGCACGTGTGCGGCGGCCGAGCGGGCCAGCACCGGTAGATCGCGCATCCGGGCCGGTTTTTCGACCATATCGACCACCCACAATCGACCACCGGGAGCCAGCACCCGGCGGATCTCGGCCATCACCGGATCCCAATCCAGGTAGCGGAACGAGAGGAACGAGACCACCACGTCCACGTGATCGTCAGGCACGTCCAGCACGGGTCCGTCGACCTTGCCGAAGCGCAGCCTGCCGCGGCCGTGGCTGCGCTCGCGTGCCCGGGCGAGCATGCCAGCCGAACTGTCCACGCCGACGGCGAAGTCGATGTGGCCGTTGTCATCCAGGGCGCGCAGCAGAGCGCCGTTGCCGCAACCGATCTCGAGCACCCGAACGCGGCGGCCGAGGTCGTCGTGGACCGCGGCAATCCGATTGGCCACCCACTTCCACTCCGCGTCGCGGACCCGGATGTCGGCGTAGGCGCGGTCGTAGAGTTCAGCCACCCGGTCGTACGAACGCTCGGGATGGGTTGCGGCGGGCCGACTTTCCATCATCGGTTCGGCGGCGCAACCCAGATACTTGCGCATACTTCCGGACCACCCGTGCGACTTCTTGCCCGGAGCCGCGATCAGGTAAAGATTCGGGCGAGCCGCCGGTTGACGGCCCGCCCACGCAAACCGGTCCCTGCGAGCGGACACGGTGGTGTAGTTGTGGTTGCCGAACGCGGACACCCCGAACACGTCGGCGAAGAACGGGGCGAACCAGCGCGCGGTTCGGCAGGCGTGGAAGTAAGCCCGTCCGTCGGGGGTGAACGGAATGGTGATGGCCCGCCATTCGTGCGGTGAGAACTGCTCAGGCCACTCCGTGGAACCGAACATGGGGCCGTACATGCCCGCATGGCCGATCAGGTGCAGTTGACTGAGCACCCGACCGCACAGCGCCAGCCAGGCGAGTTCGGTTTCAAACTCAGTCTTGTGGCGCAGACCGGAGACGATCACTTCGGCCTCGGGGTGTGCGGCGGACAATTCGCGTCCCATGGTGGCGGCCGCCACGGCGAACTCCGCCGAACCGCCGCGGTAGTGGGTGGTGTATCCCACCCAGATGACCGGCTTGGTCTGAGTTTTCGGCGCGATGGCGGCGAACGGGATGCGGGGATGGTCGCCTGCTGGGATCCAGGCGCCGTAGTCGCCGACGAGTTCGAGCGCCTCGCGGTACTCCATGTCGAACACTCGCATGCCGGCCGGTGGCGGGCTGTACAGGTGCAGCGTGATGCCGTCGGTCTCGGCCGCCATGTCGTGGATGACGTCGGGCGAAATCGTGATCGCCGCCGCCGGCTGCCGCGTGGTCTCCTCGGTAGCCGCGAGTTGTGTTCCCGCCCAGTCGAATCGGCGTTCGTGGAACCGCCCGGTGACGGGGATGACGATGCCGCTGGAGCCGCCGTGGTCATGGGGGGCGCACCGGTGGCCCGGTCGCCAGCGGGCGAGCATGATCTCCACCCGGTCGTCGACGCGCAAAATCGACCGCGAGTAGGGTTCGCCGTCGTTGGGGTCCTGCGCCAGTGCAGACAACAACGGTCTGGCTGCCGCGGTGGCGGCCAGCAGTTCAGGTCCGGGGACCTCGCCGCTGATCGCGGCCGCGGTGAGCGCGTCGAGCAGCGGTGCCAATTCGGCGAGTCGCTCGCGCAGGTCAGGAGGCAGCGGGTGCGCGATATCGGTCATTTCAGGTTCCCTTTTCGACGAAGCCGCCCGAAGTGGCCGTCGTAATGGCGTGGGTAGATGAGTCGTTGCGATGTTGTTATCGACGCAACGTTCTCGCCGGGACCTAAAAGGATTCTTGAAAGATTCTTGGAGCGCCTGGCCGGCGCCGAGATGTCAGGCCGAAGCCGGGGCTGCTGCCGAGGTCATGCCGGCCAACCGGCCCGAAATCAGTTCCTCTGCTTCGCTGACGATACGCGTCACCAGTTCGCCGACGGTGGGGATGTCGTTGATCAGACCCATGGCTGTACTGACGCTCCAGATGCCGGCGTCGACATCACCGTCGTCGAATACCTTGCGGCCCCGGGTGCCGGCCACCAGGTCCTTGATGTCCTCGAACTGGCCGCCGTCCTTCAGGATTTCGACGACTTCGCGGGACACCACGTTGGAAGCCACCCGTGCGGTGTTGCGCAGGCTGCGGAAGATCAACTCGGTGCCGCGCTCGTCGCCGGCCACGATGGCCTCCTTGACGTTCTGGTGGATACACGATTCGGCGGTGCACATGAAGCGCGAACCCATATTGATGCCGTCGGCACCCAGCGCCAAGGCGGCGACCAGGCCGCGGGCATCGGCAAAACCGCCGGAGGCGATCATCGGGATCTCGATTTTGTCAGCCGCCGCTGGGATCAGCACCAGGCCAGGGATGTCATCCTCGCCGGGGTGGCCGGCGCACTCGAAACCGTCGATGCTGATGCCGTCGACGCCCAGGCTCTGCGCTTTGACCGCATGGCGCACCGAAGTGCACTTGTGCAGCACCTTGATTCCGTTGTCGTGGAACATCGGCAGATGCGGTGCCGGGTTGGAGCCGGCAGTCTCGACGATCTTGATGCCCGCCTCGACGATCACCTGGCGGTATTCGTCGTACGGCGGCGGGTTGATCGCCGGCAGGATCGTCAGGTTCACCCCGAACGGCTTGTCGGTCAGGTCGCGGGTCTTGGCGATCTCATTGGCCAGATCTCCCGGTGTCGGCTGGGTGAGCGCCGTGATGAAACCCAATGCGCCCGCATTGGCAACGGCGGCAACCAATTCCGCGCGCCCGACCCACTGCATGCCGCCCTGGGCGATGGGGTGCTCGACGCCGAACGCCTCGGTGAACTTCGTAGTCAGTGCCACTCTGCTGTCTCCTGTTGTGTGCTGCTCCCGCAAGTTACGGTAAGCGGCGCCGATGCGTTCGGTGACAGCGGGCTACCGAATCCGGTGGCTCCGAGCCAGGTGACAGACTGCCGAGGTGCCTGACGTCGAATTCACCTCAGTGGCGCCGATCGTGCCCGTGCGCGACCTCGCGGCCGCCTTGGACCGCTACCGCCGGCTCGGTTTCGACACCCGCGCCTACGACGGCCCCGACCGCTACGGCTTCGTCGACCGTGGATCGGTGTCCCTGCACCTGACCGAGTGGGCCGAACACGATCCGCAGACCACCGCCGCCGGTGTCTACCTGTACGTCAGTGACGCCGATGCCTTACACGCGCAGTGGAAAGCGTTGGACGGTCTCGGCGGCCGGCTGCACCCGGTGCGCGAAACTCCGTACGGATTACGAGAGTTCGCCTATGTGGACCCGGACGGCACCCTGCACCGCGTCGGGTCGCGAACTTAACTGTTGCGGTAAACCTTGAGCGCGGTGGTGATCATCGGAATCTGCAGCGGCAGACGGGCAATGGCGAGGGCTCGCATGTACCACGGCTTGTCCCACCACAGCCGGACCATGTTGACATTGCCGGGAAAGACCCCGAGAAACAGCGCGACGGCCGCCAGCGCCCCGAGTTTCCGGGTTTGCGGCGCAAGCAGTAAGGCCCCGATGCCGACCTCCGCGACGCCGGAAGCGTGAGTGTAGAACCGCGCGGTTCCGGGCAGTTCGACCGGGATGATCTCGTCGAACGGTTTGGGTGCGGCGAAGTGCAGGATCCCCATGCCGACCAAACCCGCACCCATCCGGGATGCGGTTTTCTGGGCTGAGTCACGCTGAGCTATTGCAGTGGAGGTCATGCACCCAGTGTGACCGACCGACTAGCCATACAAACTTGGCATGGCTGTATTCCCTAATCGGTATTACCGACCGCACCGCTCTGGCTCTATCGTCGGCCGTGTGCCCTCCATCGATCAGGTGCTCGGCGAGGCCCGCGCGCAGACCGGCCTGAAAGACTTCGGTGCAGAATCATTCCGCGACGGTCTGGCTATCCTGCTGTCCGCACTCGACCGCGAAGCTCGGCTGAACGACCGGGGACAGGCGTTTTTGCGGCAGCGCATCGTCGGTTATCTCGCACAGCGTCTGCAGGTCGAGGACTGGTATCGGCGGCACCCCGAAATCGACGACGTGCCGCTGGTGCAGCCAGTGATCGGACTGGGGCTGCCGCGTACCGGCTCGACGGTGTTGTCGATGTTGCTGGCCCAGGATCCCGAGGTGCGCTATCTGCGCCGGTGGGAGTCGTCGCAGCCGTGCCCGCCGCCCGCGACGGTGCGGGGACCCGACCCACGCATCCCGCCCGACAAGGGCGAAATGGTCGGCACCCGTTACCACGTGCCGGCCGCAGTCCACGGTCCGATGGAATGCCACGAGCTGATGGCGTTGAATTTCACGTCGCACATCTTTCAGTCGTTCGCCGAAATACCCTCCTATTCATCGTGGTTGGTCGACTCGGCGGATCTGACGTCCACGTACCGCTATCAGCGTCGGGTGATGAAACTGTTGCAATTCGGGGAGCCGCACCGGCCTTGGCGGTTGAAGTGTCCGTCGCACGTGCTGTGGCTCGACGCCTTAAATGCGGTTTTTCCCGACGCACGGTTTGTGATGACACACCGCGACCCCACCGACGTCATCTTGTCGGTTGCCGACCTCTACGCCGACATCATCGGGTCGTTCAGCGACGACGTCGACCTCAAGTACATCGGCCGGCTCAACGTCGAACACTGGTCGCGCGGCATGCAACGGGTCCTGGAATTCCGCGCGGACGATGCCGACGAGCGCTTCTACGACATCGATTTCGTTGCCATGCAACATGATCCGATCGGTGTGGTCACCGAGTTGTACGGTTGGCTGGGGTTGCCGGTGGGGGAGGAGTTCGAAGCGCGCATGCACAGTTGGTGGGCGGCAGCGGCCGCCGAACGCGAACCGCCGTCGCACGCAGACCCGGCGGCGTTCGGCATCGACTTCGACGAGCTGCGAGCACTTTTCGCCGGATACGTCGGCGCCGCGCGGAACTGGACCGCCAATGTCAAGGATTCACATGTCCATTGACCTGACCGGCGGTATCGACCCGGCCCGCGAACTCGTCTTCGCGCAACGCCCCGACGACCCGGAGATGCGTGACTCGGTCAGCTTGTGGGTGGTCGACGACCGCGGCGAACTGGGCTTGCCGCGTATCGGTATCGAAGCGGTCGCCGCCAACTGGGACGCCCATGACATTCAGGTCAATGTCGCGTTCCCCGACGGGCGCGTGTACCGGCTGCGGACCAATGGCACGTCGCTACCGGCGCTGGACAATGCCGGCCGACCCACGGTGCTCGGCGCCGGCGGCTTGGTGTTTCAGTGCATCGAACCGTTCAAGACCTGGACGATGAGCTACGACGGGCCCGCGGTGCAGACTTCGTCCGCCGATCTGGTCCGAGGCCGCAAAGACGGCCCGACGGTCGCTATCAGCTTTCACGTCGAGGCCACCATGGCCGTTCCGCCTTGGGTGCAGGGTGCGCTGCGGACCGACGCCGCGCTGCAGCTGCAGGACTCGATCGGCAACATGATGGGTGGCCCCCGCTACGAACAACTGTTCACCGCTGTCGGGCGGGTATCGGTCGCTGCAACCGAAAAACGTTTCACCGGAAGCGGATTGCGGATCCGCAGACAAGGGGTGCGCAAGCTCGCCGGATTCTGGGGGCACTGCTGGCAGTCCGCGGTCTTCCCCAGCGGCAAGGCATTCGGTTACATCGCCTACCCGCCGCGGCCGGACGGCCAGCCGAGCTACAACGAGGGATTTGTGTTCAGCGGCTCCGGCACGCTGATACCGGCACGCGCGGTGCAAGCACCCTGGCTGACCCGACTCGAACCGGGGCCCGACGACGTGTCACTGGTGCTGGAGACAGCCGAAGGAACCGTCGCAATCGACGGGCAAACGGTGTTCACCACCCACGACATCCACCACAACGACGATATGTATTCGATGCAGGCGCTCAAGCAGGAGACGTCCAGCTTTCCCGCGGTGCAGCAGGCGGGGGTGCGCTATCGCTGGGACGGCGAGGAAACCTTCGGCATGCTGGAACGGTCCAACCCGCTCGACAAGCTCACGCGTTAAACGCCGGTGGCGCGGCGGTTGATCTCGCGCAGCATCCAGGTCGGCGCGGCGTTGGCGATAGTCATCAGTGCCTTGGCCTGCCTGCCGACCGCATAGTGCGGCCCATGCGGCAGCCGGGGCCGGCCCTGCGCGATCTTCAAAATCGTGTCGGCGACGTCGTCAACGGTGAGCGAAATTCCCATCGTGCGCGTGCTGCCGGTGTCCACACCGTCCACCATTCCGGTGTCGACGAACAGCGGCCACACCGCACACACCCGGATGTCGTCGGCGGCCCATTCCAAATCGAGCGCTTCGGTGAGTCCGCGGATCGCGAACTTGGAGGCCGAGTACGTCGCGAGTTCGGCCTGACCGTACATGGCGGACGCAGACGACACGTTGATGACCTGAGCGTTGGGCGTCGCGCGCAGATATGGATATGCCGAATGGCAGCCGTTCAGCGTTCCACCCACATTGACGTCGATGATGCTGCGCTGATCCGGCAGTGATATGTCCACAAAGCGGCCGGCCTTGAGGATGCCGGCATTGTTGATCAGCACATCCAACGTGCCGCCGGTGTGTTCGGCCAGTTCGCGGAGCCGGGTGGCCCAGGCGTCCGGGTCCTGCACCTCGAGGGAGTCCACCACCGCCTCGGGCCGCAGCTGTTCCCGCAGCTCGTCGAGCGCCTTGCGGTTACGGCCGTACGCGGCAACCCGGTAACCCGCCTCGTCGAACTTGAGCGCCGTGGCGCGGCCGATGCCTGCGGTCGCGCCGGTGATGGCGACGGTTTTGCTGCTCACGGTTCATGTCGTTCCCCCCTGGCGCAGGGTGTAACCGGAATCGGCAAGGGTAAATGCCGTTGCACCAGCGGGCAATAGCCGGGCAGCGCCGGCGTTTAGCATGAGTGGCCATGGTCGAAATTCGCGTGGAACGCCGAATCGCCGCACCCGTGGAACAGGTCTTCGACTGGCTGGCCGACCCGGCGGCCCTGGTCGCGGCTCCGCTGGTGATCACGTCGGGGTGGGCGAAGAACTCACCGGCCGAGGGTGCGGGCGCGGTCCGGGAAGTGTGGGGGGCCGGTATGTGGTTCCGCGAAGAGATCACCGCCTACGACCGGCCGCACAGCTACACCTACCTGATCGTGCGCTCGGTCCCCGGATTCGATCACGAGGGCGGCACCTTGACCTTCACCCCCTCCGGCGATGGCACCCAGGTGGACTGGCTGACCAACTACACCCACCCGGTGTATGCCGGCGGCAAGCTGATGGAGAAGGTCAGTCGCCCGCTGCTGCGGCTGAGCTTTCAGGCGATTCTGAATCGCTGCGCCAACGACCTGGAGAGCTGACGATGCCGGATCGAGCACGCTCGCGCACATTCGTCGTGACGGGGGCCGCATCGGGCATCGGGTTGGCCACCGCGCGGCGACTGCTCGACGAAGGGGGCACTGTCGTCGGCGCCGACCTGGCGGCACCGCCGGATCTGGGACCGCGGTTCTGCTTCGTCGCCGCCGACGTGAGTGACGAGGCCGCGGTCGCCGCGGTATTCGCCGCCGTGCCCGACCGCCTCGACGGTGTGGTCCATTCCGCCGGTGTCGCGGGTGGCGGCCCCGTTCACCTGCTTCCCCGATCCGAGTGGGACCGGGTCATCGCGGTCAACCTCACCGGCACATTTCTGGTGGCCAAAGCGGCATTGGCCAGGATGATCGAACAACCCCGGGTCGACGGCGAGCGCGGTTCGATCGTGACGCTGGCCAGTGTCGAGGGTCTGGAGGGCACCGCGGGCGGCAGTTCCTACAACGCCGCCAAAGCCGGCGTGGTGCTGCTCACCAAGAACATCGCGGTCGACTACGGGCCCAGTGGGATCCGGGCCAACGCGATCTGCCCGGGCTTCATCGAAACCCCGCTAGCTGAAAGCGTTTTCGGTATGCCGGGGATGGAGGGCCCGCGCGCTTCGATCACCCGTGAGCACGCTCTGCAGCGGCTGGGCCGGCCCGAGGAGGTCGCGGCAATGGCGGCTTTCCTGGTGTCGCCGGACGCGTCGTTCGTGACGGGTCAGGCCATTGCGGTCGACGGCGGCTACACGGCCGGCCGCGACCACGAGGTGGTGCAGATGTTCGGGTTCCCCGAGTAATGCTGATAGGACAGACGAATGACCGCGATCAAGAGTGAATCGGTGCTGGCGCAGGCGCAGCGGATGCGCGAGTTGGTACAAGCCGAAGCTGCGGCGTCCGAACGGAACCGCACCCTGACCGACGCGATCGTCGACGAGCTGTGGGCCAGCGGGCTGATGACGGCGTTGAGTCCGCCCGAGGCCGGTGGCAGCGAGCCGTCACTAGCCGAGATGATCGAAACGTGGATCGAAATGGCCTGGCAGGATGGGTCTTTCGGTTGGATCGGGATCGCCAATCTGCCGTCGCGGTTCGCTGCGGCCACCTATCTTCCCGACGACGGCTTCGCCGAAGTGTTCACCGCCCACGACAACCACGTCACGATGGGCGGCCAGTTCTTCCCCAACGGACAGGGCATCGTCGTCGACGGCGGGTACCGGGTGAGCGGGGCCTGGAGCTTCGGTTCGGGCACCGGCCATGCACAGTACGTGGCGGCGGGGTTCTTCCCGATGGACAACGGCGAGATGCGCTGGATCGGCGACGGCATCCCTGACATGCAGGTGGCTGTCATGCCGCGCGCGGAGATCCGGTTCAACGACGGCTGGCACGTGCAGGGGCTTAAGGGCACCGGGTCCTATGACTACAGCGTCGAGGACGTGTTCGTGCCGGCCGGACGCACGTTCGCGCTGTTCGAGCGGGTGCCGCAGCGCGGAACCTCGCCGGCTGCCCGGATGGGGCTGATGCCGGTGACCGCCGCCGGACACGCCTCCTGGGCACTCGGGGTTGCCAAGAGCATGCTCGACGACGTCACCGATCTGGCTGCGACGAAATTCCGGATGAGCGACATGGCGTCATTGGCCAGCCGACCCACCTTTCAGAAGGGGTTGGCACACCACGTCTCGGCCTGGCGTGCGGCGCGTCTGCTGGTTCTCGACTCTTTCACCGCCGCCGAATCCGCGGTTGCCGCCGGTGCCGACCTCAGTCCGAGCCTGCGCGCGGATATGCGCGCGGCAGCGGTGTACGCCACCGACACGGCCCGCGAGTGCGCCGAATGGGCTCACCTGGTCGCGGGCACCAGTTCGATCCGCGAAGGCAGCCGCCTGGAACGTGCTTTCCGCGATATCTACACCGGCACCCAGCACGCGTTCATCAGCGAAAAGGTGGCGATCGACGCGGCGCAGATCTGGCTGGGCGTCATCGAAGACCAGTTCGGGCTCTGAGAGCGCTCACGCGTAGACAGGTAAAGACGGTTAACATTGCCAACATTTCCCTGTTGAGAAAGCTGGTGGCATGAACGATCATGACCTGGCCGCGCAGTTGGCCACCGACGCAGGCCAATTGCTGCTCGGCGTGCGTGCGGAGTTCGCCGACGCGGAGGCCGGTGAACGGAAGGCCGCGGGGGACAAGCGATCTCACGATTTTCTCATGACGGCACTGAGCCGTGAGCGCGGCGACGACGCAGTGCTCTCCGAGGAGGGCGCCGACGACCCGGTCCGGTTGCGGTCGCAGCGGGTGTGGATTGTCGACCCGTTGGACGGCACCCGCGAATTCTCCGAACTCGGGCGCACCGACTGGGCGGTCCACGTCGCCCTTTGGGAGGCCGGTGAGCTGGTGGCCGGCGCCGTCGCGCTGCCGGCGCAGGGCGTTACCCTGGCAACGCCCGAGGTCGTGCCACCGCCCGCCACCCCCGACAAGCCCCGCATCGTGGTGTCGCGCACCCGTCCGCCTGCCATCGCGCTGGCCGTGCGGGATGCGCTGGACGGCACCCTGGTCGAAATGGGTTCTGCCGGAGCAAAAGTAGCGTCGATCGTGCAAGGTTTGTCCGATGTGTACGTGCACGCCGGGGGCCAGTTCGAATGGGACTCCGCAGCGCCGGTGGCCGTCGCCAGGGCAGCAGGTCTGCACACCTCGCGTATCGACGGGTCGGCGCTGGCTTACAACCAGTCCGATCCGAGACTGCCGGACCTGGTGGTGTGCCGTCCCGAGTTCGCCGCGGCGGTGCTCGCCGTCACCCGGAACTCGTGATCGACGAACGACTCGCACCGGCTGCAATTCAGCGGCGCTCGCGCACCGCTCGTCCCATCCGCGAAACCGCTTCGGTCAGAATAGCTTTCGAGGTAGCGAAGTTGAGTCGGACGTGACCGGATCCACCGGTGCCGAACACGTGTCCGGAACTGAGCGCGACGCGGGCCCGGTCCCGAAACCAGCGTGCCGGCCCGGACAGGTCGGCCACCACTTTGACCCCCGCGCTGTGCGCGTCTTCGATGCCGAGTTCGCGACAGTCCAACCAGGCCAGATACGTGCCGTCCGGGCGCAGCAGCCGCACTGCGGGCAGGTGTTCGGCGACCAGATCGCCGAGCAGCGAACGGTTTTCGTCTAACCCGGTCAGGAGTGCGTCGAGCCAGTCGCCGCCGGTGCTGAAGGCCGCGGTATGCGCGATGAGCCCCAGGTGACTGGCGCCGTGGCCCACCTCCTCGGGCATCCGGCGCAGGTCGGCGGCCGATTCCGGCCCGGCGATGGCCAGTCCCGCTTTGATGCCGGCCAGATTCCAGGCTTTGGACGCAGACGTCAGCGCCAGAGCGTTGTCCGCTCCGGGCACACTCAGATAGGGGGTGAAGCGCGCCCCGGCCAAGACCAACGGAGCGTGAATCTCGTCGGACACCACGCGGATATCGAACTGGCGGGCAAGTTCGGCGACACCGCTCAGCTCGGCGACGGTGTGTACCGCACCCGTCGGGTTGTGCGGGTTGCACAACAGAAAAGCGACTTTCCCCCTCGCCCCTGCCGACTTACGCGCCTGCGCAAAAGTATCCGCCAGCACATCCGGGTCGATTCGGCCCTGCGGGCCCAGGGGCGCTTCGACCACGCGCCGGCCATCGTGCGAGATGAACGCGTAGAACGGGGCGTACACCGGGGAATTCACTATGACGGTGTCACCCCGGTCGGTGACCAGTCGCAGCATCTCAACGGCGCCGAGCATGACGTCGGGGACGACGCGGGTTCGGCCCACCGACAGCCCGGCCCACTGCCAGCGCTGCGCGGCGAACTCGCTCACCGCCTCGGCGTACGCCTTGCCGTGCGGGTATCCGGTGTCGCCGGCGTCGACCGCCCGCCGGATAGCCTCGGCCACCGACGGCGCCAGCCGGACGTCCATCTCCGCGACCCACAACGGCAACACATCGGCCGGGTGGGCGCGCCATTTCATGCTGGTGCGGTGGCGCAACTGCTCGAGAGTCAATTCCTCCAGCGGGTTGGCCGTCACTCGCGGCAGTTTAGTTGAACGCTTGCCCGCCCCCTCGGCTCGCGGGAGCCAGGCAATGCTGAACAAATGTCAGGTTGACGGCACGGAACAGCGGCTGCAGTTTCTCACCAGGAAAGGATCGACGTGGTGTCCACGACGTCGACGGCGATGCGCGTCGTCAACGCCGTGCCCTACGTGGTCGCCGCTGAAGCGGGCCTGCTCAGCTCGCTGGACGTGCCGATGACCCTGCCGCGGAACGCATTCGACTGATCAGGCCAGTTGAACGCGGCCGGTGATCAGGTCCATGATCGCCTTGCCGGGCGCGAACGATCCGGTGATCGACGACATGGCGTGGCCCTGGTCGACGTTGAGCGTGATGCCGTTGATAGAACCCGACGCGGCGCTGTTGAGCATGATCATCGCTTTGCCGATGTCCTCGGGTGTCAGCGTCGCGCTGCCGGTGTCGTCGCGGTAGTCCTGCGCGAAAGTCAGCCACAGGTCGGCATTCGCGCGGGCCAGCGGGGTGTCGGTGGGACCGGGGCAGACAGCGTTGATCCGCACACCCTTCTTCTGGAAGTGGTAGCCCTGCCATGCGACATAGCCGTTGATCGCCTTTTTGCTGAAGCCGTAGTGGATGATGCCCTGCGGTTCGCGCTCCTGACACCAGTCGTGCGCCGACTTGTAGTCGGGCGTGGCCAGGAAGTCCTGCACCAGCTCCAGGTCGTTCTCCCAGCCCATCCCGGCGACCGACGAGATGAAGCAGATGGCCGAGCCCCGGGGAAGCAGATCCTTGGCGAACAACCGCTCGATGAGGTGGCGGTGCCCGATGAAGTTCACCTGCATCAGCTTCGGTCCGTCGGCGACGCCCGCGGCAGAAAACAGAGAGTGGACGGGCCCGTCGAGTTCGTCGACCGCCCGGTCGATCGAGTCCTGGTCGCTGAGGTCCAGCGAGATCACTTTGTCGGCGTCGTAGTCAACGGACGCGAAGTCCATCACCGTGACATGCGCGCCGAGGTCCTTGGCGATCTGTGCGGCGGCTGCGCCCATGCCGGTCGCTCCACCGACCACCAATACCCTTTTGCCCTTGTAGCCTAGTAAGTCTGACGCCGTCGTCATCTTTCCTCTTTTCCCAGGTGGTTGCTCGATGGACGTTACAATATCCGGACCAGATGTTAGTTTCAAACTAGCTGTTGACCCCGTTCGCCAGACCGACGTAGCGTACGTGGCACAAATATTAGGTTGTCTAGGAGATGGCGTGTACACGCTGCGCTTCGACATGCGGGCTCCGGCGTTCGGGGCGAATCCGACGGCACTTTATGCCGCCGCCCCAGCGATGTGCGCCTGGGCGGAGGGTCACGGCGCCCTGGCCGCTGTGGTCTGCGAGCACCACGGTTCTGAGGACGGGTATCTGCCGTCTCCGTTGTTGCTCGCCTCGGCGATAGCGGCGCGCACCGAGCGGCTGGCGCTGAGCCTGATCCTGATCCTGCCGTTCTACGACGCGGTGCGACTGGCCGAAGACATGGCAGTCCTCGACATCTCCAGCGCCGGGCGGGCGTCCTACATCATGGCGCTCGGATACCGGCCCGAGGAGTACGAGATGTTCGGGTTGGCACTGGGTGACCGGGGCCGGCTGGCCGACGAGAAGCTGGGTCTGCTGCGCCGTCTGCTCGCCGGTGAGACGGTCGTGCAGGACGGGCGTCGGATTGCGGTGACTCCGCAACCGCTGACACCCGGCGGCCCAGCGATGATGTGGGGCGGCGGCAGTCTGGCCGCCGCGCGGCGCGCCGGGAGGTACGGGCTGGGCATGCTTGCCAACGGCAATGTCCCGGGTATGCGGGAGGCCTACGAGAACTCCTGTCGCAAGCACGGTTTCGAACCGGGGCCGGCGTTCTTCCCCGATCGCAATACGCCGTCGGTTACCTTCGTCGCCGATGACGTGGACCAGGCGTGGTCGGAGCTCGGAGAGCACCTGCTGCACGATGCGCGCACCTATGCCGCGTGGAATCCCGGCAACGAGACGTCGGCTGGCTTCTCGCATGTGGACACCGTCGACGAGCTGCGCGAGACGGGTAAGTCGCACGTGATAATAACGGTGGAACAAGCGGTTTCGCGAATCCGGTCCGGCAAGATGCTGACCCTGTCGCCATTGTGCGGCGGGGTGCCGCCGGACGTGGCGTGGCCATATCTGAAGCGGGTCGGTGAGGTCGTAGTGCCCGAAGCCGCTCGTCCGCTCGCCGCGGGGACTGCATGACGACGACCGAGATCTATTACGATCCGTTCGATTTCGACATCGACGACAACCCGTATCCGATCTGGAAGCGGATGCGCGACGAGGTTCCGCTGTACTACAACGACAAGTTCAACTTCTATGCGCTGAGCCGGTATGAGGATGTCGCCCCCGAATTGACGAACTGGGAGACCTACCGGTCGGGCCGTGGTACCACGATGGACATCATCATGAGCGGTATCCAGGTACCGCCCGGTGTGATTCTGTTCGAGGATCCGCCCCTGCACGATCTGCATCGCCGGTTGCTGTCACGGGTTTTCACACCGCGGCGGATGGAGGCGATCGAACCGCTCACCCGAGACTTCTGTGTGCGGGCGCTCGACCCGCTGGTCGGTTCGGGCCGCTTCGACTTCATCGCTAACCTGGGGGCGATGATTCCGATGCGCACCATCGGCTACCTGCTGGGCATCCCCGAGGAAAGTCAGGCCGATATCCGCGATCGGGGTGGGAGGGCGATTAACCTGCGCGAGGGCACATTTCGGGCGATCGACGACGATTTGTTCGAGAAGAGCTATGAGGTGTTCTCCGAATACATCGATTGGCGGATGGAGCACCCTTCCGACGACGTGATGACCCAGTTGCTCAACGCCGAGATCGAGGAGAACGGGGTGGTGCGGCGGCTGGATCGCACCGAAGTGCTGATGTACACCAGCATGATCGCCGGAGCGGGCAACGAGACGACGACCCGGCTGATCGGCTTCATCGGTCAGCTGTTGGCCGAACATCCTGACCAACGTCGCGAGATCGTGGCGGATCCGTCGCTGATTCCGGGAGCGATCGAGGAGGTGTTGCGCTACGAAGCGCCGTCACCGGTGCAGGCGCGTTACGTGGCGCGCGACGTCGAGTGTCACGGGGCCCTGATCCCTGAGGGCTCGATCATGTTGCTGCTCAACGGTTCTGCCAACCGCGACGAGCGCAGATTCCCCGATGGTGAGCGGTTCGATATCCATCGCAGTGGGGGACACCTGAGCTTCGGTCACGGTCTGCACTTCTGCCTGGGTTCGGCGCTGGCGCGCATGCAGGCGCGGGTGGCACTCGAAGAGGTCATCAAGCGGTGGCCGACATGGGAAATCGACTATGCCGCCGCACAGAAGGCGCACACGAGCAGTGTGCGGGGATGGTCAAGTTTGCCGGTGATCACCGGATAGGTCCCCGCACCGGGGACCGCGCCGTCACTCGCGTCCCAGTACTCACCGTCCGGCTGTGTGCAGACGATTGCCCGGCTCCGAGCGACAATCCCACTCCAGCGCGACTTTGCGGGTCAGCACACGCGTCTGGTCACACTGCTGTGCCACGGTGACATCATGACGCCCGAGTGGGTTCAAGCCGTGACTGGGGCGACGCTTGTGACGGCGGGGACGGTGCGGCCAGCAAAGGGCCTCCGCGTGATTTCAGCGATGCCCAGCACCTAGTTAGGCTGTGCTAAGTGAACGGCGTGTTTATCGGCACCTTCCTG
Source organism: Mycobacterium sp. NGS61 (assembly GCF_059812325.1). Classification (NCBI taxonomy): domain Bacteria; kingdom Bacillati; phylum Actinomycetota; class Actinomycetes; order Mycobacteriales; family Mycobacteriaceae; genus Mycobacterium; species Mycobacterium sp. NGS61. Next base: position 167,248 of record NZ_JCALCL010000003.1, read on the forward strand.
ATCGGCCTGCGCGAGGGCCTGGAGGCGACGCTCATCGTGAGCATCGTCGCCGCTTTCCTCAAGCGCAACGGCCGGTCGATCCGGCCGATGCTTGCCGGCGCGGCCCTCGCGGTTCTGCTCAGTGTGGGCGTCGGGGTCGGGTTGGATCTGCTGTCGGCGGCGCTGCCGCAGCGACAGCAGGAAATGATGGAAACCGTCATCGGGGCGGTCGCGGTGGTGTTCGTGACCTCGATGATCATCTGGATGAACCGCAACCCGGGCCGGCTCAAGGGCGACCTCGAACGTGAGGCCCGAGACGCTCTCGGCCGGGGCAGTTTCCTGGCGCTGGCGCTGATGGCCTTCCTGGCGGTCCTGAAGGAGGGCTTCGAGACGGTGGTCTTTCTGCTGGCGACGGTTCAGGCGTCGCACGACAGCCACTGGGCGGCTGTCATCGGCGGGTTGACAGGGATCGCGGTGGCAATCGCACTCGGTGTCGGCCTGTACTTCGGCGGCCTGACTCTCAACTTGAGCCGTTTCTTCCGTATCACCGGTACGTTCCTCGTCTTCATCGCCGCAGGGCTGGTGCTCAGCGCATTGCGGACCGCCCACGAGGCCGGCTGGGTGGCGATCGGGCAGCAGCAGGTACTCGACCTGTCGTCCTGGATCCCGGGCAGTTCGGTGCGTGGCGCGTTGATCACCGGGTTGTTCGGCATACCCGCCGATCCGCGGCTCGTCGAGGTGCTCGGCTGGCTGCTCTACGCGGTACCGGTGCTGACGATCTTCCTGTGGCCCGCCCGCAGCGTCGCCAACGCCACTGCCCGTCGCAGGCTGCTGGTGGCCACCGCCGGGGTGCTGATCATCGTCGCGGCGGTGCTGCTGATCGCGGTGCCGGCCCGAAACTCCACACCCGCCGCGCACGCGCGCACGGTGACCGACCATCGCGGCCGCCCCGGCACCGTGTCGCTGGCCGGGACGCTGAGTGGTCGTTCGCTCTCGATCACCACTGACGGCGGACCGGCAGGTACCGTCGCGCTCGTCGCCGCCGGCACGGATTCAGTGGACGGCGTGCCGGTCCGGGTGTGGCAGGCGACACTGCCCGCACCCGCCGACGGCGCCCCGACCGCCACGCTGGCCGAGCTGGCGGGTCTGACCGGCGGCCGCCTTCCAGTGGGAGTATCCGCATCCCGCACCCCGGGCCCGTTTCAGGTCCGATGGGCCACCAGTACCGTGTACACCGTTCGCGCTCAGGATGATTCGGTACTGAGCGCGCAGGCGACAAGCAACCGCACCGCCGTCCTCAGCGGCGGCGGACTTGCAGCGCCGAAGACAGTCAGCCTCGGCGGGCTACCCACCGACTGGGTGACTATTGACGACGAGTCGGTCACCGCGCAACTCAAAGCCAACTCTCAACTGCACGCCGAACGTCTTCTGTGGCGGCTCTGGCTTCCGTTGGTGCTGGCGGTCTTCGCGTTGGGTTGTATAGCCACCGCGCTGCGCAGCCACCGCACCGAACACGCGCAAGGAAAGGGAAGAGTCGCCAATGCCGAAGCGCACCAGCCGGTCTAGCGCGGCCATCGCGACCGCCGCAGCAGTGCTCATGACTGGGTGCAGTTCCGGCGACGCCGACCCGCCCAGGTCCGGGACCCACCAGGTCTCGGTGACGATGACCAACGACAGCGGCAAGGACCGTTGCGTGCTGAGCACCACCACGGTGCCGGCCGGACCGGTGACATTCACGGCGTCGAACACGAGTGCACCGGGCATCTCCGAAGTGGAGTTGCTCAAAGATCAACGCATCGTCGGCGAAAAAGAGAACCTCGCCCCAGGGTTGGATTCGGTCTCGTTCACCGTCACCCTGGACGGCGGCTCGTACCAGATCTATTGCCCGGGCGCTGAAATCGAGTACCAGACCCTGACAGTGACCGGGCGGGCTCCGGCGCCGGCCACCGGCACGGTGGCGACCATCCTGGGCCAGGGCACCAAAGATTATGCGGCCTACATCGTCAATCAGATCGAGCAGTTGAACGACGCCGTGCAGGGGCTCAATGGCGCCGTCCAGGCCGGGAATCTCGACGGGGCCAAGACGGCCTACGCCAGGGCGCGGCCGTTCTACGAACGTGCTGAGACCAGTGTCGAGGGGTTTGTGCTGCCCGGGTTTGCCGTCGGCGACAACGCCGGCAACCTCGACTATCTGATCGACATGCGCGAGTCCACTCCGGTGGATGCGAAAGTCGGTTGGAAAGGCTTCCACGCCATCGAACGTGACCTGTGGCAGGCCGGGGCCATCACCGCCGGCACTAAGGCGCTCAGCACCGAATTGCTGGGCAACGTGGGCAAGTTGAAGGACACTGTCACCAGCCTGCAGTACCGGCCTGAGGACCTGGCAAATGGGGCGGCGGACCTGATCGAGGAAGTGCAGAACAATAAGATCACCGGCGAAGAAGAAGCCTTCAGTCACATCGATCTCGTCGACTTCGCCGCGAACGTGGAGGGTGCTCAGCAGGCCTACGCGGCGCTGCGACCGGGGTTGGACAAGATCGACAGCAATCTGGTCAAGCAGATCGACCAACAGTTTCAGGATGTACTGACCGTGCTGGCCGGGTATCGCGACCCGACAGCGTTGGGCGGCTACCAAACTTTCGTCTACGAACTCCAGGCCCGTGACGCACCGAAGTTGACCGCGGTCATCCAGCCGTTGCACCAGAGCCTGTCCGTGGTAGCCCAGAAAGTGGTCACGGCGAACTGACATGACCGACGACGACAGCAACGAACCGCCGAAACCGTCTGGCAGCATACCGGTTTCGCGGCGACGAGTGCTCGGCGGCACGATGCTCGCCGGACTGACCGGTGCCGTCGGGGGCGGGGCGGCCGGTTACGCGATGGCCGAGCGCGGTGACCGAGACGATCACGACACGGTCGATCTAAGCCGCCGCTACCCTTTTTACGGGCAGACGCACCAGGGCGGTATTGCGACGCCCCCGCAGCGCTATTGCGTATTCATGTCCTTCTCGCTGGCCCCCGGCGCCGGACGTCCCGACCTGCAGGCGTTATTGGCCCGGTGGTCCGCGGCGGCCGCGGTGTTCCAGCAAGGCAATCCCGTTGGCGCAGTGCAGCCGTCGGTCGAAGTGCAGCCACCGGCCGACACCGGCGAGGCCTTCGGGCTCAGTCCCGCGGGTCTGACCGTCACCGTCGGGCTGGGACCGTCGGTGTTCGGCGACAGGTTCGGACTTGCCGGCAAGCGGCCGGCGTTGTTCGCCGACCTGCCGCCGCTCAACGGTGATTATCTGGACCCACGGCTACGCGGTGGCGACGTGTCGGTGCAGGCTTGCGCCGATGACCCGCAGGTCTGCTACCACGCCACCCGCAACCTGACCCGCCTGGGTCGCAATATCGCCGCACCGCTGTGGCAGGTGCTCGGTTTCGGTCGTGCCTCGGCCGGCCCCGGCCAGGCCACTCCGCGAAATCTGATGGGGTTCAAGGACGGAACTCGCAACGTGATGACCGCCGAGCAGTACCGCCGGTTCGTGTGGGTCGACAACAGCGATCAGGCCTGGATGAACGGCGGTACCTACCAGGTCGCGCGAAAAATCCGCATGCTGCTGGAAACCTGGGACACCGACCGAATCGGTGACCAGCAGCAGGTCATCGGTCGCAGCAAACAGGAGGGTGCACCGCTGGGCGGCAACGCCGAATTCGACACGCCGGATTTCGCGGCAACGGGACCGGACGGAAAGTCGGCGATCGACCCGCTGTCCCATATCGGCTTGGCCGCACGGGAAAACAACAACGGCATCATGATCCGCCGTCGCTCCTACAACTACACCGACGGACTGGACGCCACCGGCCAGCTCAACGCCGGGCTGCTGTTCATCTCCTATCAGAATGATCCGCAGAACTTCATCCGGCTGCAGAACCGGTTAGGCGCCAACGATTTGCTGAACGAGTACATCCGGCACATCGGGTCGGCGATCTTTGCCGTACCTCCCGCGCCCAGCCAGGGGCACTACATCGGTCAGTCGCTGTTCAGCTGATTGGTTCAGCAGTAGGCGTTTCAGTTCCATTCCTGCGGGAACACGCAGCCATCATGGACATCACCGTGACCTTTGTCGGAAACGCCACGACGCTGATTCGTGCCGGGGAGATCACGGTGTTGACCGACCCCAATTTCCTGCACAGGGGTCAGCACGCGTACCTCGGCCACGGCCTGATCTCCAAGCGCCGCAAGGAGCCTGCTCTCTCCATCGAGCAGCTGCCGGCGGTAGATGTCGTTCTGCTGTCACATCTGCACGGGGATCACTGGGACCGGGTGACATCGAAACGACTGAATCGCGAACTACCGGTCCTGACCACGCCGCCCGCGGCGAACAGGTTGCGGACGAAAGGATTTGACCGGGCGACGGCACTATCGACCTGGCAGACCCACCACCTCGTCAAGGGTGACGTCCAGCTCACGGTGACGGCGCTACCGGGCCGGCACGCTCCGGTGTGGGCCAATCGGCTCCTTCCGCCGGTCATGGGCAGCATGCTCGAGTTCGGCTCCATCCACGCAGCAGAGAGCCGACGCATCTACGTTTCCGGGGATACCTTGCTCATCGACGAACTGGGCGAGATTCCGGTTCGGTTCGATGCCATCGATGTCGGCATACTGCACCTGGGCGGGACCCGGCTGCCCGCCGGTTCCCGATTGCCGTTCGGGCTCACCGTGACGATGGATGCGCAACAAGGCGCCGGACTTGTCGAGCTGCTCGACCTGCCGAAGATGATTCCGGTCCACTTCGACGATTACACCGTTTTCGCTTCTCCGCTGGCGGATTTCACGGCAGAGATGCAGCGTCGCGGCTGGGCGGACCGTGTCATCGAGATCGAACGCGGTGCAACGGTGTCACTTTAAGCCTTCTGATCCACCAACACCGCCCCCTCAGGTCGGTCTCCGAGTGTCTGCAGATGCAGGTTGATGTCTTTGCCCTGTGCGGTGAGCCGAAGGATGTGAGCGAGCTCGGCCGGGGCATCACATTGCAGGTAGTGATCGGCGGTCGGTATCACCCAGTAACGGCTCTGGCCCGGCATATTCCGCAGGTAGGCCTGCCAGACGTGGTTCGCGACCCGCAGCGGGGCTACGGTGTCGTGCAGGCCCCACACCAGAGTGGCGTTGACGGGGATCTTGGAAAGAGCCTCGAGCCAACGCTTTTCATCGGCAGCGCGCTCGTGCAGATACTGGATGGTGTCCGGCAGGACACGGATGCCGTCGTTGTAGGCAAAGCATTTTGCCAGGGCGGAGATCTCGGCATCCCCGGTGGTGCGGCGCGGCATGAAGGTGGTGATCCCGAGTCCGGCGGCCAGTAGCTCCGGGGTGGTTTCGGCGGCGGCTGCCCGTCCCGTTGCGGAGTCGAGCAGCGCGAGTTGGAACGCGGTGAGGTTGGACAACGGCAGGTAGATGTTTGCATTGGTGATGATGAGATCTACTGGCAGTGCGGACTTCTCCGCCAACAGGCCGGCCGCGATCATGCCGACGCTGCTTCCGCGGTCATGGGTGATCATGCGGTAGTCGGTCAGTTTCCAGACCTCAGTGATCGCGTGGACCAGCAGTCGTGCGTCGTCGTAGAGCGAGTAGACGTACGGCTCGGGTGGTTTGTCGGATACACCGTAGCCGGGAAAGTCGAGGGCGAAAATCTCGAAATCTTCGCTCAGTGCACGCGCCAACGGGTAGTAGTCGACACTGGACGTCGGGAAGCCGTGTACGCACACCAATGCGGGCGCCCCCGGTCTGCCGAACCGGCGCAAAAACACCGTGACCCGCTGCCCGTCGTTGGCATCGGTGGTCGATCGCCAGCTCAATTCCGTTCCGCCACTGTGCCATTCCACGAAAATGTCCATGATCTCGGCCTTTCGAGGTTAGGTGTGGGGGAAGGTCACGACGCCCAGCAGCAGGGGCAACTGATTGGTTTTCAGGACAGGTGCCGGCAGCATCGCGGGCCCGAAAAACGAACCGCTGAGGTAGTTGTCGGCATTCCACACCTGATTCGCGTCGAGCTGACCCTGGTAGCTGAAACCTTCGATGACGTACGGCAGGGCGTCGGCCTCGAACAACGACGGGCCGCTCATCAGCTGGAAATGCAGGTGCGGGGCATTGGAATTGCCGGTATTGCCCAATCTGGCGATCTGCTGACCCTTCTTGACCTGGTCACCGGGCTTGACCATCAGCGAACCCTGGATCAGGTGGGCATACATGGCATAGACGCCACTACCGAGATCCATGATGATGTGGTTGCCGTCGACATTGTCCACGGTCAGCTTCGCGGCCAGTTCGGGCACGGACGCGGGCAGGATGCCGGGTACGTTGGCCTCGAGAGCGTCCAGCGTCGAGACGATGGTTCCGTCGGCCACGGCGTAGATGCCCGAGCCGTAGTCGCTGAAGCTCTCGTTCCTGGTCCGGTCACCGGTATAGAAGTTGCCCTGGTCGTTCATCCGCATCCAGTCGATCGCGAAGCGCTGGCTGTTGTTCAGTTTCATGTTGAGCGGCAATATCGCGTCGCGATGCGCCCAGCCGGGATCGCAGCAGCCGTTGAAAGCCACCCAATTGTTGCCCCGCACCGGCGGCGCGATGGCACGCGGCGTGCCGGCCGAGATGTCGAACGGGGCGCCCAGCATGTCGATCGGGCCCGGAACCTTGGAGGCGCCCGGATTGGTCACCCCGGTTCCGTGCAGCCGCAGCATCACCGCCCGGGGGAAGTCGGTCAGCTTGTCCAGGCGGAAATCGAGCAGCAACGACCTGGACGTCGCGGGTGCGATGGTGAAGTCGGGTGCGGGTGCGGCTGGCAGGATCCGCAACCGGTTGCAGTTGCCGAAGGTGCAGGCGGGATCGACCAGCTGGTTGCCGGAGAACGACGCCAGCACGCGTTTGGGGTCGCGGGCGTCGACGACGTCGACGGCGGTCAGGGCGGAGGGTTCGGCACTGGAGTTGGTGACCTGCATGTCGAAGGCCAAGTGATATTTGTCGTCGGTGCCGGGAAACGGAAACGTCGGCCGGCTGATCGGGGCAACTGTCAACGGAGTGAAGGCATCGGGCACCGTGATTCCGGCCAGCGGATCCGTCCTATCCGGACTGCTCGTCCCGCCGGATTGTTTCGGAGAAGCTGCGCAGGCAGTGAGGGCGAGCACGAACCCGATGACTGCCAAGCTTTTCCGTGCTTGGCTGCGCCGATCGGACGTCATTGTGCCTCCTCGATCAACCCGGGTGAGCGTTGCACGGGACGCGTCGGGTCCGAGCTCCACTCCGACCACGAGCCGGGAAATAACGCCGCCGGATAGCCGGCAGCGGCCAGCCCGGCGACCACCACGGCGGCGGTCACCCCGGACCCGCAATACACTCCGACAGCCGTATCCGGTTCAATACCATTGTCGGACAGGTGTTTTCTCATAGTCTCTGTCTCGAGGAAGCTGCCCTCGGGGGTCAACAGTGTCCCGAACGGCAGGTTCTTCGCGCCGGGAATGTGGCCCGCGACGGGGTCGACGGGCTCGCTGTCGCCTCGGTAACGTTCGGGAGAGCGTGCATCGAACAATTGCACGCCGCCCGCACCTGCTTCCTCGGCCGTCAGGGTTGGTCGGCCGCCGGCGTACAGATCATCATGTGGCACAGTCACATTCCCGGCCGGCGGTTTGACAGGCCCGGTCTCTACTGCGCCCCCGCATGAGCGCCACGCAGCCAATCCACCGTCCAGGATGCGCACATTGGGCAGTCCCGCCGCGGTCAGCACCCACCACGCGCGGGCGGACCCGGCGCGGTTCCAGTCGTCGTAGACGACGATGAGCTCGCCTTGGTGGATACCCCACCGGCGCGCGGCCGCCTGCAGCTGAAATCCCGACGGCAACGGATGGCGGCCCCGGCCGGCCACCTGGTGGTCGCTGAGATCGTCTTCGAGCGAGACGTAAACAGCACCGGGTAGGTGTCCGGCCAGGTAGGCCGAAAGTCCGTCCGGGGTGCCGAGTTGCCAGCGGACGTCCAGGATGGTCAGTGGATCGCCGGCTTCGATGAGGTTGACCAGCTCGGCTGCACTGATCAGCACCTCGCTGCGCACGTTCACTGCTCAACTCTAGCGCCGGGCGCACGGCCAGTCCTGAGGGTCAATCTTCTTCGGGCCAGGCCTGCCAGCTGATCATGCTTCGCAGGGGACCGGCAAATAACGGTTGCACCGCATCGGAGCGCCAGCGCTCCTCGACCAGGGGTGCCACAGCAGCCGCGACAGCCAGCGGGTCATTGTCGAGGTAAACCACAGTGATGTACTGCGGCTCGGACCGCCAGCCGCGCGGCGCCGGATTCCATGTAGGTCCGAACATCCAGGCACCCGCGGTCCCGGGTGCCGCCAGCAGCGCCGGATAATGTTCGGCGACAGACCAGTTCAGCCACTGATCGAACCGCGGGCCGCGCGGTTCCTCGACGATCAGCAACACGCCGCGGTGCGGGCGGAACGGCACTACCTCGGCGGAGACCGCCGATTGAGGCGCGGCGTGGCACTGCAGTAGAGGCAGGCCGCCGATCTGCAGCAGCGGCCGCATGCTGGGCATGCGACCGATGTCCCGCAACGTCCGACCGAGGTCGATGAAGTCGTCCAACGTGTCCTGGACCGGGTCGCCGACCAGGTAGTGCACGGCGTTGCCGATCTGGCCCAGCGGGCCGTGCGACGCCAGGCGGGCCGATGGATAGGCACCGTCGGCGATCCAGCGCAGTCCGTACACGATGCCGGGCAACCGATACTGCTCGGGCATGTGGTCCAACAGGTGCCAGCGCAGATAGCTGCCGTCGTCACCGGGTGGCGCCGCCGCGGTGAAGCTGAAAATGCCCGCCTTGACGCGGTTCACGAGGTACTCACCGCGCAACACCCCTCGTGGAACTCAGTCGGCTTTGCGGTCCCGGTGCTCATCGCGGTAGATTCTAACAGTGCTCGAATTAATCCGAACGAGGATTCAATGACCTCCGCGGTACGCCGTCCGTACGGGGAGCTGGACCGTGACCAGGTGGTGGCCTCGCTGCACACTCTGGCGCGACGTGTCGGCGTGCAGCACGTCACCATGCGGGGAATCGCGGCCGAACTCGGGTCGGCGGTGCCGTCGGTCTACTACCACGTGCCGGGGAAACAGGCCGCTCTGGACCTGCTGGCAGAATCGGTACTTGCCGACATCCCGGTCCCGCAGGACGGCCCGTGGGATCAAAGGGTCGCCGAACTGTATTGTGCGGCAAGGGAAGTGATACTGGCGGTTCCAGGCATCGCGAACATTCTGCAGACCGGCGGGGGTGGGGAGCGGGCCCGGCGGTTGGACCGGTTGAGCCGCTCGCTGCTGGCCGAGGCCGGTCTCGCCAAACCCGTTGCCGCGGCCGCTCATACGGTGCTGTACACCTATCTGCTGGGTTCGGTCAGTCTGGATGAGACGCGGCCGTCCAAACGCCCGTCCACCGCGCGCTTCCGTGCCGGACTCGACGTGATCATTGCCGGGATCAAGGCCTCCTCATGACCGTTCCCAAGCTCGGCTCGTTGGTCGTCGAAAATCAACACGGCCCCGCCGACCGGGACGCCGCAACGGTGCTGGATCCCGACACCTTCGTCGTCGGCGCGCCGTTCGACGCCCTGCAGAGACTGCGAGCCACCGCACCGGTCCATCCGGTGCAATTGCACGGCCTGCCCCGGGCGTGGCTGCTCACCCGGCACGCCGACGTGCGACTGGTCAGCCGCGACACCAACACCTTCACCAGCAACAGAGGCAACACGCTGGTCGAGGTGGAGGCAGCCCCGACCTCGGCGATGCTGCCGGGGATCGACCCGCCGCGCCACGTCAAGATCCGCAAGCTGATCAACCAGGGTTTCACCGTCCGCAATGTGCAACGCCTGGAACCGCACATGCGCAAGGTCGCCCGCGACATCGTCGCCACTATCACCGACAAGGGTGAATTCGACGCTGTGCCAGACATTTCCGCGGAGATGTCGCTGCAGGTGATCGCCGACGTACTGGGTGTGCCGGCCGAAGACAGGTTGGACGTGTTCCGGTGGAGCAACGCCATCGGCAGCCTGGGCATCGAAGATCCCGACTACGCGCCCACCCCGGAAGCGCTGGGTCAGGCCGCCGCTGAAATGTTCGCCTACTGCAACCAATTGGTGAAGCACCGACGCACGCACGGGCTGACCGACGACATCCTGTCGGCGTTGCTGGCCGCCGAGGTCGACGGCGAGAAGCTCAACCGCGACCAGCTCAACGAATTTTTCTTACTGCTGGCCGTTGCCGGCAACGAGACCACCCGAAATACGCTCAGCCACGGCATTTTGGCGTTGTCGCAGCACCCGGAACAACAAGCGCTGCTGGCCCGCGACCCGTCGGCGGTCAAGCCTGCCGTCGAGGAACTGTTGCGCTGGGCCACGCCGGTCCTGCACTTCCGCCGTACCGTCACCTGCGATGTCGAAATCGGCGGGCAAGAGATCCCCGCCGGCGACTGGGTGCTGATGCACTACCTGTCGGCCAATCGCGACGAGGACGTGTTCGACCGGCCCGATGAATTCGACATCACCCGGACCGATGCCGGTCATGCCGCATTCGGTGGCGGGGGAGTGCACTTCTGTCTGGGCGCTCAACTCGCGCGTCTGGAACTGCGGGTGATGATCGAAGAGCTGTACGCCGGCGTGCCCGGTCTCACCGTCACCGGCGAGCCGGAGCGCCTGCGGTCCTCGTTCTTCCACGGCATCAAACGACTTCCGTGTAGTACCGGCTAGCTACTCGACGTCTGCCGGTCCGAGCAGTCGGACCTCTTCCAGGTCCATGGTGGCCTGCACCTCGCGCAGCACGATGTCGTCAATCTGTCGTTGGTCGCGCAGTTTGGTGACGGCTTGACGTTTGCGGTCCAGGACGCGAAGACGCACCTCCCGGATCAGGTCGACCTTCTCTGCCAGTTCGTTGGTGCCGGGGTCGTCACCGCCGGCCGCCACGAGTAGGGCGTGCTCCTGGTATTCCTTTTCCAGACGCGCCAAAATTTTCGGTTCCACGTCGAGTTCGGCGGCGACTTCCGGCAACGCCTCGAGAGCTGCCTGCGCCCCGCGCGTTCGGGCCAGCTGCACTTCGTCGGCGCGGTCAACGTCTTCGGGCAACCGTGCCCACCGAACGACGGCGGGCAGGGTGCTGCCCTGGACCAGAACCGTCACCAGGATCACCACCGAAACGACGAAGATGATCAGGTTGCGGTCGGGAAACGGTGCGCCGGTGTAGGTTTCGAGCGGTACGGCCAGGGCTGCGGCCAGCGACACCGCGCCGCGAAAGCCTGCCCAGCTGGTGACGGTCCGTTGGCGAAAGTCAACATGCCGGCTCCGGCGTCGCATGCTCTTGTCGACGGCACGCCCCAGGACGGTGGTGAGTTCGACCCAGGCGAACCGCGTGACGATGACCACGCCGGTGACGGCCAGTGCCAGCATTGTGGCGCGTCGCAGCCCGTCGCCGTGGTCGTTGATGCCGCGCAGCGCGCCGGGCAGTTGCACACCGACGAACACCCACAGCGATCCGTTGATCAGGAACGTCGAGATGTCCCAGAAGGCGAAGGACTGCAGTCGCGACCGGGCCCTGATGACCCGTGGACTGACATAGGTGATGACGAGAGCCGAGACCAGCACCGCGACCACACCGCTGCATTCGACCGATTGGGCAAGCAGGAAGGCCGCGAACGGCGTCAGCAGGCTCAGCGCCCCCTCCTCGAGCGGTGCGTCGATGCGGCGACGCAATAGTGTCACCAGGAACCCGATGATCAGCCCGGCGGAGATGCCACCGAGGTAGGAGTAGATGAACCGCGCGGTCAGCGCGACCGGGCCAACCTCGTGGCCACCGACGGCGACGGAGACGGTCACCCCGAACAGCACCAGCGCCGTGCCGTCGTTGATCAAGCTCTCGCCCCGCAGCACGGTCAGCGCGCGCCGCGGTAGCTTCTTGGCCAGCCCGGCGACCGCGGCAGCGTCGGTGGGCGAGAGCACGGCACCCAGCACCGAGGCGGCATGCGACTCCATGCCCAGCGCCCGTGCGGTCCAAGACACCGCGAACGCGGTGGCGATCACCAGTCCGATGCTGGTCATCACGATGATCCGCATGTTGGCCTTGATCTCGCGGAAGCTGGTGTTCAGACTCTCCCAGTACAGGATCGCCGGCAGGAAGAGCAGCAGCACGAGTTCGCCATCGATGTGCACATTGCCGAAGCGAGGAATCAGCCCCAGCAGCACACCGAGAAAGATGAGCAGAACCGGTGGGCCCACGCGGTAGCGGCGGCCCAGCAGCGTACCCAGGACGACGGTGGCAACCAGCGCGACGATGACGACAAGCGCAAACACCTGCCCATCCTTGCCTATGGGCTACGAGCAGTCGCAGCAGTCTCCGCAGTCGCAGCAGCAGTCGCAATCGCAATCGCAATCGCAGCAGCAGGCATCGGTGCAGCGGTCCCAGCAACCCCGCTTCTTCTTCGGCTCGGGAGGAAGCTGGCCGGGAGGCGGGTATCCGCCGGGTCCGTATATGCCGTATTGGTTACCGCCGAAGTTGATGCCGTCCTGTTCGCCGTGCGGGCTGCCATACGGGTAGTTGGCCCGCGGGACGGCACCGGCGAAGGTGCGTGAGACCGAGCGGCGTATTTCTTTGGTCAACAGCCGGCGCGGCAGGCGATCGTCGGTGAACTCGACATCGGCCAGTGCCAGTTCGATGCCCAGCACCGCATCATCGCACAGCGTGCGGACCTCGGCCATGGATATCCCGGTGGCGGCCAACGGATTCCACTTTCCATGTGTCAAATCGTCGTGGTAGTCCTCGACCGCGTCCAGCAGATGCGCGACCCGTCCGAAGAGTTGTCCGACCTCGCGCAGCGGTGCCGCATTGGCAGGGCGGCCGGCCAGCACCGCGGTGTGAGCGAATGCGGCGGCCACGGCCGTCTCGGTCGGCTCGGTGACGGTCAGCAACGGACTGCCCGGACCCGTGGTCGCCTCGAGTTGCATCTGCCGGTCCATGGCGCGGACCAGCACGGCGGTGTCGAAACCCAAGCGGCGGCCGGTATCAGTGCCGCGGCGGACCCACCGTTCGGCGACGCGTCGCGCAGCCGGACGTATCCCCGCCATGCCGACTACGCCGTCGCGGTCATCCACGTGGTCACGGACCTTCGCCGCGGCCAGTGCCAGCGACACCACAGCGGCCAGACGCACGCATTCGCCGGTCGCGACGTCGGCGCGTTTCATACCGCGCAGCGGGCAGGGCCCCGCGGTGCGACGCATCGGCTCCGCCTCCGACTGGGCTTCAACGAGCAGCGAGACGATCAGGCCGTCGTAGTTGGTGGCGATCCGCGCCGCTTGCCCGTAGTCGTCACGCAGAGCCAGGCACAGACCGCACAGTTGGGCGCGCCAAGCCGCGGTGAGTTCGCCGCCGAGATGATGACGACAGGGCCGAATGATGCCAAACACGGATTGAAGTTACCTGACCAGGCTGCGGTGCGTCCGCAAACGCGTATTCGATGTGGCGCGCGAATGGCTGCCGCACTGTGGCTATTTCACCAAACACGTTGTCCGCCAGGGTTATCCAAGTGCACTCAGTGCGTAGCACCGATGATCGTGCCGCAACGGAGGTGCACCAGATCCGGTCAGCGCGCACCGGACTGGGGCGGTGAACGGTTAGGGTGCACTGATGAAGGTCAGGCTGCTGGCGGTGGCGACCGTGCTGGTGATGCTATCGGGGTGTTCGAGTCCGGGCAGGGCATCGACCAACGCCATCGACGTGTCCATGGACGAAGTGTTGAAGCAGAACGCCATTACTCGGGATGTCACTCTGTCGGTGGGCGACACACTCAAGGTCTCGCTGGGCGCCAACCACAGCACTCCTTATCGTTGGACACCCGATCCGAAGATCGCCGACGGCGCGGTCCTGACGCAGACCGGTCACGAATACGTCCGGGGTAGCACCGACCGGGTGGGTGCACCAGGCACTGAGGTCTGGACGTTCACCGCGTCGACCGCCGGGACGACCACACTCGTCGCCGATTACGGTTCCATCGTCGGTGATGCCCCGCCTACATGCACGTTCACCGCCAATGTGGCGGTGCGCCAGCCGTGACCACCGTCGATTTCCACTTCGACCCGATGTGCCCGTTCGCCTTCCAGACGTCGGTATGGATCCGTGCAGTGCGTGCGCAGCTGGGGATCACCATCGACTGGCGGTTCTTCAGTCTTGAAGAGATCAACCGGGTGGAGGGCAAAAAACATCCCTGGGAACGGGATTGGTCATACGGCTGGTCGCTGATGCGGATCGGCGCGTTGTTGAGACGCTCGGATATGGACCTGCTCGATCGCTGGTATGCCGCAATCGGACACGAACTGCACACGTTGGGTGGCAAGCCGCATGATCCCGATGTCGCCCGCAGGTTGTTGGTTTCGATCGGTGTCGACGACACGATTCTCGATGCGGCACTAGCGGATTCGACGACCCACGATGAGGTACACACCGAGCATCAACGGGTCGTCGACGCGGGAGGCTTCGGGGTGCCGACGCTGTTTATCAATGGCCAGTGCCTGTTCGGGCCGGTGTTGGTAGATCCGCCGACAGGGGACGGGGCGGTCAAGTTGTGGAACGTCGTCACCGGCATGGTGGAATTGCCGCACGTCTATGAAATTCAGCGTCCCAAGTCCGCCGTCGACGCCGAGTTGATCGGCCGCAGTTTGCGGCCCTACCTGGACGGTCGTGACTGGGTCAGCATCAACCGCGGTGAGGTGATCGACTTGACGAGGATTTCAGACCATGGCCAGCGGTGAGATCTTAAGCCCGATTGCCAAGGCGCCGGCCAGTTCTCGGCTGGCGTCGTAGTCGAAGATCACATGGCCGCTGAGCACGTCGATGTCGCGCTTGGCCCGCTGCAGCGGATTGTTCAGAAAATGTGCACTCGCGCCGGAAGCCTCGAGTAGGTGGCCGACCACCGCACGGGATTCTGTCACGACATGGGCGGCGGCCAAGCGGGCGTCAGCCCGCACGGTACGCGGAACCCGTTCTCCGGCTTGCAGAAGCGTCTCGATCCGGTTAATCGTGTCGGCCACCAAACCGTGTAGCGCGCGCAACCGAACCCGAGCTTCACCCAGCCTCGCCTGCGCCGCGGGCCTGTCTTTCTGCTTGCTGCCCTCATAGGCGATGACGCTCTCGCAGAGCCGGTCGGTGAACAGATCGACCACTCGCTCGGCAGTACCCAATGCCGGCATCGACGCGAGGAATGCCAGGGCGGGCACCATCGGCCAGCGATAGAGGGTCGTGTCGTGCAGCAGCGCTCCCGGCGCGGTGCCGCCGTAGATATCGGTGACCTTGACGAGTCGGTGCTCGGGAACGAAGGCGTTCTCGACCACGATGTCATTGGAGCCGGTGGCGCGCATGCCGTCGGTCTGCCAAACGTCGACGATCTGATAGTCCTCGGCAGGCACCAGCACCAACGCGGGATAAATCCCGTCGTCGGGTCCGCAGAGCGCACCGACGATGGTCCAGTTGCCTTCCATCACCCCGGTGGCCCACGACCAGCGACCGGTGAGCCGGACGCCCCCGGCAGTCGGTGTGCCGCGCCCGGTCGGGGCCAGCGGCGAGGAGGCCAGGAATGGAATGGATGCGAAACCGTCCGCCTGCGCCCGCTCGCCGAACAGTGCCAACATCCAGTTGTGCAGAGTGAAGAAACCCGCTGTCCAGGCGGTCGAGGTGCAACCGTGGGCGAGCCGGCGGACTGGATCCAGGATCGCCTGGAAGTCAGCCTGCTGACCGCCGAATCGGGCAGGCTTGAGCAAATCGAGCAGACCTGACTCGTGCAATTCCTTGACGGTGTCAGCTGGTAGTCGCCGAAGTTCTTCGGCCTCTCGGGCGCGTTGCTGAATCCGTTGCACGAAGTCGTCGGAAATGACGGTCACTGCGACACCATACCTTTTGGTATGTTCACTGCCGCAACATGAAGTCGAGAAAGGCCTCATGGTGCAACCATTTCCGGGGCGACGGACCGGTCAGGTGCAGCAGTCCCACGCCGGCGGCGAAGGTGGTGTTAGCGCGCAGTTCGGCTTCATCGTCGTCGAAGCCATAGTCGCGGAATGCTTGGCGCACTGCGCTGAGTAGCCGGCGGTCCGCCTTCTGGACCGCATCGGCGACGGCCGTATCAGAGCGAGCCCATTCGCGCATGGCCCGTTCCAGTGACCATTGTCTCGGCTGTACCAGCGACGTCATCATCCGGGACAGGCGGTCCCGCGCCGGGATGTCGCGCAGCTGTTCGATATCGCGACGGTCTTCATCTTTGAGCTGGGCCCAGGATTCGATCATCGTCTGACGGTAGGTCGCCATGTCGACGAAGTGCCAGTAAAAGCTGCCTTTTGTGACGTGCAGTCGCGCGCAGAGGCGGTCGAGTTTGAGTGCGTTGAGGCCTTCGTCGGCGATGATCGCGTAGCCGGCCTGCAACCAGTCGTCGACGGTCAGCCGACTGCTGCTCGACGTGCGACCGGTCGCCATGGAATCGCAGCCTACGTATCGTCGCCGAATAACGGGGGCCCTGGATGGGAACCCTGGTATCTGCCAGGAAAGGACACGTGCATGACGTCGCCGCACAGCGGCTCACTACTCGGTACCCGGTTCGGACCCTATGAATTGCGGTCCCTGATCGGCGCGGGCGGAATGGGCGAGGTGTACCGGGCCTATGACACCGCCCGAGGGCGCATGGTTGCGGTCAAATTGCTGCGCCGAGAACTGGCGGCGGACCCGGCGTACCAGGAACGTTTCCGGCGAGAGTGCCGATTGGCGGCGCGGCTGCAGGAACCGCATGTCATCCCCGTGCACGACTTCGGTCAGATCGACGGCGTGCTATTCATCGACATGCGCCTGGTCGACGGAGGCACCCTCAAAGACCTGCTGCACGAGCGCGGTGCGCTCGATCCGGCACACGCGGCGTTGATCACGACGCAGGTGGCCTCGGCTCTGGATGCGGCGCATGCCGACGGCCTGGTACACCGCGACGTCAAGCCGGAAAACATCCTCCTCACCGCCGACAACTTTGCCTATCTCGTCGATTTCGGCATTGCTCAGGCGGGCGGTGACCCGAGTATGACGGCGGCGACAGGCTCGTTGCTCGGCTCGTGCGGTTACATGGCGCCGGAACGGTTCACCGGTGACCGGGTGGGTGCGCAGACCGACGTCTACTCGTTGACGTGCGTGCTCTACGAATGTCTCACTGGCGAAAAGCCTTTCGAGGTACCCGAGATTCACCAGCTGATCAGTGCACACATGTTCTCGGCGCCGCCCCGACCCAGCATCATGCGCCGGGGAATCGACCGGTCCTTCGACGACATCGTCGCCACCGGAATGGCCAAACAGTCTGCGGCACGGTTTGCTTCGGCAGGTGAGTTGGCGACGGCGGTTCGCTTGGCGGCCGGGTCCAACGTGGCACCAGTTCCCGCCCCGGTTGCGGCCATCGCACCGGCTGTGCCACGTCGCACGGTGCGCACCCGGCCGTTCCGGGTGCAATACCCGAACCCGGACGCTACCGGCAACAGTCCTTACCCCGTCCCGCCACCGCCACGGCCGGTGGTCCAGAAGTCTGGCCGGGGACCGGTTCTGGTGGGCGGGCTGGCGGCGGCGATGCTGGTCGTCGCGGCTGTGCTGGCCGGCATCTTGGCGTTCGGCTCCGGATCTGTACGCGATACCGCGGTGCCGGGTGCATCGACATCGCCTGCGTCGCAGTCGTTGTCGCTGTCCGGCCCGGTCGATGGTGCCGACGAATTGGGCTTCGTCGGCCACCCGGCAAGATGCGACGTCGGAAACCCTCCGGCAGCGGTGGTGCGAACCGCCCAGTCCCTGGCGGTGATCTGCCAAACCGGGTCGCAGAGCTACTACTACCGCGGTGAACGGATCCGGGACGGGGCCAACATCGAACTCCGTAACGCGGTGCGGGTCTCCGATGGATTCGATGTGACCAACCCGTCCAACGGAGTTCGTTATGAGATTCGGCCGCGACAGCTTTCGATCATCAGCGGCGATCATGTGGATTCCGCCGAGCCGGTGTTGCAGTACGCCACATCACGTTAGCGGCGATATGCGTGTTGAGAATTCTTGCGCCTGTTCCGCCAGGAACGGCTTGAACTTGTGGCATGTGCCAGGCGGTAGGCGCCGTCGACTTCGTTGATGTCCAGTGCGGGTTGGCCCTCGGGCCGCGGGACGCCCATCGGATACCTTCCCGGGCGAACTAGTGGACGCCTCCGCGGTTCGTCGGCGGTGCCACGCCTCCGGCGCTCGATTGTCACTGGGCTATCTTTGCGTTATTACGCTGTTCGGCCGCGCGGAGAAGTGGGTGGGCGTCATCAAGGACTGGGCAGCGGGAGCCACCATCGGCGGATTGCAGATCCCTGACCGGCCCGATCTCGCACGGATGCGGCGGGATCGGTATGCCCGGCTACAGTCCCAGCTCTCGTCGCAGCGGCTGGATGGCCTGGTCTTACTCGCATCCACCTCGGTGACGTACGCGACCGGTGCCGCGATGCCGGCCATGGACGGCGACCGGGCGGCACTGTTCCGCGCGGTCGCGATCGTGGTCAAGGGCGAGCCGATGCCCCACCTCTACTCGATCGTCGCCGACGGGGTTCCGCTCGGTGTGCACCTGCACCCACCGTTGTTTCCCGATCTCGACGACGGGATCGATGCATTCGCCGCTGCTGTGGCAGACCATTTCCCGACTGGTGCCCGGGTGGGAATCGACCACTTGTCACACGCGATGGTCCGCCGATTGCAGGGTGTTTCATGGGTGGACGCCGCCGGCGTGATGGGTGCGGTCAAATTGGTCAAGACGGTGGACGAAATCGCGTGCGTCCGGGAGGCGCAGCGGCTCAACGAACTGGCGATGGAAGCAGCGTTGCAGGCGTTGCGGATCGGACTGCGCCAGAACGACTTGAGTGCGGTGTTCCTGCGCCACGTGTTCGAGTTGGGGGCTTCGGCAGGCGGCATCGACCCGATCTTTCAGGTGATGCCACCACGGCGGTCACAGGGCCCATGGACGTTGCACGGTGACCTCGCATACCCGACGGTCACCACCGACCGCTTCCTGCGGTACGGCGACGTCATCTGGGTGGATGCCGGGATCATGTGGGAGGGGTACGCATCGGGCTACGGACGTACCTGGATCACCGGACGACACCCGAATGCAACTGAGCTCGCCCAGTTTCGCCGCTGGCGCGCCGTCGTCGATGCGTGTCTGGAGGTCCTGGCACCGGGACTGAATGGCCAGCAACTCTGTCAGGCGGCCATCGATGCCAACAATGGTGTCCGGCCGTGGCTTTCGCACCTCTACCTGGCACACGGGGTGGGCGTCGACAATGCCGAAATGCCGCTTTTCGGAACCGACCTGGGCAACGAATTCGACGCGGGCTTGGCTCTTCAGCCGGGCATGGTCGTGGTGCTGGAACCGGTGATCTGGGAGGACGGCGCGGCGGGATTCCGCGCCGCGGACATCGTGGCCGTGACCGATCGGGGCTGGGTCAAGCTGAGTGGTTCCAACTACCAGCCCTTCGGGTGTGCCCCGTGACCCCGGTGCCGCGCGATCCAGGGGTGCGCGTCGGGACGATGAGCCTGGAGGACGGTGCCCGGATCGACTTCGGCTGGCTGCGTGGCGAGCGGCGGCTGAAAGTGCTGTCGGGCATGGAAACTCACGATCTGGATGCGTTGATTCTCAGCGGTCCGGGAAACGTGCATTACGTGTCCGGTGCCCGGCTGCTGGGCCGGGCCGGGGTGCTGCCCTTCACCCCGCTGGCCGTGGTGGTGCGCTCGACTGGACGTGTCCATTTGCTGTCGTCGTGGGACGAGGGCGTCCCGCCGGAAATCGGTCGCGAGGACCTGTACGGGATGAGCTGGAACCCGAGGAAGCTGATGGCGTCGGTGGCGTCGATACCCGGGATGCGAAAAGCCAAGCGGATCGGTACCGATGGAACCTCGCCGTCGTTCGTGTTACTGGCCGGGCTGGCCAAACTCGGGGAGATAGTGGACGCCGGGCCGCTGATGGAGGCCGCACGCCGGGTGAAGACGGCTGAGGAGATCACCTGTCTGCACGTGGCATCCGCAATATCGGAGTCGGCCCTGGGTGCGCTGGAGGCCGCGTTGCAGCCAGGCGTTACCGAGCGGGAGTTGCTCGGGGTCTACTACGCGTCGATCGCGGCGCTGGGATCGCCCGTTGCACCCTCGGAAAGTGTTTGTTTCGCAACGCCTTTGAGTGGATCGGTGCCTTTCCGGCACCTGGCCACAGACCGACCAGTGCGGGAGGGGGAGTTGATTGTCCTGGCGCCCGGGGCACTGTATGCGGGATACGAAGCTGGGTTGGCCTGCACGCGGATGGTCGGTGGGTCGAGGTCTGTTCGGGCTGCCGCGCTGCTGACGGCGTGCTCGTCAGGTTTGGATGCGCTGGTGGCTGCGTGCCGGCCCGGGGTTACCGGTGCCGATCTGTATCGGGCCTGGGAGCGGTTGGGTCGTGGTGAGCCGGCGGTGTTGTTGGCCCATGGGCTGGGCTTGGGTGCGGAGGCGCCGGCGATCGGCCTGGGACGCGGTCTGAACGCGTCATTGGCGGAAGGGATGGTGTTGAGCGTGCAGTCCTGGGTGACCGAAGCTGGTGTCGGAGGGTGTCTGGAACGTGCCACGGTCCTGATCGGCAGTGCGCGTGGCACCGTGTTGTCCCGCTACGGGAGGTCGTAATGGGTTCGCAGTCGGTCGTTTTCAACCATGTCGGTTTGTGCGTCCGGAGCAGGGAGCGGTCGCGCAGGTTCTACGAGGGCCTGCTCGGATTCGAGTACTGGTGGGAGTTGGACGCGCCGGAGGAGGGGACTGCTCAGCTGCTGCAGCTGCCCCGGCCGGTGGGGTTGCATGCGACCTATCTGGTCAGGGACGGGCTGGTGCTGGAGCTGCTGGACTACTCGGGGCGTGTGGTGTCCGGTGGCGGCGAGCGGACCATGGATCAGGTCGGGTTGACCCACATCTCCTTCTCGGTGTCAAACCTGGCGGCGGTACTGGATCGCGTCGGCGACTTCGGGGGCGAGGTGGTCGACGGTACGGTGTCCGCGGGATCAGCGATGGTCAGGGATCCGGACGGGCAGTTGCTGGAGTTGTTGACGGACGGGTGGATGCAGGTGTTGCCGGCGCGTCCGTAGGGCCGCTTCGCCGCCCGAACCGAAATCCCCGGACATTTTATTCTTCCTTGCGCGCGCCTCACCGAAAAGTCTCAACTAGAGCTTTAACCTTTCGATCCATGACCGTTCGGGGGTGCCTGCACTTACCAGAGCTCGAGATTCTCTCGGCACTGGACTTTGACACCGAGATTCCGTGTATCTGCCAGAAGTTCTGCAACGAAGCTGAGCATCCGGCCGATTGGTGGATCACCCTGTCGTGTGGTTGCCGATACCCGTTCTGCAAGAAAGCGTTACAAATCTCCAAGATCCGGTTGAAAGTGCGGTCGCTGACGTGCCGGTTGTGCTCGGCACCGGACATCACCATCCGGAGCGTGAAGCGCGCCTAGCCAGCTGGGCTCTGACTGGCGATTCAGTTGTACGCCGTGCTCTGCGCCACCGGGTGCGTCGTGCTGATGAGCTTGGCGATGCAGTGATCGCGGTCGAATCCCCTGCTGCTGCACCATGACAACGCGCCCCTGGCGTCGCTGAAGCTGTACCCCGCGATGGTCACCCAGTAGTTCGATTCTGAGAACGTCGACCAGTCGCCGGACCACAGCAGCTTGGCGTTGTAGAGCGATCGCAGCCGCTCGTGCTCCTGTAACGCCATCGCGTTGTCCCAGGCGACGCCACCCTCGACGGTGCCCGGACGCTTGGAGCTGAGCTGCGGAACCCATTTGTTGGCGGCTTCCGATGCAATCAGGGAGCGGTCGAGGTTGACGTATTGGCGCAATTGCTGCTCGGCCGTCTGTGCCTGCGCCGCGGTCGTGGTCGGAATCGCCACCGAGCGTGTCGTCGTCGGCGTCGTAGTTTGGTCAGTCGGCTGAGCCGTCGTCTCGTAAGCGGGTTGCGTCGAAGTTGGATAGGCGACCGCCGAGGAGGGGTAGTCCGAACCCGAGTTGCGGTTCGCCACGACCGCGACCGTGAGGACGACGACGACCACCACCAGTGCGGCCGCGAGCGCGGCCAGCGTGGGCACCAGGTACCGGCGCGCATCCTGCCCCGGTGGGGCAGCGAAATATGTTGGCGCAGAGCTGAATTGCCTGTTGAAATGCTGATTGTTGCGCGGTGGGGGTTGATACTGCGATGCGAAAACCGTGTGATCGGGACCCGCTGTCGGCCTGGGTGTCGACAAGGCGCGCTTGGCCGCGCGCGCAAATGCGCCGGCGCTGCCGTAGCGATCGTCGGGGTGTTTGGCCATGCCGCGGGCGATCACCTCGTCGAGGGCCGGCGGAATCGTGGACCTGGCCATACTGGGCCGCGGCGGCGGCGACGACAAGTGAGCCGCTATCACCTGCTCGGTGTTGCCGACGAAGGGCTGACGACCGGTCAATGCCTCGTAGAGGACACAGGCCAGCGCATACACGTCCACCGCCGGTGTTGCGGGCGCTGCGCTGTTCAGTCGTTCGGTCGCCATGTAGGCGAAGCTGCCTACCTGATAGCCCGTGACGGTCAGATGACTCTCTCCGGGTGTCTCGGCGATGCCGAAGTCGACCAGGTACGCGAAGTCGTCGGCGGTGACCATGATGTTCTGCGGCTTGACGTCGCGATGGATCAGCCCGTTGGCATGCGCGGCGTCCAGCGCTGCCGCCACCTGGCTGATGATCTCGACGGCACGTGTCGGCGTGAGGACCTGCGTGGCGATGATCTCGTGCAAGGTCTGGCCCTGGACCAGCCGCATGTCGATGTACAGCGTGTGGTCGATCTCGCCCCAGTCGTGAATCGGAATGACGTGTGGCTCCTGCAAGATCGCCGCCGCCCGCGACTCACGCAGGAATCGCTCCCGGAACGTCGCGTCGCCGGCCAACTGTTCGCTGAGTACCTTCAGCGCGACGGGCCGGCGCTTGTCGGTGTCGAATGCCTCATACACCTCACCCATACCGCCCTTGCCGAGCAGT
This sequence comes from Mycobacterium sp. NGS61, assembly GCF_059812325.1. Taxonomy (NCBI): domain Bacteria; kingdom Bacillati; phylum Actinomycetota; class Actinomycetes; order Mycobacteriales; family Mycobacteriaceae; genus Mycobacterium; species Mycobacterium sp. NGS61. The sequence continues at coordinate 190,316 of NZ_JCALCL010000003.1, forward strand.
CGGTGAATCTCGTACTTACCGAACGTCCCGCCCACAAGTGTTTCCATCGGATTCTGCCTTCCTCCCCGCAGTCAGTATGCGACAGGGGTGTGACACCCGTCAGGCGTTTGCCGAGAAAGCTCGGCCGCGGATGCTCAGTGGTGTGTTTAGAGCTGAGTGCCGCTATCAATTTTCGTAGAAGCCGCTGTCAGGGAGGTGCGGAGGGCTGGGTTTCCGAAACGGGTGTGGCTGATGTGACACTTGTGCCGTGGTGGCCGTCGGTTTGCTGGCTCTCCCGTCGCGGCGGCCCGATGTGAGACGGCTCGGACGGATGCCCGTCGCCAGGTCGTAAGCAACTCGAGTCAGCGACGCCGGCGGCGGGTCAGAGCGGACGTTCATCCATGTACCGACGGGCGCGTCAGCGCAGGTCCACCCAGGACGTCGCAACCTGTATGTACTTGCCATGAGTCGCGATCTGGGACCAGTCGACGTTGTCGCCGAAGGGCAGGTATTCCTCGGCGCGGTTGGTGACCGTCGTGTACCAGTTACCGGAGTAGTCGCCAGTTTCACAGATGTTTATTGCGGCCAAGTACAGACCGGTGATGGTGAAGCGTACGACTGCCAGGTGTTGGACCACCCGTTCGTCGTAGCCGGGAGTTATTGGCGCCCACGCGGTAACGATCCTGAACTGACGAACTTTTGGTGCCAGGTCGCGCCACGTCATGACTTCGTTGACTGATCCCCAGTCGTCAGTGGCGGTGGTCACCCATTGATCACCGCGGCGTACGGCGACATAGTTGTAGCGGCCACCACCCTTGTCGAATCGAACGACTGATCCGTCGATGGGCTCCACCGCAAACGGCCTCGTTGCCGTGCCTTTCGTCGGGAGGGGAGCAAGCTCCTTCTGCATTGCGCTGAGGTCGTAACTCAATGGATCAGCCCGCTCGGGTACGAGCGCGGGCACCGTGCGGGGATCACCGTCCAATAGTTCAGGCGTCGCTTCGCTTGCCTTGATTGCACAGATCCGAACCTCGGCGGCGACCTTCGATCCCCTGATGTCGGCCCAGCACACGGTAAGCAAGCCGCGGTCTCTCAGGTGCTTGATCATCGGAAGAAACTTTTGACTGGTCTGGGGCGTGAGTTGACCGATCTGCTCGTTGTTGATGCGTACTCCCACAAGCGATTTCCGGCCTTCTCTGCCAAGCTCGCGGAGCGTGACGAACAGAACTCCACGGCCGCTTTTCGGAACATGCTTCAACAGGGCGTCGTAGTGCTCGTCTTCCCGGGTGACCTGGACAATCGACGAGCGCGGCAGCATCGTGTAGGGCTCTGTAGGCGGAATGTTGAACGGCAACGCACTTTCGGGATCGCCCAACGAAATCTGCGCGGTGGCATGGAATTCGATCCCGTCCCAATTGTCATATTCGGATGCCCACACCCTGCCTTTGGTCGTGGGCAGGAATCCCGAAGCGACAACTCGCCGCACGACTCCGGCCCAGCGGGGCGCAACCTCAGCTCCGAGGTAGCCGATCGTGTGCCCGTCGACGCGAACTGAGATAGCCGATTGCCCCCGTGACCCGTTTGGTTCCGGTACCAGAACCGCTGTGATGTCGAATGTTTGTCCGTCGCCCGCCCAGTCCGCGGGTAGGAGACTACGGAGCGCCGGCAAGAAAGCCGGTTCCACCTCCAGTTCGTGATCGCACCAGCGCTCATCGGTCCACAGGCTGAAGAACCTCGGCATCTGCCACTCCTTACAGCTGGCCCGCTCGCTCATCGAAAAACCTCGACACCGACGGAGGCACCGGAGTCGACTTGTCGTTGCCCTTGCGCAGCCATTGGTGATCGGACTTCTCAACGACGATTACATGATGCGCATCAGCACCGATCAGCATGCCTTTGGTCGAGACGAAACGACCGTGCTGGCGCGCTTCCTTATGCGTGGGCGGACGAACGTTCAGACATGCCGGACAAAGCAGTAGGCTTTCGAATGATTTTGTCGCACAACGTTTGCAGAGCGCTGACTCGCAGCAGTGGCACGCGGTCATCCCCTCCGTGCACATCGCGCAAACTCGTTCGCCGCAGTAAATGCAATACCCGTTGTCAGGGCCGAAGTGGCCCTCCCTGTCAATGACACCCACGTCGAGCGGACACCCGGTGGTGCAGTCGAGTTGGCGTGCATCGGTCCGGGCAGGGCCGAGATCGACCGCATGCCACCAAAGACGACCTCGTTCGTCGGTGACTGATTCCTCGACGCGAGCCGCGATTGTCAGGGCGGCCCGATACCGTCGGTTCTGCCATCGTATTTTCATGGCAGTGGCGAACCTCGACGGCAGCGCACCGAACTCGGGAGTAGATGCCATTGCGTCCGGCATCCAGATAGCGAACGCACGCTGGGTGCTGTCAGGCGACACACGCATACCCGTTGGTTTGATCGACCCGACGGGTCGCACCTTTCGATCAAACTCGACCGCGTTGAGCACAGACGAGTAGGTGATCTTGTTCGGATCGATGAAGTCCCTGACCTCGTCCGCGTCATCAACGCCCAGTGACCGGGATAGTGCGGTTGCCCATACTGCCAGCGGCGATTCAACAATGGTGTGCCACGATGTTTGCCCGGCGATTCGGATCCCCAGTACGAGGAGTGAAGCGAGACCCGCCACCACGGCCTCGGCAGCTTCCGAAGCTGCGTGGGCATGAATCGTCGGATTCGGATTCCAGCCCTCGCCCACCCACGCCCAGTCGGTTGACTCATCGATCCAGGGGCTGAGCGAATCGTCAAAGCCGGATCGTCCAATGGTCCGATCGACCAGTCCGGACGGTGTGATGATCACGTCCTGCCCGACCCGGTTCCACCACATCGTCAGTTCGATCGGGTCGACCGGTTGCGTACCCTGCAATACGCGTTGCAGTTCGGCAGGTGCCGGTCCTGTAGCGCTGGGCAGCATGCTGGGCGGCTCGAACTCGTCGAGGATCACCTGCGCCAGAACGGCTTCGGTGCTGGGGAACCATTGCAACCGCTTGCCCTGGGCATGATCGTCCAAAGCCCACGACGCATAGAAGAAACGTTGCGACTGCACCACCACATGCGGCGTGTCGAGAGTGGCCTCGGCATCGAGCGGTTCAATCACCGGGGCGACCTGCACGCCGAATCTGCGGCTCGCAGCCAAACGAAGACGATAGTCGTCGCTGATCTCGTTGCAGCCGAATGCAACCCAGCGATCGACTACGCCGTCCCGCAGCACAATCCGCTCGGCAGTCTCACCGCGGTTCAGCACCACGATCGTCGCGTCCGAGTCGGTGCCGATGAGCACCATTGCACCGGCCGCGGCCAGGTCCGTCGGCAAGTCCCGCAACTGCTCGTCCGTGGCGGGAACCAACTGACCGCATGCCGAACATGTTTCGCCCGATCGGCAATCACCGCACATATCTCGGGCGCAGATCGAGCAGGCCCGCACTTGCGGGTCTCGACCACAGTCCGTGCACGCCGCCGCCCCACACACCAGACACTGTCTGGACGAGACCTGGTATGTGGCCGACAAGCAACGCCGACACACCTGTGCCGAACAACCCGGACACGCCACACCAGCCCGCCCATCTACCGGATCACAGGCCCCACATGCCCAGGTTTCGCACGCAGCGCACTGTGCGGACGTACCAGCGGCATAGAAGTGGCCCTCTCGGCAGACACCAAAATCGTTGAGCCGGAACTTGATATCGTCGAGTTTCGGTGCGACGGGCACACCGTCGAAAGTTCGGTAGAGGTGCGCAGCGGTCCCGTGTCCGCGCCATGTCTCGTGGACCTCGTATCCCGTGCACACCACCGCGGTGAATGCGCGACGCGCCCGCTCGAGGAGATGCCTACCGACATCGGGGGGCATCGCATTGGCATCGAGATTGTCTGTCTGTTGACCTGCTACTCCCAAGGCGACAAGTGAGCTACGTTCTGCCGGAACCAATTCGACACCTGGTTCGACTGCGGCGATCTCGGCGACGGGCTCCAGGCGGCGTTCCGCCAGCTCGCATTCTGAGGGGGACAGCACGCCCTTAACCGGCATCCGTTGCGCGTCCGCTAGTTGACCGACACGACCGCCCGGAGCGCCGAGAGTGCACAGCACATTGTGCCAGGCCAGTTGTTCCCCGAGCGAAGCGGAGTCGGGTACGGCGACCCAGTTGGTCACCGTCGCTGCTGCATTGGTGTCGTGCATCGTCACCAGGACGGCCTCGTTGCGGCACTGCACGGATATCTGCAATCCAGCGAGTCCGGCCTCGGCAAGAATCGTGCTGTCTGCGGGTGGGCTGCGCCAGTGCACGGGCACCGTCTGCTCGTCAACCACTTTCCAACCGGATGCGTCGTCGGATTGAACTATCCGCTCGAGGAGATGATCCGGCTGTAGCCAGACTTCATGATGCCGAGGCCGACGGGTCAGCATGATGGCCGGGGGCGTCGGCGGCGGTGCTTCCGCGCGCAGGATCGCCAGCAGTTGGGCCAGCCCAGCGGAACTTTCACCCGCCACGGCCGGCGTCTCATGCGCAGGCAGCTCGCTCGCATCGAAGTCGTCGATCACGGAACCGTCCCGGTCGGCACGGGAGAGTTCGATGTCGACGGTGCCGGTGCTGCGCATCAGCAGGCTGGCCGAGTCCAGAGGCTGCGGGCGGTCGCTCAAGTCCCGCAGTACCAGTCCGATGTCTGCGGGAAACCCATTCTGGGCAGCGTAGGAGCGCAGGCCAATTCGGCGCGGATCGCCGACATCCTCGTCGCGGACAACCAGTGACGGCACCGGGTGCCCCGGTCGCATCAACCGGGCAACACGGTCGCCGACGACAAGCGTCGCACCTCGATTGAGGCGCCACGCCACCCCGAAATTGTCGTCGAGCTCGGGCGCCCGCTCAGGCTCCCCGCACCCAAGACACAGTTCACCGGTGAATTTGCGGCACAGGCCGCAACACGACAGACCGCACACTGTGCAGTCGGCAAACACCCCATCGTCACCGCACGCCCGGCACAGCGTGTTGTCACAGGAGCCGCATTGCACGCCTTCTGATTCGTCGATCAGGTGGGAATCGCAGCACAGGTCGAGAATGGTGATGGTCCGTTGCGACGCAGCGCTTTTGATCTTCGGCGGCCTCGGCAGTCCCCATTCGTAGGTCAATGCGGCCTCACAACCGCGTGGGCCAACCCAGGTTTCTTCGATCAGCCAGTCGTTCTCGTCGAGAATGAAGGCCAGCATCTTGGCGCGGGCCCGGATATCGGGGACCCGGCTGAGTCGGTCTTCCTCGGAACTCAGCGCATTCCGCAGGCGCTGCTGGTCGTCGGGGCCGGCCTCACTGATCTGCGCCAGGTAGGCGGTCTGGATGCGCTGAAGCTCCCGCCGGCGCTCAGCGGTCACTTCTTCTGCCATGTCTTGTCTGAGGGCGTCGAGCGTATCAGCGGCTGCACGCTCGAACTCGGTGATGAGTTGTGTTGGTTTGCCGAATGCCACTGGCAGGGACTCGCCATCCTGCAACGGCCGGCGGGGCAACTTAGCCTTCTTGCGGGCGTTGATGTCGGCGGTGACAACGTATTCGGTCAACTCGGTTTCACCGATGGTGGTCCGGAACGTCGCCTGCCCGCTCCACGTCCCCGCTGAGACAAACCGTCGTTGTACGAGCCTGATGTTGGGGCTATGCCGCAGCGGACTGGGTCCTGGATCCTCCGGAATCACCGGGACGGTCGCGTGCATGTCGCCGCGCATCTTGAGCAAACCGAGCAACTCGTCGAAGATTGGAGACCCGACGGCACACAGTTCGGCGTCCGGATGCTGTTCCATGCCAAGGCGATCGAATGCCACATGCAGCAGCTCGCGTCCGTCGAGTTCCTCGGCGACGACGGCGTTGAACTGGACGGTCAAGAACGCGCCTTCCCCCTCGCCGGTGTCGTGGACGACTTGTGCGTCGAGTGCTTTGAAAACCTCCCGTACCCATTTCTGAACTTTGCGCTGCCGCTTGCGTGCACGTTCGGCGACTTCCGGAGCCAATTCGTTGCTGCCGGCCTTCGTGAGTTCCTTTCGATGCTCAAAAGCTCCTGCCATCCAGCTGCTTTGACCGCTGTCGGCCGCGATCAGCGTCTTTGCGCGCTGACGCGCATCGGTAAGCTCGGAACCCAGCTTTGACAACAGCCGCTCCATCCGAGTGTCATCCTCGGCGAAAAGCGCTTCCAGCACGCGAGATTCGAATGTCGCGGACTTCGACTCGTCGAGCTCACCCAGGATTGTCGTCACCTGTCCGAACAGCAACTCGAACATGCGCAGCTTCTCAGCGAGCAACCGGTAGACCTGCTCGTCGATGGTGTTGCGCGCGAACAGGTTCGCTACGAACACCTCGTCGCGGGGCTGGGTGAGGCGGTCCACACGTCCGATTCGCTGCTCGATTCGCATCGGATTCCAGGGCAGGTCGTAGTTGAGAACGCAGTTGCAGAATTGCAGGTTCTGGCCTTCGGCTCCGGCATCGGTAGAGATCATGATCGGTGCCGCGCCCGATCGGAACGCGGCAACAGTAGCTGCGCGCTCACCGGTGGACATCGAACCATGGAAGGCGCGCGCGTCGAGACCCTCCTGCCCGAGCCGACGCAGCAAGCCGGTCACGGTGTCGGTGTGCTGGGTGAAGATCAACACGCGCCCGTGTTCGCGCACCCACTCGCTGGTGATGCGCAGCGCGGCGTCCTCGCGAGCAGAGTGTTGGATGTCCATGGCGAGATGCCCGAGCTCCTGCAGTGCAACGCGCACCCTCTGATCGGGGTGCCGATCCGCCATGCGCAGCGCAGTCGTCCCCATCGAGAACGGGCTAGCGGTCAACCGCAGTGCCAGGCTGCGCCGGCGCATAGTGTCGGCCGGGTCGCGCATGATGTTGCGCAGTAGCTCAGTGCTCAACGCGTAGAGTTCGTGCTCCCGCGGCCCGAGATCGATCGGCACGTCACTTGGTCGCCGTTTGACGCGATCTACTCCGGCCTGGGCTCGCGTGGTGCGGATCATTGCGCTGCTGATGAGGCGGCGCAGCGCCGCGGGATCGTTGGGTGTGCGGGGGTCGTTGCCGCGCATGTACTGGCGCCTGAATTCGCCTACCGAGCGGAAAGTTCCGGGCCGGAGAAGCTCGATCAGGCGATACAACTCGAGCAAGTCATTCTGTATGGGCGTGGCGGTCAGGAAGAATGCGTAACGGCACTGGGTGGTCAGTGCGGTGATGAGTTCCCGCCTCTTGCGGGCGCCCGAGCCGGCGGCGCGGTGGGCCTCGTCGACGATCACGATGTCCCAGGCCTTTGTGGTGAGTTTGTCGACCGCGCGGGCGCCCAAGGTCAGGCTGAGGATGAGCTTGTCCTGGTTGCCGAGTTGAGTCCCGCTGAGTGCCACGTCGAAGGACAGATCAAACTTGCTGCTCATCTCGTCGCGCCACTGTTCACGCAGGGGGGCGGGGCACAAGATGAGGACACGCTTCGCCAAACCGCGCAGCGTGAGCTCCTTGATCGCGAACCCGGCCTCGATGGTCTTTCCCAGCCCGACTTCGTCGGCCAATACTGCGCGGCCGCGTAGCCGGGAAAGCGCATGACGTGCAACGGCTTCTTGGTGCGGCATTCGTTCGACGTTGGCGACGTCCACCGCCAGCAACTCGTCGAAGTTGTCCAGCGTTGCCAGCTTTTCGCCCTGCAGCCGAAGCTTCACCAGATCCAAGGTGTCGAATCCGGCGCCCTCGAGCTGTTCGGTGAGGAGCTCCCGCGCTGACGTAAGGAACCCTACGGCTCTGTTTTCCTTCGTACTCCAGTCATATTCGGAGTCGGGGTGAAACTGCCGGTCTACTGTCCTCCTGCGAGCCGCCTTACGAGCGGCTCGGGTCTTCTTTCGCGGCACATCACGGTCATTGATCAGCGTTGCCGTGCCCGGCGGGAGCACCGCCAGTCGATATACCTGATCGACTGCCCGCAGCCGTAGCAGACCATTATCCTGACCGTGCTCTTGGAGCCGCTCAAGCAGCATTTCACCACTGATTTTGCGGCTGCGCCCGCTCCATTGAGCGATGAATTGTTCTCCTTCGAGCTCGATGGTGATGCTGGTGCTGTGCTCGGGCAGCAGTAGCGCTGTGCGCTCATTCGCGGTTACAACGAGCTCGCCGGTCTCGAGCAACTGGTGGGTGATTCGCTTCTCAATCATGTTGCGTGAAGGGAACTCCGAGGGTTTGTGCACCCAGTTCGGTCACCACGAGTGATTGGTATGCGCTCGTAGATCCATCGCGTTGGACCGCTCGGCGCTGGATCAGGTTCTTGCCGATGCACTGTTGCACTGCCGTGTCCCAGCGCTTTTCACCATTGCGGACATGTCGCAGCGAGCCGAACTGTGGGCAGCTCAGGACACCCTGGCCCAGCGGCCGGCCTTCGCCGAGAGACTCTTTGCCGAGCACCGCTGCCCGCAGGCTGGCCTCGCCGTAGCTGCCGCGTTTAAAGCTTGACGCCCAGGCCACTGCTTGCAGGACGATGAGTTCGGCGTTGACGAGCAGCTCGGGATCGGCGACGAGATGATCCGGTAGTGCGGACCACGGCGCGGAAGCTCCGTTGCAGACATCGCATTCGGTGATAGCGCGACTGGCGCAATCGGCGACTTCGTCACCGAAGTGCTTAGCCACGGCCACTCGTCGGCACATCGATTCATCGGTGGCATAGTCGATAATCGCCTGGAGGCGCCGGCGCTGCCATTCGTTCCAGCGCGCCGATTCTCTGGCCAGCTCGACCCGAGGCGCGACCCTGCTGAACAACTCGACCCGGCGCAGTCTGCGGGAGCTGGAGAAGGTGACGAGCCGATCGAGGCTCCACTCGATCAGTCGCTGCTCCAAAACGTCCGGGTCGTAGCCACGCTTGTCCTTGAGCTCCTGGAAATCCAGCTGCACGCGGACATTGGGCCGAGCCCGATTGGCTTGATAGAACAACTCGCGAAACAGACGGCGTTCGTCTCCGGAATCAGGTTCCTTGAAACCGACATCCACGGTCCCACGTGCAGAGCAGTCGAGGCCCTGTTTGAGCACCCCGACCCGTTCGAGCCGCGCGATATTGATGTTGAGTTCGTCGTCGTCGATGGCGAGCGCGTCCGCCATCTCGTCGACGTCGAAGACGCGGCTCTTGCCGCGTTCCGGGCACTCCCACAATGCGGTGAGCAACCGTTGGGTCAACTCGGCGTCCGCTGTCGACTCGTGAGAACTGATCAAACCTCTGCGGAAGCCGATGTCGCGCCGGGTATACAACAGCAGGCAGTCTCCGGTGAGGTCACGTTTGCGTGCGGCTCTGCCGGCCTCCTGCGCGTATCCGTCGAGGGAGTCCGGCAAGTCGTAATGGACGACCCAGCCGATATTCGGCTTGTTGATACCCATCCCGAAAGCCTTGGTGGCGACGATGATTCGGGCGGTGTCAGAGTCGAAGTCCTCTTGCACCGCGTCACGTTGCTCGGGGACCATCCCCGCGTGGTAGGGCCGTGCGGCGTGGCCGGCGCGCCGCAACAGCGCTGCGATCTCCTCGGCGAGTGCACGCCGGGTGACATAAACGATTCCCGGTTGTTTGTCCGCCCAGGCGACAAACCTGAGCAGTTCGCGGCTGCGTTCCCGGTCGCTGCTGCACAGCACGACCCGGAAACGCAGGTTCGGCCGGTCGCTGGGTTCCCGTACCAATACCGGATCCTGCATCTGCAGTGCGGAGTTGATGTCGGTTTCGACTTCGGGTGTGGCCGTGGCGGTGAGACCAGCTCGCGGCGGCCGCGCGTCGAACGTTGCGACCGAGGCCGGGACCTGACGGAACTCGGGTCGAAAATCGTGTCCCCACACTGAGACACAGTGCGCCTCGTCGACGACCACACGGTTGAGTTGCTGCCTGCCCAATGCTCCGCGCAGCACCGGGTCGCGCGCTAGACGTTCCGGAGAAACGTAGAGGAGTCGCACCCGTCCCTCGGCGGTGTCACGCAAGATCTCGGTCTGCACCACCTTCGACGTCCCGCCGGTGATGCCCTGGACGGGTCGGATGCCGCGGCGGCCCCGCAGGTCGTTCATCTGGTCTTTGATCAACGCGATCAATGGCGACACGATCACCGTGGCACGCGCCTCCGGCGCCAACAACGCAGGCAATTGATAGCACAACGACTTTCCGAAACCGGTGGGCAGCACCGCCAGGAAATCTCTGCCGTCCACGAAAGCGCGCATAACCTCCAGCTGCTTGGGATGGAGATCGGCGATTCCGAAAAGCCTTTCCGCGGCCTCAATGAATTTGGCGGTCGGATCCTCGCCCGGAATGAGGCGCAGATCCTCCAGCAACTGGGTGACGTCGTCGCGGCCCAATGCAATTGCCGTGCTCAAATCGGGTTTAGAACCCGTGACGAACTCGATCGCGCGGGTCCAGGCGTCGTCGCGGTCGAACGCCTCATGGACGGTCGGCCCGGGCAGGGAATCGAGGATCACGCGTTGTGCCTGGGTGGGGGAGTGGAGCCGACGGTCGCACACAAACGCCGCGCCGCGGTCTTGTTCGTTACGGATCAGACGCCCGAAGCCTTGCGTGAACTGCATTGCGGTCAAAGGCAATACGTAGTCGAGGAAGGGGTCACCGCCACGCTCGGCGATCGCTCGCTGCCGGGCGGCCACGAGCGGATTGTCCGGATGCGGGTAGGGCGGCTTCTCCAGGAACAGGTACGACAGCGTTTCGCCGGGTGCGTCGAAGCCTTCCCAGTAGGACTTCAAGCCGTACAGTACGGTTCCGGGTTCGGAGCGAAATCGGTGCAGGATCTGCGACCGCCCTTGTTCACCTTGGACGAGGAGGTCGACGCCGCGTTCCGCCAACTCGGCGGCATGCGCTTTGACCTGCGCCGCAACAATTTCCATGCGTGTGCGGGCGGTGAATAGAGTAAGTGTCTTCCCGCCGGACAGCGAGAGGAATCCGGTCTGGTCGGCGGCCATCTCCTCGCAGAACTCGCGCTCGTTCGACGGGATCGGTACCGGCAGATGATTGGTGAGGATGAACAGCGACTGCTTTGGGTAGTCGAACGGCGACGGCAGGGTCAGAGCCCGGAAGCTCCCGTCCGCAGGCTCTGGGTCGATCCGGATACCCAGTCGCGAGGCGAGGTAGTCAAAGCGGTGCTGCACTGTGAGCGTTGCCGAGCACAGCACCGTCGAATGGGTTTGGTCGACGATCGCCTGCTGAAATCGCGGAAACACGTGAATTGGGATGCGCTCGTACGTCCAGGCCGCGGGATCGTCGGGTTCGGCGGCGATTTGGTAGACCCACAGGTGGTCGTCCGGGAGTTCGTTGAGAGTGCCCAGCACCTCAATGGCTGTATCGAGCCTTTCGATGTGACCGCGCAAGCGCCGTCGCGCAGAGGATGTTCCGTTGACGTCGGTCAGGGACAGACTCAGTGCGGTGACTGCCTTTCGGAACTGGATCAGCCAATACCGGGTACTGGACGCGGTTTGCCGCAGATCCCGGAACTCAGGGCGGCCGGTGACGACACCGCCGCGTAGCACCGCGGAGACCGAGTCCCCTGCGTACTCGTGCAGGTAAGTGGCGATCGCCGCAGCCAATTCGTCTCTGCAACCGAAGATTTCAGCGCCGGCCGACCGCAGGGCTTGAATGTTCTGTCCCACGGTCTCGTCGCCACCCGCCCGGGATCTGACCTCACGCACCAGCTTCGATTGCGGTGAAAGGCTATTGACCAGGATTTGGAGTTCGAGGGCATCCACGCGTTGGGTCCACGCGGCAGTCAGGCTGTCTTCCAGGGCATGTGCCTCGTCGAAAACGAGATCGGCGCGGCCGTCGGTGAGAACATCGCCGGGAGCGCGGCCGCCGGCCTCCCCGGTCCAGCTGGCAATGAGAGCGTGGTTCACCGAGAGCACTCCCGGTGTTTTCTCCATGCCCGTGGTCTGCTGGATGAGTGGGCAGGTATGAGCCCATTTGCAATTCGCGCGGTCACATCCGCTCGCGGTTGTGCGCAATCGTGCCCGGGTGCGCGCGTAGTGTGCGTCTCCATGGCGGAGGACGTGGTCGGTGACGTCATCCCAGGTGCCAGTCGGGGATGCAGTGATCGCGCGGATAGCGACAGCCATCGCGAGCGCTGAGGACTCACGGTCGGACAGCGCGTCTTCGAGTTCTCGTGCGCAGACGTAGTTGCCGACGCCTTGAACCTGTCGGAACGGAGCCCGCAGCAACCCCTCGTCACGCAAGCGTGCGGCTTCGTTGCGAAGCTGACCCTGCAGTGCCTTGGTAGCGGTGGCGACGACCACCGGTCGTCCGGGCCTGGAGGCGCGCCCCAGTGCGGGCAGCAGGTAGGCGAGTGACTTTCCTGTTCCGGTCGGAGCTTCAACCGCCAGGCGCCCACCACCGTCGACGACCTCGGCAACGGCCTGAGCCATCTCACGCTGCGCAGGCCGAGGTCGCCGGTCCGGCCTGGACAGGAGCAGCGCCAGGTCATCGCGAGCTGCCGACCACGCGTCGGAAGCCGGGGAACCCGTTGGCATCAACAACGGATCGGGTGCACGGGCCAAGGCAGTTAATTGCGGTGCCGCTGCCAGCGCCGGCAGCAAGGCGACCAGCGGGTGATCGAACGCTTCGAGCGTCGCGATCACCAGCTGCCAGGCTGGCTGCCGAATATCGACAGCGGCCAGCAGTCGCTGGACGACCGCAGCGGTGGCGATGGCGTCCGACAACGCGTGATGCGGATTAGGGTTGGCGATGCCGTAGCGGTCAGTGAGATCCGCCAACGACCGGTTGGGCATCGCAACGTCGATCAATGTCGAAAGGTGCAGAGAGTCGACACACGCCGGAAATTGCGGCGGATCCAGACCAGCCCGGCGGCTTGCCTTCTCCACGAATTGCCGATCGAACGCGAGCAGGTTGTGCCCGACAAGGACGTCGATGTCATTGAACGCGGCGTTAACCGCGTGTAGCGCCTGGCCTAGGGAAACGCCCCCCTTTGCATCAGGACTTTCCGTCCCTGACAGGACGGTGAAATCCAGGATGGGGATGCCGTCCAGGCGCACCAGCGCGATTTCCACAATGTCGTCTGTGGCCTGATCGAGCCCGGTGGTCTCGATGTCGAGGACCGCGACCCGGTCCGCAGGGACACGACGCACGCGTGTCGGTCGGTACCAATCGGTATCGGTGAGCGTGTCGTTGTTGGAGTGGTCGGCTTCCGAGTAGGAGACGAATTGCTTGGAGGCGACGGCGAGCAACCCGTCTGCGTTCAGTTGGAAGCGATTCGGATATAGATCCGGAAGCTGGGCGAGACGCTCGATTCTTTGGTGGAATCCTTGCAACCTGAGCAGTTCCAAAAGGGCAGCCGTTGACTGCGGGCCCTGCTCCACGAGGATCTGGTGTGCCGCCTGGAAGGCCGGAGGCATCGGCCGACGTAGCTCAGTCATCCACATCCTCCGCTGCGCGGAACAAGAAGCGCATTTCCCGAACCTTACTTAGCGGCGCCGACAAAGTGAGCGGTTTTGCCGACTCGCCGTAGCTGACCCGCGCCCGATGATCAGCTAACGTTTGCGCTGGCAAGTCAACAGGCTGGGGAGCGTACATGGCGCAGTTGTATCAGCAGCACAAAAAGGTGATCGAAGCCCATCTGAACAACACCAGCATCCGCGCATTGACCGGCGCCATGGTGGCCTACGAGGGCAACATCGCGTTCAAGAACGCCGGCTTCGGGGGTGGCTCGGGCATGCTGGCCGGGCTTAAGCAACGCGTCACCGGCGAGGCGCTGAGCCTGATGGAATGCACCGGCCAGGGCCGGGTGTTCCTGGCGGTCAACGCGCAGAACGTGACGATCATCAACCTCAACAACGAGCAGTTGCAGGTGGAGTCGCGCCAGTTGCTCGCACTGGCCGGCAACCTGCAGACTAACGTGACGTTCACCGGTCTGCGCGGAGCCTCCTCCGGCCAGGGGTTGTTCACCACCGTGGTCACCGGTCAGGGCCAGGTCGCGCTGCTCTCCGCGGGCGGCCCGCTGATTCACCTGGAGGTCAGTCCGCAATACCCCCTGGTGGTCGACCCCGACGCCTTCGTGTGCGCGAAAGGCCAGATGCAGCAGTCGTTTATCACCGACGTGTCGTGGCGGACGGCGATGGGCCAGGGCAGCGGTGAGAACTTCTCCCTGCGGTGGGACGGCCAGGGCATCGTTTCAATACAACCGGCCGAGCGCTAGGGAGCCGCAGTGGTATTCACCAAGGTCAACTCGAAGGTCGTCAAGGTCAATGTCGGCCAGGCCGGCGGCGTCGTGGCCCGCACCGGAGCAATGCTGTTCTACACCGGCGACGTCGCCTTCGCGCCGCACCAGGTTCCCGGAGCGGGGCAAATGGGCGGTATGGGCGGCATCGTCCGGCTCGCCGGGCGCATGATGCAGGGCGAACACGAGCGCACCATGATCGCGCAGGGCAGCGGCGAAGCGCATTACGGCTACGCCGGCCTTGAAGTTCACATCGTCGAGATCCAGCCAGGCCAGGTGCTGCGCGTCGAGGCCTCGCGGTTGCTGGCCAACACCGCCGGGCTGCAATCCTCGGTGGTTTCGGTGGCCAGCACCGGCGGTGGTGGCGGCGGCGGGATGATGGGCATGTTGCGTGGCGCGGCCAGTGGCGCACTGACCGGCCAGGGCTTGTGGACGACGCAGCTGTCCGGACACGGCGCCGCGGTGCTGCTGGCGCACGGCGGGGTTCTCGAACTTCAAGTGGGAGGCCCCAATCCGATAGTGGTGGATCCGCAGGCTTTCGTCGGCGTGTACGGCAACGTGCAGACCGAGTTGAAGACAGCGATGAGTTGGCGGGACGCGGTAGGACGCGGATCGGGTGAAGCGATGCAACTGAAATGCCATGGGCAGGGAACCGTTTTCGTGCAAGCGTCGGAGGAGAAGCTGTGAGCACGTTTGGCCAATCGCTGAATCCGAACACGCTGCCCAACGACGACAACATTCCGGACAACGCCTACGCGTTCTGCATCGACCTGCTCAACCCGTGGTTCATCCGTAAGGGCGCCATGATTGCCTACTACGGGCAGATGCAGTTTCGGGCACTGACCCACGGTCTACAGGGTGGGCTGATGCACATGGTCTCGCAACAGTTCTCTGCGCCACTGTATTTCGGTGATTACACGGTCGCCGAGGGTCAGGGCAAGCTCATCATCGGCGACCGCGGCTATGACATCAACTCCTATGACCTCGACGACGGCAACCTGACCATCCGCGCGGCCAATCTGCTGGCGTTCCAACCGGGTTTGTCGCTCAACCAGTCGATCGTGCCGGGCTTCGTCACCCTGATCGGCACCGGCAAGTTCCTCGCGTCCTCCAACGGTCCCGTCATGTTCGTTGAACCACCGGCGCGCGTCGACCCCGAAGCGTTGGTCGGCTGGGCGGATTGCCCGTCCCCCAGCCATCACTACGACCAGCGGTGGATCGGCAGCTTCCTCGCTGCGGGCGCGGCGCGATTCGGCATCAACTCGGGTGAGGAACGTCAGTTCGATTTCACCGGCGCCGGCACCATCCTCATCCAATCAAGCGAGAAGGTGCTCAGCGACTCAGCGGTGGTGCGCACCATCGAATCTCAGCTCTACGGACTGACCAGCGGCGGATTGCAGCGGCTCAACCAGGTGATCACCGCGCAGCTGACGCAACAGCACCACTAGCGCTCGGCGTTGGGGCGATGCCTCAGTCCTTACGGCCGGCCTGCCACTGCAGACCCCAACCGTAGGCCTGGTCGAGAAACCGCTGGCTGCCGCTGATGTATTGCACCTCGCGGTTGACGTGCAAGGCGCCCTGGGCGTAGTAGACCTGGGCGATCGCGCAGATGCGCGCCTCGTTGTTGGGCGAGTCCATCCGGACCTCGATCTGCGGCCCCGATGTCGGGTACAAGGTGACCACGCCGTCGACTGCCGCCCAGTTCGGTGCGCCCTCGTAGATCATCGCGAAAATCAAGATCCGCCGAAAGCGTTCGGGCTGTTCGAGATTGATGCGCATATTCTCCCCACCGGCCGCTGATCCGGTGCGGTCGTCGGCATCCAGGGCGATGTAGGGAGCCCGGTCCAGCGACCCGTACGAGTTCCCCAGCGCCTGGACGACACCTTTTTGTCCGGTGGACAACTCATAGAGACAACCCAGGTCGAGGTCGACGGCACCGGCGTAGCCGCCGGTGTTCCAGTTGAGGTTGACCCGCATAACGCCTTGTTGCTCACCGGCTTTGGTCAGACTGATCCGCGGGGCATCCTTGGTCAGTTTGATTTTGGACAGGTTGACTCCGCTGGGGGCCGACGGAGGTGGTGGATGCGATGGCGCCGCAGCTGGAGTTGACCGGGGCCGCTTGGTGTAATCGATTGCCATTGCCGGCCTTTCGGTGACGTTGGACGTGCCGCTATTCAATCTCGGCAGGCTGCGGTTCCGGTGTTTCCTCGGCCGCTTCGCGACGGTTGCGGACCACGCTGGTGAGGAACGCCGCGCCGATGAGCACCACGCCGATCATGCCCGTGACCACCTCGGGCAGCTCGTATTTGGGGTTCACCGACACCAACAAGATCACCGCCAGGGCGCCGATCGCCCAGTGCGCGCCGTGTTCGAGGTAGACGTACTCCGACAGCGTTCCCTTGCGCACCAGGAAAATGGTGATCGAACGAACGAACATCGCCCCGATGAAGCCCAGGCCCAGCGCGATCAGGATGGGGTCGGCGGTAATCGCGAAGGCACCGATCACTCCGTCGAACGAGAACGACGCATCGAGTACTTCCAGGTAGAGGAACAAGAAGAAACCCGCTTTGCCCGACGCCTTGGCGAGGTCGGAGGGCCCGACCCGGGCCGGCTCGTCGGATTCGTCCCCGTCCCCGTCCCCGTCCTCGTCGACCTCGAACATGGACCCGAGACCGTCAATGACGATGTAGGTGATCAGGCCCAACAATCCCGACAACATCACCGTGGCGCGTTTGTCGGGTTCCGCGGCGAACTGGGAAGCCAGCAGGATCGACCCTGCGGCCACCGCGACCGCCAGCTGGTCGAGCTTGCCGGCTTTACCCAGCGGCCGCTCCAGCCACGACAACCAGGTGATCTCGCGTTCGCTGAAGATGAAATTCAGGAACAGCAGCAGCAGGAACGCTCCGCCGAACGCGGCGATCTGGGGGTGCGCGTGGTGCAGTGCGGTCTCGTAGCTAGGAGTGCCGTCAGCAAACGTCTCGGCGTGGTTGGGCGGCGGATTGAGCGCTCGGTCGATAGCCTCGCGCGGCCCCATGTGAGCGGTGATCCACACCACCAGCAGTGGAAAGACCAACCGCATACCGAACACGGCGATCAGGATTCCGATAGTGATGAAGATCCGCTGCCAGAATTCGTTCATCCGGCGCAGCACGGTCGCGTTGATGACCGCGTTGTCGAACGACAGCGACACCTCAAGGACGCCCAGGATGGCGCACAGGATCAACGCATGAACACCGCCGTAAAACCAGGCGACGATGAGCGAAATGATCGTGACCAGAAATGACGGCCAGAAGATCCGCAATGCCATACCAGCCCCCCTACCAGGCCGGACGCCCTAGACGTTGACGCCGTAGTCGCGAGCGATGCCGGCGAGGCCGGATGCGTAGCCCTGCCCGATGGCGCGGAACTTCCACTCGGCGCCGTGACGGTAGAGCTCGCCGAAGACCATGGCCGTCTCGGTGGAGGCGTCTTCGGAGAGGTCGTAACGGGCCAGCTCGCTGCCGTTGTTGCGGTCGATGACGCGGATGTAGGCGTTCTGGACCTGCCCGAAGCTCTGGCTGCGAGCGTCAGCGTCGTAGATCGACACCGGGAAGAAGATGTTGGTGATGTTCGGCGGGGTGGCCGCCAGGTCGACGTTGATGACCTCGTCATCGCCTTCGCCCTCACCGGTGAGGTTGTCGCCGGTGTGCTCGATGGTGCCTTCCGGTGAACGCAGGTTGTTGAAGAACACGAAGTGCTGGTCGGAAAGCACCTTCTTGTTCTCGCCGGTGGCGATGGCGCTGGCATCGAGGTCGAAGTCGGTGCCCGTGGTGGTCCGAACGTCCCAGCCCAAGCCGACCGCAACCGCCGTCAGATTCGGCGCCTGCTTCGTCAACGAGACATTGCCGCCTTTGCTCAGACTGACACCCATCGAACACCCCTCCAGATGATTCAAAGAACTTTGTCGGACTAGATACCTGCAAACACCAGTCGTTGCCAACCGTAGTACACCAGCGCTGAGTAAAGCGACGGCTATCGGTAGGGATTCTTGAGCCCCGCTAAGATCGGACTGTGCGCGGGCGGTGGTTCAGACGGTCTCGCGAGCCCGGCAACAACGCGCACCTCGGTCCGGCGCAAGCGGCTCTGACAGCATCGTTTCTGGACCTGGAAAACCGCCGGAACGTGGTGGAATCCCTGTTTGAGGCCGCCGCGGCGGTCGAGCCGCAGCCCTCCCTCGAACCGCAGTTCGACGCCGTCCGCGCGGCGTGTTACGACGCTACCGCTGCCTACCTGTCCGCAACCGGATCGGACAGCGACGGGCTTGGCGCCTCCCGGAAGCCGTACCAGCTGACCGGGGCTACCGAACGGGCGCAGCAACTTATCGATTCGGCGCGGCACGGCCTGGATCAGTTCCATGAACGACACCGCGCGACGATGGACGCGGTGGCCGCTCGCGGCGTTGCTGCGCAAGCCGAGGCTGCTGCGGCGACCACCGAAGCCGATGGTGTCGCGCAGCGGTTGGCGCAGACCGCGCCTGCATTACGGGCCTACCCGTCCGTGCACCGCGCGGGTGAGGAATTGACCGCGGCATACGACAACCTGCAGTCGGTCCGTGCGCAGCGCAACGTGGCGTCGCTGGCCGGTGCCAGCCGCCGACTCAGGGCCGCCGTCCAGGCGGTTTCTGAGGCTCTCGACGCGGCGCCCCAGCTCGACGAACGGGCACAACAGACGGTCGCCTCGTTGCGCACCCGGCTGGATGCGTTGCGCAACCGGGTGGACAGTGTCGACGCCAACCGGTCAGCGCTGCTGCGGGAATTTCACGCCAACAGTTCGAAGGATCTGCTCGACAACGGCCCGGCGAGTCAGAAGCATCTCGAACGCGCCGACGAACTGCTGGCGCGCGCCTCCGCCGTTCAGCGCGAGCGCCAACCGGAAGCGGTGCTGGACCTGGCAACCCAGGCGCGCGCCGAGCTGTCCGCAGCCGAAGAACGCATCGATGCCGTCGCCGACCGGCTTGTCATGCTCCGCGAGCTGCGCAAGGATCCGGCTAGCAAAGAAAAAGAGGTGCGTTTCCGGCTGCGGGACGCCCAACGGTTAGCGGTCGACCGCGGCGCCGCCAAGGAATGGGGTACGGCGTTGGACGCCCAGGCCACCCGCATCGACCTGCTGGTCGAGGGTCTCGGTGTCCCGCACCCGGACTACTGGGGCTATTACCGCGGGATGGAGGACGTATCGAAGTTCATCACCACGATCGTCAACCGGATCCGGCAGGGAGCGGCGAAGTGAGGCACCCGTCGTCGGCGACGGCGATTCGACATTTCCACCATCTGGCGCCAGCCGAACAGGAACGGCTGTTCATCCGCCCTCCGGAGGTGCTGGCCGTCGACGGCGACCGTGAGCTGCTTGCCGTCGGGTTGGGAGCCACCCTGTACATCCCCGCTGACCGGGCCGAACTCGCGGCGACCGTCGCCAGGCGTGCCGCCGAGGGGGTGTGCTCGATGGTCTTCGACCTCGAGGACGCCGTCGACGAGGGTGCGGCAAGTGGTGCACTGAGCAACGTCGTCGGCGTCCTTGATGAGCTTGCCGTGACCGCAGATGCGACGCAGGCAATGCTTTTCGTGCGGGTCCGTAGCGTGGAATGCATTTCCCGCATCGCGGAGGCATTGGCCGACGGACGGGATGTGTTGACCGGATTCGTGATCCCGAAGTTCTGCGCGGCAACTGGCGAGCGGTTTCTGCAAGAGATCACCAACGCCGGCCGAACCCTCGGCAGACACCTGTATGGCATGCCGGTGCTGGAGTCGGCGGAGTTGGCTTTCCGCGAAACCCGCAGTGGTGAGTTGACGGCTATAGCCGAGGTCCTTGCCGGGCACCGGGATTCAGTGTTGGCTCTGCGCATCGGTGCGACCGACATGTGCGGGCTGTTCGGGATCAGGCGCGATCGCGACCTCACGATTTATGACGTGCGGGTGATCGCGGACGCGATCAGTGACATCGTGAACTACTTCGGTCGTGCGGACGGTACCGGATACGTGATCACCGGTCCGGTATGGGAGTACTTCGCCGATCACGAGCGATTGTTCCGGCCGATGCTGCGGACGACGCCGTTTGCTGAGCACGACGCGGTGCGGTTCCGTGATCAGTTGGTGAGCCGCGACTTTGATGCCCTGCTGCGCGAATTGAGCCTCGACCGAGCCAACGGCCTGCACGGCAAGACCGTCATCCACCCCTCGCATGTGCCTGCTGTGCACGCACTGGCCGTGGTGACTCACGAGGAATACCGCGACGCCCTGGACGTTGCCGAGGCCGAGGTGAGTGGAGTGCGCCGCTCGGAATACCGGAACAAGATGAATGAGCCACGGCCGCACCGTATTTGGGCCGACCAAGTGCTACGTCGTGCTCGCGTCTTTGGTGTCACGCGGCAGGGCGTGTCCTTCGTCGACCTGCTCACGGTGCTTGCTGGACGATGACCCGATCGCATTGGGCAACAAACTCTTTCGGTTTCGCGGTCCTGGACAGCGATGGGACCGATCCGGTCTCGGTGACTGATCTGGTGTTGCCCGGACTGCGCCGCAACCCACGCCGTGCCCACTTGCTGGTCTCGACCGTGCTGGGTAAGCACATCGCTGCGTCGCCGGCCTCGGTGACTGGGGCGGGGCACCGGCTCGGCGACCGCATCCGTGATGGCATCGACGGTGAACTCGACGTGCTCGGAATGGCGGAAACCGCGACAGGATTGGGGCATTGTGTCGCCGATCGCGTCGACGCCGCCGTCTATATCCACACGACCCGGCGACCCGCGGCGCCGGAGCTGATCTATGCCGGGTTCCAGGAGGGGCACTCCCACGCCACGGATCACACGCTGCAACCCAGCACCGGCGACTTGCTCGAACAGCGACGGACCTTGGTCATCGTGGACGACGAAATCTCCACCGGTAGCACGGCGTTGGCCGCCATCTGCGCTCTGCAGCGTCGAGCACCCCGATCACGTTACGTGGTGGCCTCCCTGGTGGATGTCCGCGAGCCGCACCACGAACACGCGGTGCAGCGCACCGCCGCGGAACTCGGTGTGCAGATTGATCACGTGAGCCTCGCCAGAGGGCGGGTCACTCTGCCGGACAGCATGGTTGACGACGTGAATGCGTTGCCGTCGCCAACGCTCAATGCCGCGTTCGGTGCTCGCGCCGGCTCCGCCCGCCGGATCGAGGTGGCCTGGCCCGACTCGATCCCGGAAGGAGGCCGACACTGCTTCACCCGGGCGGACCGCCCGGCGCTGGACCGTGCCTTGGAGCATGCGGTGGCCCAGGTGGCTGACGGGTTGGACGCCGGTCGCCCGGTGTTGGTGGTGGGTCACGAGGAGTTCATGTACCTGCCGCTGCGGGTGGCAGACGGGCTCGCGGGTGCGGGGCTTGCCGTGCGCTACCAGTCCAGTACGCGGTCGCCGGCCTACGTGCGCGATGTGCCGGGCTATCCGCTGCGCCGCGGGTACCAATTCAGTGCGTGTGAGCCAGGCGACGACGCGCCCCGGTTCCTCTACAACGGGTGGGCTCCCGAGGAATCGGGTGGTGAAACCCAGCTGGTCCTGATGGTGGACTCTGGCGCCGACACGCTGCGCCTCAACGAATCTGGCGGCATCGTCGATGTCTTGACCACAGCAGGCTACGACATGCTGGTGGCAGCGGTGCACGGACCGGACGTGGCCGGACTGGCCGTCGCGCGTTGCGGTGCGCACTCGTGAAGCCGCTGCGCGGGCCGGCTTTCGGGTCCTACACCGCCGAAGAGGTGAGCTGGCTGCTCACCGACCTGTCCGAGGTTGCGCTGGAGGCGGACACCCTCGAACGGGAGCGGGAGATCCAAAGCGGCCGCGCGCATTACGCCGAATCCCTGCCCATCGAGTACCAGCCCGACCACGACTACCGCGAGCTGTTCACCACCGTCTTGGCGGAGAGCGCGAGACGGCTTGCCGTCGCCGTCGGCGTGGTCACTGAGTTGGTACTGGCCGAGCGCGGCCGCGACGTGGTCCTCGTATCGCTGGCCCGGGCCGGCACGCCGATCGGAATCCTCATGCGGCGCTGGGTGCTGCGCCGGCACGCCAATGCCGTTCCGCACTATGCAATTTCGATCGTCCGGGATCGGGGGATCGACACGGTGGCATTGGATTACCTTGCCGCTCAACATGCTCCGGAGACGGTCGTGTTCGTCGACGGTTGGACTGGGAAAGGTGTCATCACCCGCGAACTCAGCGCCGCCTTGACGGAGTATCACCGGGTGACCGGCATCAGGTTCAACGATGACCTGGCCGTGCTGGCCGACCCCGGGCACTGTGTGCGCACCTACGGAACTCGTGACGATTTTCTGATCGCATCGGCCTGCCTGAATTCGACCGTCTCGGGTCTGGTCTCCCGTACCGTGCTCAACCCCCACCTGCTGGCCCCGGGGGAGTTTCACGGCGCCAAGTTCTATCGTGAGCTGGCCGCCGACGATCAGTCCGCGACCTTCCTCGACGCAGTGTCGGTGCACTTCGAGGACGTCGCCGAGGACGTCCGGCAGGGCGTGGCAGCGGTCCGCGGCAGCGACCGGGCGCCGACCTGGTCGGGGTGGGCGACAGTCGAGCGGATACAGCGCGAATACGGCATCGCCACCACCAACTTCGTCAAGCCTGGCATCGGCGAGACGACGCGCGTCCTGCTCCGGCGGGTGCCGTGGCGAATTGTGCTGCGCGACAACGACGATCCTGCCCATCGCCATATCCGGATGCTGGCGCAGGCCCGCAATGTGCCGACCGTGCACGATCCCGACCTGGCCTTTGCGTGCGTCGGGCTGATCAAGGACATCACCGCATGACGGCGCTGATCGCCTGCGACCTGGACCGCACCCTGATCTACTCGCAGCGCCACTTCGGTGCTGAAGACCGCACCTGTGTGGAGATTTACAACGAATCGCCGGTGTCTTTCATGACTACCGAGGCGGAGGCCGGGCTGCGGGCACTGGCCGCTCGGGTGACAGTGCTGCCCGCCACCACCCGCACCGTTGTCCAATACCAGCGAATAAAACTGCCGGGCGGCCCTTTTCGTTATGCGGTGACGAGCAACGGTGGCAACATCCTGGTTGACTCGGTGGCCGACGCCGAATGGAGCAAGAAGATGGCCGCCCGGATCAGCGGCGGCGGGCCGCCGTTGACGGACATCGTCGCCGCGTTGAAGGCACGCATCAGCGATGACTGGGTGCTCAATTTGCGCGTGGCCGAGAATCTCTTCTGCTACCTCGTGGTCGACGAGGCCTCGATGCCGGCCAATTTTTTGGACGACTGGGCGGGTTGGTGCGGGGACCGCGGCTGGACGGTGTCCCGGCAGGGCCGCAAGATCTATGCGGTGCCCGAGAGCTTGCGCAAGTCGCATGCTGTCGCGGAAGTACGCCGACGCCTGGTCGATGAAGGTGCGTTACCGGAAACGGCGCCGGTGCTGGCCGCCGGTGACGGTGCACTGGACGCCGACTTGCTGAGCTACGCTGACAAGTCCATTCGCCCCGCGCATGGCGAATTGCATGTACTCCACTGGCAGTCACCGCGCACGGTGGTGACCGCCTCCAGCGGCGCCCGCGCGGCCGCCGAGATACTGACCTGGCTGGCTCGGCAGGCGCGCTGACCCGGTGTGACCAGCGGTTCGGTGCGATACGCGGCGGCTCCGTCAGACGGGCTCCACCACGCGACACCGGCTGCGCCGCACTGTCGGTGGCCCGCGGTAGAACTGCGATATGTCACATTGTGCGGGGACCGGGTGAAGCGGCGGAGGGTCGCCGAGGCGTTGGTGATCATCGGGGTCTTGCTGGCCGTAGTGGTCGGCTGCGCGTCGCCGGTCACTCAACCCAAAGCGGTGCCGCCGAATCCCGTGGCGGCGCCTTCGCCCACCACGTCCAGCGCTACCCTCGCCCCGGGCATTTCTCAACACATCGCTCAGTTGTTGAGCTCAGCCGTCGTCATCCCGCGGCTCGCGAACGTCCCGGGATATGAACGAAGTTGCAAGGCGGGCAAGGGTTGTGTGTTCGGGCCGGCGTGGGCCGATACCGAACACACCGGATGCGATACCCGTAATCGGGTGTTGGGGGCGCAGTTGACCGACGTTGTGTTCAAACCCGGGACCAGGAATTGCAAGGTAACCGCCGGAATCCTCCAGGACCCGTATTCCGGCGCGACCCTCGTGTTCGGCGGCCCCGCCCGCGACGCCATCGAGATTGACCATGTGTTCGCGTTGAAACGGGCGTGGGATGCCGGCGCGGCGCAGTGGTCCGCTGCGCGGCGCCTCGAATTTGCCAACGACACCAAAAACCTGCTCGCGGTGTCGGCGGCGGAAAACGGGCGCAAGTCCGACTCCGGCCCGGACGAGTGGCTGCCAACCAATCGCCAGTTCACGTGCCGGTTCATTGAGATCTACCTCGGCGTCGCGGTCAAGTATCAACTCGCCGTCACTGCAACGGATAAGTCTGTCGCTGAAAGTAATTGCCCGCCATGACTGTTCGGGTTCAGTGCGAATGCGCCCGCAGTCGCGTGGTAAAGATCGCCAAATAGCGACTGCTGCATGACCGCTGTCGCAAGTATTACTACTTCGGCTTCAGTGCCACGATCTGGCTGTTGTGTCCTCCGACATAAACGGTGCCGTTCCTGTCGACCGCCAAACCCCACGGATTGTCGAGTCCGGTGAAGCGCAGCTCGACTTGTTCTGAGGATCCTGGGGGCAATTTGAGGGTTCGATTGTGCCCGGCGTCGTTGACGTAGACCGCGCCCTGACCGTCCAGCGTTACGCCGCCGGGTTTCTTCAGGTTTTCGAAGCCCACCTCTTGCTGGTCCTTGCCGGGAGCCAACATCAGCACCCGATTGTTTCCCCCGTCAGCGACGTACACCGTTCCACCGCTGCTGACCACCAAACCGGTCGGACTGTTCAACCCGGAAAAAGGCACTTCTTCTTGCACGATCGACCCGTCGCGCAGCATCACCACCCGGTTGCGCGCGGTGTCGGTGACATAGACGGTGCGGCTGCCGTCCACCGAGAGGCCGGTCGGGTCTTGCAAGTCGGTGAAATGCAGCTCCTCTTGTTTCTGTGATCCGGCGCGGAGCACCAGCACGCGCCGGTTGCGGGCGTCGTTGACGTAGACCGAGCCGCCGGGGTCGGCGGTCACCCCGGTCGGATAGTTGAGGCCCTCGAAGGGCAGCGGGTGCGGCGCGTCCGCGCCCGCGAACAGCGCCAGAATCCGGTTGTGCGGGCTATCGGCGACGTAGACCGTGCCGGCCGCGTCGACCGACAGCCCCTGCGGTTCGCTCAGCCCGCGAAACGGCAGCGTGATCTGGTGAAACTCTTCGGTGGCGGGACCCGAACTACCGAAGGCGACAACCCCGGTCAGGATCGCTGCCACCGTGACCAGGACCGCCGCTGCGACGGCCTTGCGCCGCCACCACGGCTTCGACGGTTGCGGCGGTGTGGTGGCCGGCCGTGCGGCAACCGGCGCAGGGGTGGGAGGTGGAGTTTGCGCCGGTCGCGCCATGGTGGGCGGGCCAGGGTCATGCTGGGGCAGCGGGGTCCGCGGGCCAGGGTCCTGCTGTGGTGGCGGGGTTCGCGGAGGCGGCATCCGCGGGGGCGGCGGCGGCGGGGGCTGCGGTGGCGGGAATCGAGGCGGACGCGGGTCCGGGCGCGCGCCGAAATGGTCGTGGATCGGGACAGCCGGCCGCATCAGCGTGGGTTCCGCTTGTGGCGGTGCGACGAGCGCATCGTTGGCGGCTTTGGCCAACTCCACCGCGGTGTCGTACCGGTCGTCGGGGTGTTTGGCCATGCCTTTGGCGATGACGACGTCCAACGCCCCCGGCAACCCGGGATTGGTGCTGGTGGGCCGCGGCGGCGGCGCAGTGAGGTGACTGGTGACCTGTTGCTGCAGGGTGGTGCCCGGAAAAGGGTGTTGCGCCGTCAGGCATTCATAGAGCACACACGACAACGAGTAGACATCCGAACGGGCGTCGACGGTTGATGTGCTGAAGCGCTCCGGGGCCATGTAATGCCACGTTCCGACAAAGTCTCCCGCCTTGGTCAACGCCAGATCGCCTGCCGCGCGGGCGATTCCGAAGTCGATCAGATATGCGAAGTCGTCGGGGTCGAGCAGGATGTTGGACGGCTTGACATCGCGGTGCAGCAACCCGTCGCGGTGGGCGGCGTTGAGGGCTTTGGCGACCTGGTTGATGATGCCGACAGCGCGCGCGGGCGCCATGGGCCCGGTGTTGAGTTCGGCCTGCAGGTCGCGCCCCTCGATCAAACGCATGTCGACGAACAATCGACCGTTGATTTCCCCGTAGGTGTGAATGGGAATCAGATGGGGATTGTTCAGCCGTGCGGTCGAGTGCGCTTCGCGTCGAAAGCGTTGCTGGAAAATCGCGTCGTTGGAGATCTCGGCGGGCAGGATTTTAAGCGCGACGACTCGTTCGGTGGCGGAGTCGTACGCCCGCCACACCTCGCCCATGCCGCCACGGCCCAGCAACTCGATGAGCTGGTATTTCCCGAACGACGTGCCCTCCAACAAGCCCTCCATCAATTTTGCCAGCAACCCAGCCAAACCATAATGCTCCTTTTCCATGGTCGACCGCTAGGCTGCCCCTGTTTAGCTGCATCAAGTCCGGGCCGGGTGGCGCGCGCTCATCACCCCTTGATCCTCCGGGTCCGCCAATAAGGTTGATTCACAACACAGCTCGTGAATCGGACCCGAAGATGATGCGAGGCAACGTCATCGCTCACCTGTGCGCTGAGCGCGCAACTGGGATCGGTAAGCGCACCGGTTCGGTCCCCGCAGACCGTGCACGGAGCTCATCGTGCCCATAGTGCTGGACGTCGCCGCTGTCCTTTGGACGTCGAGAGCGACCTCGGCCGTTCCCGTAATTCCCGGACCGACCCCGAGCAACACCTGCGCGAGGCGCTTGACAGCTGAAATTTGCTGAGCGCCAATGGGAATGGGCTACCCGAGTTCGAAGGAGTCCCGCGACACTCGGAAGAAGTGCTTGCTGGCGGTGTCGGTGCAGCGCACCCCCGACTGCTCGCTGAGGCACGTCAATGTCCCGGCGCTGATGGTTTTGCCGTAGTCGAGAGTCGGTTCACCCGGCACTTCTGTGGTGTCACCGTGACAGGTGACCGCTCCGGGTTTGCCCGGCGACAACGTGAATCGGTTGCCCCACTTGATGTGTTGGGCGCACTCGGGGGGTGGCGGCGGAGTGAAGGTGTAGTCGCTGATGTCACACTGGACCAGCGTGCTGTCCAGAATGCAGGTGATGTTGCCGGACGGGGATTTGAAGTTCTTCGAGTCCGCGTGTGCAGTGGCCGGTAGGGCGAGCGCCGTCACGGCCGACACCGTTGCAATGGAACCGAGCATCACGATCCGCATTTTTCAGAGCTTAGCCCCCGCGGTTCACAGCTGCGACGGTTCAGGTGAGGGGCGTGAGCAGGCGCCCGGTTGTTACCATCGCGCGGTGAGCCGAGTATCCAGGCGCGACGTGCTGAAATGCGCCGCCGCAGCACCGCTTGTCCTCGCCGCCACGGTCACCGGTCCACGCGCCGCGGCCGCCGGGATCGCCGGCATGAGCGTGTTCCTTGACCCCGGTCACAACGGTGTCGCCGACGCGTCGATCAATCAGCAGGTGCCGAACGGCCGCGGCGGCACCAAGCCGTGCAACACCTCGGGCACCGCGGCAAGCAACGGATATCCCGAACATGCGTTCACCTGGGATGTCACCAACATGGTGGCGGCGAATCTGAGCGGTTTGGGCGTCAACACCCAATTGTCCCGGGGTGACGACAACTCGGCCGGGCCCTGCATCGACGACCGCGCCGCGCGTGCCAACGCCGCGCACCCCGACGCGATCGTCAGCATCCACGCCGACGGCGGCCCCGCGTCCGGACACGGCTTCCACGTCAACTACTCCAGCCCGCCGCTGCGACCTTCTCAAGAGGGACCGTCGATGCAGCTTGCCAACGCGATGCGCAGCGCCCTGATTGCCGCCGGCTTCCGCCCGGCCAACTACATCGGCTCCGACGGTCTGTATGGCCGTGCGGACCTGGCCGGCTTGAACTTCGCGGAATACCCGGCCGTCCTCGTCGAACTCGGCAACATGAAGAACGCCGAGGACGCCGCCCAGATGGAAACCGCCGACGGTCGGGCCCGATACGCCACCGCGGTCACGCAAGGAATAGTTTCTTATCTCCAAGCCAAAGCGGGGTAGCGCCCGACGGGTGATGACGGTGGCCGCAACGCTGGTTGCGGCGGCCGCGATTGTCACGCTCACCGCCGTCTACACCTACCGGCACGGACCGTCGCCGCCACGCTCGGACCCTTCAGTGCCACCGGTGCCGCCCAGCGCACCCACCCCGCACGCGGCCGACCTGGCCGGCGATTTCACCCAGCTGGCCCACCGGCTGAACGCCGCGATGGGCCTGGCGGTGGTCGCCGTCGGAAGTGCAGAACCGCCATTGACATACGGCGACTGGCAGCAGGGCCCGGCCTGGTCGACGATCAAAGTACCGCTGGTGATCGCTGCCTACCGCGCGCAGGGAAAAGTCACCGACCAGATGAAGGCCGCGATCATCGAATCCGACAACGCCGCAGCCGAAGCGCTTTGGCAGCAACTGGGCGATCCAGCCACCGCCGCCGCCACAGTGCAGCAGGTCCTGCAGGAGACCGGTGACCCGACGACCGTCGAATCACGAAGGCTGCGAAGGGAATTCACCATATTTGGACAGACGAATTGGTCGCTGACCAATCAGGTGCGGTTCACCGGCCACGCATTCTGCAACAAGGCAAACGCGCCGATTTTCGCTCTGATGGGCGACATAAGCCCGCAGCAACGCTGGGGCATCGGCCAACTCCCCGGTGCTCAGTTCAAAGGCGGTTGGGGTCCGTCGCCAGCTGGCAAATACCTTGCGCGTCAACTGGGTGTCCTTGACACCCCGACCGGCAAGGTCGCCGTCGCGATCGCCGCGGAGCCCGAGTCCGGCCTGTTCGACGACGGCAAACGCGCACTCGACGCCGCCGCCAGCTGGCTGACCAGTCACCTAGCCCAGCTTCCCGCCGCCCAGTGCAAGGCCGACAGCTAGACATCCCGTGTTGTGCCGCATAATTCCTACGGGAGGCGATGACGGTGTCAGCGGTGGATCAGCGTGTCGGGACGACCTTCGGCAAATACACGATCACCGGTGTCCTTGGCAAAGGCGGCATGGGGGAGGTCTACGAGGCCTACGACAACCAGATCGGCAGGACCGTCGCCCTCAAGATCATCAAGAGTCAGTACGCCAACGACCGCAAGTACCGCACCCGCTTCGAGCGGGAATCGCATGCCGCGGCGACTTTGCAGGAACCGCATGTCATCCCGATACACGGATTCGGCGAGATCGACGGTTCGCTGTTCATCGACATGCGCCTGGTTCGCGGCAGAGACCTAGAGACTTTGCTGGCCAACGGCCCGCTGGATGCGAACCGGGCAGTGATGATCATCAACCAGATCGCCGCGGCCCTCGATGCCGCGCATGCCGACGGCCTCGTCCATCGTGACATCAAGCCGCAGAACATTCTTGTCACCCCAGCTGATTTCGCGTACCTGGTCGACTTCGGAATCGCCGAAGTGGTGGGCGAGCATACCCGGCTGACCGCCACCGATATGCGCGTCGGCTCGTGGGCCTATATGGCGCCCGAACGTTTCACCGGCACCGAGATCACGCCTGCCGCCGACATCTACTCGCTGGCCTGTGTGTTGTACGAGTCGCTGACCGGCCAGCTACCTTTTCCAGCGCAGACCCAGGGTGGTCTCGTCGCGGCCCATATGTCGTCGCCGCCGCCTCGACCCAGCCTGGCCAACCCGCGGGTCCCGCCGGCGCTGGACGAGGTCATCGCGCGCGGCATGGCCAAAGAACCTGACGATCGCTACGGCAGCGCCGGGGCATTCGGTCGCGCTGCCGAACGGGCGTTGCGCAGCGGCGCGCGCACCGCGGTCGACCCCGTCGATTGCACCGAAGAGATGCCGACCCGCGCTGCGGCATGGTCGCCCGTGCCCCCGCCGCCGCGTCAGTATGTCTATCCGCAAACTGTGCCGCCGTCGGGTCCGCAGCCGGTGTCGGTGCCGGAACCTCAGCAGCCGCCGCGGCGGCGCTGGGTCGTTCCCGCGGTGGTCGGCGCATCGGTGGTGCTGATTCTCGGCGCAGTCGGCATGGTTGTCGGCCTGCTGGCGCAACCGGACCCGCCGCACGCCCCGTCGTCAGCGACGGTGCCGCCGACCATTCCGCCCTACGCCGGCGAAAGCGCCCCAACGTCTATTCCGCAGGAATCGATCCCGCCGCGCCCGGCCGATGCCACACCTCCGCTGGTCACGGGACCGGACCAGAGCGCCAGTCGCCAAAGTTGCGACCAGGGCTTCCAGCTGAGCAACACCACCGGGTTCGGGTCACACGGGGGGCGTGGCTCACCCCAGACGTCGTGCTATTTCGCCAACACCGTCCTGCGCACGTACTGGAATACCTACGGCAACGCCACCAATGGGCAGCGAACGGTATCGGCGCCGGGAGCGGTCGACTGCTTCACCGTCCCGGGCGCGAACTGCGATCCGAAGAACGCCGCGAACTTCCTGATGCAGTGCGCCGGCGACGGCGCGAACCCGTGGATCAGGTGCACCGGTGGCAAGGACGCCGTGGTCTACCTCTGGTGAGGCTGTGACCCGGCGGCCTCGCCCGGACCATGATCTGGTCGAAAGTCTTTGATATTCGCCGGGATACGCTGTGCCGCATGACCGAGCCGAGCAAGGAAGAGCTGTGGGTGCGCCGCACCGAATGGCCCTTGGCACTGATCGCCCTGGCCTTTCTGGTCATGTACTCGGTGCAGGTCCTCACCCGGCCCGCTGGTGAGGAGGCCCGACTCCTCTGGCTGGCGACATGGCTGGCGTGGAGCCTGTTCGTCGTGGACTACATCGCGCGCCTGATCCTGGCCACCGACCGCCGCCGGTGGTTCTTCCAGCACCTGATCGACCTGCTGGTGGTTGCGCTTCCGCTACTGCGCCCGCTGCGCGTGCTGCGCCTGCTGGTGTTGGTCGGCGCTTTGCAGCGGGCGGTCGGCGACGTCATCCGCGGCCGCATCCTGCTCTATACGCTGTCCGGTGTCACGCTGCTGGTCTATGTGGCGTCGTTGGCCATGCTCGACGCCGAACGTGGTCAGCCGGGCGCCACCATCGCCTCATTCGGCGACGCGGTGTTCTGGTCGATCACCACGGTGACCACCGTCGGCTACGGCCACCTGTATCCGGTGACGGTCACCGGACGCGGCATCGCCGTCGTGCTGATGATGGGCGGCATCGGTCTGGTGGGGGTGGTGACGGCGTCGCTGGCCTCGTGGATCGTGCAGCGCGTCGAAGAAACCGACACCGCGAACCAGGCGGCAACGGCCGCCCAGATCGAGGAATTGCGCAGCGAGATCGACGCGCTGTCCCAGCAACTCCGACACCGGGACGCAACTCCCTAGTTCAGTCCGAGACGGTTCACCGACTGGGAGAACCAAGAGTTGAGCGTGCTACGTTCTGGCCCAGATGTTTCGTCGCAAACTTTCTGAAGTCCAGCATGTCCTGCAACCCGCCGTGCGGCTGCGCGAGCAGGCGGAGGCGCTGGCTGAGTACGTTGGTCACGGGGACAGTGTGCTCGACGTCGGGTGCGGCAGCGGACACCTCTCGGTGTACCTGCGCGAGATGTATGGGGCGGTGCCCACCGGCATCGACGTCAAGGACTCCCGCTCCGTCGACATCCCGTTCGCCGAGTTCGATGGCACGTCAATTCCATTCCCGGACAAAGCATTTGACAACGTGATCCTCAGTGAGGTACTGCACCACAGCCACGACCCGGTCAGACTGATCACGCAATGCCGGCGAGTGGCGCGCCGGCGCATCATCGTATTCGAAGACATGCCCGACGGGCCCATCGGCAAGCTCGCCCTCTACGCACACGTGCACGCGTTCGCGCGCTACCACCGATATCCCTTCGCGCCAGCGGGTTTTGACGAGTACCGGGAGGCGCTGGCGTGGCTGGGGACGACCGCGACGAGCGTCACGCGCATTCCGCAGCCACCGGAATGGTTAACGGTGTACCCGCGGGTGTTGTTCGTCTACGAACTGGACTGCAACTGAGGCGATCAGGTGCCAGGCAGGGCGTGGTCGACCAGGACTTCGTTCGCGGCCCGTTCGCCGGAACGCACGGCGCCGTCAATCCAGCCGCACATCACCGCCGAACTCTCGGTGCCGGCCCAGTGGATGCGACCACACGGTCGGCGCAGCGCGTGACCGAATTCAGTCAGCACACCGGGCGGAGCGTGGCTGAGCATCCCACCGCCCGAATACCGTTCGCGACTCCAATTCTGCTCGACGTAGTCGACCGGCCTGGCCGCTTTCGGCCCGAACCGTTCCACCAGTGCGTCGAGGACCGCCTGCCGGCGTTCGTCCTGGTCGAGGCATTCGTATCGGCGTGCGATCGGGCCTTCGATGATCACGCACAGGATTCCAGGTGTAGCGGAGTCGGTACACGCATCGATGGTGATGGTCGCCACCGAGCCCGGCGCTGCGGACTGTCCGCACAGGCCGTCGGCCCGCCAGAACGGCTCGTCGTAGACGATGGAGACCTTGACGACGGCACCGCTCGGCATCCGCTGATGCAGAAACGAGCGGTCGGTGGGAAGCATTGGCTCGTAAGCGATTTGGCTGGCGATGGCGATCGGGACCGCAACGACTGCATGCCGGGCGCGGACACTGCCGTGGTCGGAGCGCACGGTGACGCCCTCGAGATCCTGGGTAATGGACCGCACTGGTTGAGACAGCGCGATCGCGTCACCCAGCTCGGCGGACATCGACCCATAGAGGGCGCCCATCCCGCCGACCACCCGGGAGTCCTGGGAGGCGCCGGGGCCGCCGAGCACGAAACCGGGGCCGCCGGCCGAGCCCATCTGGTACAGCATGAACAGCATCGACACCTCCGAGGCCGCCGAGGTGTAGCAGCCCGAGATCGCGGCGTCGAGCAGGTCGTGCGCAGCCTTGGACTTGACGTTGCGGTCCAACCACTGAGCGAGCGTCATGCGGTCCCACGTGGCGGCCTTCTTGGCCTCCCACGGCGCATCCAAGGGAATCGTCTTGCACATGTGGCCGAGTTCGAGGAAACTCGCCCCGAGATTCAGCGCGGCCCATGGGCTCATGCTCCACGGGATGGTGCCCTCGTAGCGGTACTGCTTGCCGTCGACGAACATCATCGCGGCCCCGTCGTGATACTGCTTGAAAGTCTTGACGCCGAACTCATCCAGCAGTGCGAGGATCCGGTCCTGGGTGGGGCCCACCCACGCCCCGCCCCTGTCGATCCAGGATCCGTCGTCGCGCGAGACGGTGAAGGTGCGGCCCCCGACCCGATCGCGTGCCTCGAGCAATCTCACCGAACAGCCCGCCTGCTTGAGTCGCAACGCAGCGGTCAAGCCCGCGAAACCCGCACCTACAACGCAGACGTCGACGTCGGTCATCCTCACAGCCCTACCGGCAAATGGGTTGACAGTCAACGGCGAACAGGTGCAACCGCGCTCGGCGGGCTAAGTCCAGGCGACTGGCAGCGATTTGATGCCGTGAATGAACTGGGACAGCAGTCGCGCCGGCTCTTCGACTGCGACGATGTCCGGTATTTCGCGGCGCAATTCGTCGAACACCACCCGGATTTCGCGACGCGCCAGATTGGCTCCCAGACAGAAGTGAGCGCCGCCGCCGCCGAAGCCGACGTGCGGATTGGGGTTGCGTGCGACGTCGAACGCCCACGGGTCGGCGAATTTCGACTCGTCCCGGTTCGCCGAGCAGTACCACAACGAAACCTTGTCGCCCGCAGCCATTTTGGTACCGCTGAGCTCGAAATCCTGGGTCAGGGTGCGGCGCATGTAGACCACTGGCGAGGCCCAGCGCACAATTTCCTCGACCGCGGTGTGCTCCAACGCCGCATAATTCGCCCACCACTTCTCCCGCTGGTCGGGGTAGCGGGACAACGCCAGCACGCCGTGGCTGATCGCGTTACGGGTCGTCTCATTACCGGCGACCACCAACAGGATGAAGAACATGGCGATCTCCGACGACGACAATCGCTCGCCGCCCACCTCGGCTTCGACCAGCGCGGTGGTCAGATCGTCGTGGTGATCGGTGCTGGCACGGCGGTGATCGTCGGCCAGCTGGGTCGCGTAGTTGCCGATTTCCATTGACACCCGGATGAACTCGTCGTAGTCCGTGGTGAGGTCCGGGTCGCCGAAGCCCAGAATGACGTTGGTCCAGTGGAATACGCATTGATGGTCTTCTTCGGGAATGCCCATCATGTCGCAGATGATCTGCAGGGGCAGCGGGGCGAGTTCGCTGACCAAGTCGGCCCGCCCGTCGGGATGGGCGGTGATCATGGAGGTCACCAGCCGGTGTGCGCGGTCGCGCACCGACGCCTCGATGCGGGCCACCACCTTCGGCGTGAACGCCCGGCTCACGATTGAACGCAGCCGCTGATGGCGGGGGTCGTCCAGCACGATCATCGAACCGAAGTACTCCGCCAACTCCGGGGTCTGATCGTTGATGGTGATACTCGGACTCGAGCTGAACACCTCCGGGTGGCGGCTGGCGAAGAAGACATCGTCCAGCCTGGTCAGCGCCCAGTGCCCCGCACCGGCATCGAATCCTTCCATCTCGACCGCGGGCCAGAACGAGATCGGTGCCTCGCGGCGCAGCGTGGCGAAGGCGCCGTCGCGATAGTCGTCATTGCGCGCCCAGAAATCCAGTGATCCCAACTCGATATCGCAGAGGGGAATCTCCGGTGGCCGCGCCCCGTTGACCCGGGGCGCCAAACTCCTGGAAGCCGGCTTCGCCGCCGCTGCCGGCCTGGTCTTGAGGTCCATTCGATCCTCCTCTGTCCCGCTTCGCCGTTGAAGGGGCCACTCCCGCGAGCCTAGACCTCCGGACTGATCCAGCGTCTGTTTCAAGCCGCGGTGTCAGTGCGAGCAGATGGCCCGACCGGGCGTGCCGGTCGAATGCGCGTCGTTGACCACGTTGCCCGCGACCACGATCTTGCAGGCGATGGTGCCCTGGCCCTGCGCGCTGAGCACGAAGACCTGGCCGCCGAACGCCTGGAACTGGGTCGACCACGGCAACGGCACATTCGTCGCGCGCTGCTGGCCCGACTCGGATTGCCACGAAATGTATTCGGCGACACCGGGGCCGCTCACCTCGTAGCGGACTTGGGGGAACTCGCCGGGTTTGGGGGTGGCGCTGGCTACGCCACAGGAGACCGCGAAGGCGGTACCGACGGCGAAGACGATCGAAGCTGCACGACGACTGCTCATGGTTGTTCATGTTGTCATCACCGAGGGGTGATTACGAGACCCTTTTGACTCAGAAATTATGGTGAACCCGGGGCTGGCTGACTTGGAGGTGCTGATGTCGGAAGTGGGCGCGTTACGCGTTCCTAAGCGGGTCGTGGTGTGGGGCACCGGGTTCGTCGGTCGAATGGTGATCCCCGAGATCGTCAAGCACCCGCTGTTCGAATTGGTGGGTGTCGGAGTGAGCAGCCCGGACAAGGTCGGCCGCGACGTCGGCGACATCTGCGGATCGGCCGAACCGGTCGGCGTCATCGCCACCGACGACGTCGAGGCGTTGATCGCGCTGCAGCCCGACGCGCTGGTGCACTACGGACCCACCGCGATGCACGCCAAGGACAACATCTCGTTGATCACCCGCTTCTTGCGGGCGGGCATCGACGTGTGCTCGACGGCGATGACGCCGTGGATCTGGCCGACGATGCCGCAGAACCCGCCGAACTGGATCACGCCCATCACCGAGGCGTGCGAGTTGGGGGAGTCGTCCTGCTTCACCACCGGTATCGACCCCGGGTTCGCCAACGACCTGTTCCCGATGACGCTGATGGGTCTGTGTTCTGAGGTACGCAAGGTCCGCGCATCCGAGTTGCTGGACTACACCAACTACGAGGGCGACTACGAACGCGAGATGGGCATCGGGCGCGAGCCCGAATACAGCCCCATGCTGGAGAACAGCGACGTGCTGATCTTCGCGTGGGGAGCGACCGTGCCGATGATCGCCCACGCCGCCGGAATCATGCTCGACGAGATGACCACCACCTGGGACAAGTGGGTGACGCCCACCGACCGCAAGTCCGCCAAGGGCGTCATCAAGGCAGGACACGTCGCGGCCGTCCGGTTCACCATCAACGGGCTGTACCAGGGCGAGACGCGCATCCAGCTCGAGCACGTCAACCGCATCGGTCTCGACGCGGCCCCGGACTGGCCGACGGGCCACGACAACGACGTCTATCGGGTGGACATCGAAGGCACCCCGAGCATCTTCCAGGAGACGGCCTTCCGGTTCACCGACGGCTCCGGCCGCGACGCCGCCGCAGCCGGCTGCCTGGCCACCGGCCTGCGGGCGCTGAACGCGGTGTCCGCGGTCAACACTCTGTCTCCGGGCTGGGTGACCGCGCTCGATCTGCCGCTGATCCCCGGGGCCGGCACCATCCGCTGACCGGTGCGGTGGTCGTACAGCCTGCGCATAGCCGACACACAGATTGGCTATAAGTCTTAGCGCAAAGGTTGCGGTTAGGTGAGAATGCAAAGCGTTCCACCGGACACGGGGATTGGACTAGATGGCAGACGGAGTTAGGCCTGCGTTGGGCCTGTCGATCGGTGCCACGAACTTTGCCGCCGTGACACCGGACCACGCAATCACCCGTAAACCCGTGCTGACCCTGTTTCGGCAGCGTGCACCCGAAGTCGGGGTGCCGTCAGAGAATCCCAGACTGGACCAGCCGGGGCTGGTCATCACCGACTTCGTGGACCGGGTCGGCGACCGGGTCGGGATCGTGGCGGCCGACGGCTCGATACACCGCAGCGAAGCGCTGGTGGCCGACGGGCTGCGTGCGCTGGCCTACTCGGTCACCGGCGGACGGCCGTTGCCCGACAATGTGGCGGTCACCTACCCGGCGCACTGGGGCGCGCCCGCGGTGGACGCGCTGGGAGCCGCGTTGAGCCGGGTCTCGGAATGGTCGCACTCCGGCAAGCCGCTGACGTTGATCCCCGACGCCGCCGCAGCCTTATTCGCCGTGCGCGCAAATCCCGGCATCCCGGCGCGTGGCATCGTCGCAATCTGCGACCTCGGCGGCAGCGGCACCAGCATCACGCTGGTCGACGCCGCCGGCGACTACCAGCCCGTTGCCCCGACGGTGCGCCACGACGATTTCTCCGGTGATCTGATCGACCAGTCGCTGCTGACCTACGTGATGTCTGAACTGCCTGCCACCGGTTCGTTCGATCCGACCGCCACCGCGGCGATCGGATCGCTGAGCCGGTTGCGCGGCGAGTGCCGCAACGCCAAGGAGCGCCTGTCGGTTACTACAGTGACCACCCTTGCCCAGGACGCGCCGGGGATGCGCGGTGAGGTCCGGCTGACCCGCAACGAACTGGAGGAGACCATCCGCGGGCCGCTCGACGGATTCGTCCGTGCGGTCGAACAAACGTTGAGCCGCAACGCTATTCACGAGTCGAGTGTGGTCGCGATCGCGACGGTCGGCGGTGGCGCCAACATCCCGGCAGTGACCACGACGCTGTCCGGGCGGTTCGGCGTCCCGGTGGTCACCACACCGCGCCCGCAACTGACCGCCGCGATCGGTGGCGCGCTGCGCGCCGCGCGTGGTCCTGCAGACACCAGCGCGACGGTGCTGACTCCGGCTGCGGCTGTTGCCGCGGCCCCGGCAGCGGCACCGGCCATACGACCGTTGACGCAGCAGGAGGCTCTCGACGGCGGCGCGGAGCTCAACTCCGACGCGCCGGTCTCGCTGATGCAACCGGCGCTGGCCTGGTCGGAGGCGGCCGACGACGCGTCGAGCGTGATGCCGGCCGCCGGCGATCGGCAGGGCTCGGGGCTGACGTCGGCTCGCCCGCAGTTGGCATTCGAGCAGGAAAGTCGACCGGCCGCCGAGCCCAAGAAACCACCGATCCCGTGGTACCGGCTGCCGGCGGTGATCATCGTCAGCACCACGGTGGCGCTGCTGCTGGTGGGTACCGCCGTGGCGATCGGGCTGAGTTCACACAAGCAGGGCGGTACGCAGCCGTCGGTCAGCACGGCTCCCGTCACCTCCGCACCGTCGTCAGCACCGCCCCCATCCAGCACTGAAAGCCCCCCGCCGGAGACAACGCCGCCGCCGTCGCCGACAGCCGAGCCACCTCCGCAGACGCGCCAGGCCCCACCGCCGTCGACTCGGCCGCCGGCCCCCACCACCGAAGCGCCGCCCCCACCACCGCCGACCACGCAACCGCCGGCACCCACACAGCCGCCGCAAACCACCCAGCCCCCGGCCACCCAGCCGCCTGCGCCCCAGCAGCCTACGGTCACGCCGCCCAGCCCGCCGCCGCTGCCGCAGCTGCCGCAGATTCCCGGCCTTCCGCAGATACCAGGAATCCCCGGCGCTTTGCCCGCGCCGGGGATCCGAATCGGCTGAACCGGGTCAGGTCTTCGCCGGTTCCTTTTCGCCTTTGTCCTGCTTGTCGTCCTGCTCCTGCTTGTCTTTCGCGTCTTGGTCAGCCTGGGAATCCTCATCGGAGGCCCGCTCGTCCTTGGCTTCCGCCGACGAGTCGTCGTCGTCATTCTGATCGTCGAACTGGCCTTCTTCCTTGGCCGTCTTGATGATCTCTTCGTTGAATTTCTTGTCCCGCTCGATATTTTCTTCGGCGGTCTTCTTGGCGTCCTCGTACAGCTCGTCGTCGGACTTGTCCGCCAGCTCGGCCGTTTGATCGGCGTTGGCACCCCGGTCGCTGGTGGCGTTCAGGTCCTTCTCCTTGGAACCGTCGTCGCCACCGGAATCCTCTGAGTCGCCGCTGTCGGACTTTGTGGCTTTGTCGCTCTCGGATTTCGCGGAGTCGTCTTGGCGCTGTCCTTCGTCGGAATCTGAATCTGAGTCGGAGTCCGACTTCGATTTGTCCCGCTCGGCCTCAGCCTTGGCGGCCGGCGAATCGTCGTCGTCGGCATACTTGGCGTTACCGTCGTCGTCCAGCCACTCGTTGACGGCGGTGCCGGTGATGGTCCCGCCGGAGCCAGGCAGTACGAGGGTGGGCTGGTATTTGTAGGCCGACCGCATCTCCGCGGCCTTCTCTTTTGCCTCGTCGTCGGGCTTGGGCTTCCCGTCTTCGTCGGTCTCGACTTCGTCGCCGTCGCTGTCCTTGTCGGTCTCGCCCTTGGCCTCGCTGTCCTGGTCTCTTTCCTCGTTGGAGGCCTCGGCAGTGTCCACGCCGCCCCTATCGGTGGTGTCCTTGGTGGCCTTGTCCGCCGATTCGTCGTCGTGTTCGCTCATGCTGATACCCCTTAGAAGTTGCTGATGCGACCCATGCTGTGGGGGAGGTTACCCACTTGGGCATCGCGACGAAACGCACGCTTCCGGCGCGCGCCTCTTGACCAGCACGATCGTGACGATCGGCTGCTCCCGCAAAACGCCGTGCCTAGATCAGCTAATAGCAACAGCGTGCATCGCTGCTACGCGGGATAGCTGACACCCGTGAGACGCTCGGAGGTCTCCCAAAGGCGTTGGCAATCATCGTCATTGGCTGCGCGGCTGGGGATCTTCGCCTCGGCGACACCGCCGCCGGCGGCCTCGTAAAGGCCGCGCGGCCCGTAGAACGCGCCACCTTCGGCCGCCGGATTGGCGGCCGCGTACAACGCCGGCAGTATCCCTTCGTCGATCTCCTGCCACAAGAACGGCGCAAAGCGCCATGACGTCGTATACAGACGTCCCATCAACGTCGGCTTGTCGCGGCCATGGGAGGGGCCGCTGATCTGCAAATTGGTTTTGGTCAAACCCGGGTGTGCCGCGTTGGAGACAATGCCCCAGCCGGCTGCGCGACTGCGCTTGTCCAACTCGCGGGCGAACATCAGAACCGCCAGCTTCGACTGGCTGTATGCGGCCATCGAGGCGTAGGACTTCTCGAACTGCAGGTCGTCGAAGTGGATGCGACCGCGGCGAGCGGCGATGCTGCTCAACGAGACCACCCGCGCGCCCGACGCTGCGCGCAGCAGCGGCAGAAGATGCCCGGTCAGCGCGAAGTGCCCCAGATGATTACTGCCGAACTGTAATTCGAACCCGTCCGAGGTGGTGTCGCGTTCCGGCGGCGTCATCACCCCGGCGTTGTTAATCAGGATGTCGATGGGCCGGCCCAGTGCGTTGAGGTGCTCACCTAACGCCGCGACCGACCCGAGCGACGACAGGTCCAGCGACTTGATGGTCAGCTTGGCATCGGGCACGACTGCGCGGATCTCCTTGATTGCCGCCTCGCCCTTGGCCTGGTTGCGGATGGCCATCAGCACCTCGGCGCCGGCCGCCGACAGGCGCTTGGTCAGGCCGAACCCCAGGCCGCTGTTGGCGCCGGTGACGACCGCTAACTTGCCGGACAGATCGGGCACGGTGGCTATCAGCTCATGAACCATGGGCGCGGCTCCTTCCCGCTGGTGGGTTTCGCGTGCCACCAGTGTCCCCTTCGTGGTGCCGATCCCGCGCGGGGACCCTGGCTCTGCTGGCCTCGCGGTGTCGATCGGGTGGCTGGCGCGCTGCCGACGGCTGTCGCCCCCGAGTCGCCGCTATTCGGTCCCGCCCCCGCCAATTTCCTCCCGCCGGCGCCTTCGCGGCCGAGCGCCGACGGTGTCCGGGTCGAAAGGCCGAAAACACTTGCGGCACTGCGCGATCCGTGGGCACTGACCGAACCCGAGTTCTGGGCGGAGAAACATCAATGTCCGCGGGCGACCCACTCCTCGTAATTGACGATCTCGTCGCCGATCGTCGTGTCGTCACCGTGACCGGTGTGCACCACGGTCTCGCCGGGTAGTGTGCCGAGCTGCTCGGAAATCGACTGCAGGATGGTGGGAAAACTCGAGTAGGAACGCCCGGTTGCGCCCGGTCCGCCGGAGAACAGCGTGTCGCCGCTGAACACCACGCCCAGATCGTGGGCGTACCAGCACACCGACCCGGGGGAGTGGCCGGGGGTGTGCAGGGCCCGCAGTTCCGTTCCGCTCACGGTCAACGTTTCGTCATCGGAGATGTCCCGAAATGCTTTGTCGGGGTGCGTCATTCGCCACAGCACTGCATCGGCTGGATGCAGCAGCACCGGTGCGTCGAGTGCTTCGCCGAGCTCTGGCGCCACAGTCACGTGGTCGTTGTGTCCGTGCGTGCACACCACCGCGATCACATGCCGGCCGTCGACCGCCTCCACGATCGGCGCTGCATCGTGCGCGGCGTCGAACACGATGACATTGGAGTTGTCGCCGACGAGCCAGATGTTGTTGTCGACTTCCCAGCTGCCGCCGTCGAGTTCGAAGGTGCCGTGGGTGACCACGCGATCGATGGAAACCACTACAGCACCACCACCGAGCGCAGAACCTTACCACCATGCATCTTGTCGAAAGCCTCCTCGATGTCTTCTAACCCGATTCGTTCGGAGACAAACTTGTCCAGCGGCAGCCGGCCCTGCAGGAACAGATCGATCAGGGTGGGAAAGTCGCGCTCGGGCAGGCAGTCGCCGTACCACGACGACTTCAGCGACCCGCCGCGGGAGAAGAAGTCCACCAGCGGCATCTCCAGACGCATGTCGGGCGTCGGCACCCCCACCAGCACGACCGTGCCGGCCAGATCGCGCGCGTAGAAAGCCTGCTTCCACGTCTCGGGCCGGCCGACAGCGTCAATCACCACATTGACACCGAATCCGTCGGTCAGGTCTTGAATCGTCTCCACCACGTCCACCTCGCGGGCGTTCACGGTATGGGTGGCACCGAACTCGCGCGCCCAATCCAATTTGGTGCTGTCGGTGTCCACCGCGATGATCGTTCGTGCACCGACCAGCGCGGCGCCGGCGATTGCCGCGTCTCCCACACCGCCGCAGCCGATCACCGCGACGGTGTCGTCGCGGGTCACCCCGCCGGTGTTGATCGCCGCGCCGATGCCGGCCATCACCCCGCAGCCCAACAGGCCGGCCACGGCAGGATCGGCGGCGGAGTCGACCTTGGTGCACTGGCCGGCGGCCACCAACGTCTTGTCGGCGAACGCCCCGATGCCGAGCGCGGGGGTCAGCTCGGTGCCGTCGGTGAGCGTCATCTTCTGCTCGGCGTTGAACGTGTCGAAGCACAGGTGCGGCCGCCCGCGCTTGCAAGCCCGGCACTGGCCGCACACCGCACGCCAATTCAGCACCACGAAGTCACCCGGCTCGACGGCGGTGACGCCGGGGCCGACTGCCTCGACCGTGCCCGCTGCCTCGTGGCCGAGCAGGAACGGATACTCGTCGTTGATGCCGCCCTCGCGGTAAGTCAGGTCGGTGTGGCACACGCCGCAGGCCGTGATATCGACGACGACCTCGCCGGGTCCGGGGTCCGGAATGACGATGTCGACCACCTCGACGGGCTGGCCCTTTGACCGCGAAATCACGCCGCGCACTGTCTGACTCATGCGTTCAAACTACTGTCAGCCACCGGGTGCGGAGTACCCGGTGTGCGCCCACGCTGAGGTGTAGCGTCGCTGTGCGTGACGACAGCCGAAACCACGCAGGAATTCACCGAGCGGATGGTTGAGGTGATCGACAGCGCGGGACTGGCGATCCTGCTCAGCGTCGGCCACCAGACCGGACTGCTCGACGTCATGGCCGATATGCCGCCCTCGACCAGCGCTCAGATCGCCGAGGCCGCCGGTCTCAACGAACGCTACGTCCGGGAATGGCTCGCCGGGATGACCACCGGGCACGTCGTCGAGTACGACCCCGTCGCGGCGACTTATCTGCTACCCGCGTCCCGCGCCGCGGCGTTGACCCGGGCTGCCGGCCTGAACAACATCGCCCGGGTCACCCAGTTCGTGTCGCTGCTCGGTGAGGTTGAACAGAAAGT
Organism: Mycobacterium sp. NGS61; assembly: GCF_059812325.1. Lineage (NCBI taxonomy): Bacteria > Bacillati > Actinomycetota > Actinomycetes > Mycobacteriales > Mycobacteriaceae > Mycobacterium > Mycobacterium sp. NGS61. Next base: position 233,441 of record NZ_JCALCL010000003.1, read on the forward strand.
CATCGACTGCTTCCGCTCCGGTGGCGGCGTGCCCTACCGCGAATATCCGCGGTTCCACAAGGTGATGGCCGAAATGAGTGGCGAGGTGTTCGACGGGGCCCTGATCGACGTGGTGCTCCCCATCGTCGAAGGCCTGCCGGAGCGGTTGCGCGCGGGCGCTGAGGTCGCCGACTTCGGCTGCGGCAGCGGCCACGCCGTTAATCTGATGGCGCAGGCATTCCCGGCCAGCCGCTGCACCGGAATCGATTTCTCCGAACAGGCCCTGGCCGCCGGCCGCGCCGAAGCCGAGCGGCTGGGCCTGGCCAACGCGAACTTCGAAAGCCACGACCTGACCCGGCTGGACAAGGTCGATGCCTACGACGTCATCACCGCCTTCGACACCATCCACGACCAGGCCCACCCGGCCCAGGTGCTGGCCAATATCTACCGGGCACTGCGCCCCGGCGGCGTCCTGCTGGTGGCCGACGTCAAAGCCTCCAGCCGACTGGAGGACAACGTGGGGGTACCGAGAAGCACGTACCTCTACACCGTTTCGACCATGCACTGCATGACTGTCTCACTGGCGCTCGACGGCGACGGGCTGGGCACTGCGTGGGGACATCAACTCGCCACGTCGATGTTGACCGATGCGGGATTCGGCGAGGTACAGGTGACCGAGATCGAGTCGGACCCGTTCAACATCTTCTACGTCGCCCGTAAATGACCGCGGCCCTGGACGCGCTGGCCGACTGGCCCGTCCCGCACGCCGCCGCAGCGGTCGTCGGGCCGGACGGGGTGCTGGTGACGCACGGAGACACCGCGCGCGAGTTCGCGCTGGCGTCGGTGACCAAGCCGTTGGTGGCGCGCGCCGCGCAGATCGCTGTCGAGGAAGGCGTCGTCGACCTCGATACCGAAGCCGGACCGCCCGGGTCCACCGTGCGTCACCTACTCGCGCACGCATCGGGACTGGCCATGCTCACCGGCGATGTGCTGGCCAAACCCGGTGCCCGCCGGATCTACTCCAACTACGGGTTCGCGGTGCTGGCCGAGACGATCGAGCAGGAGTCGGGGATCGAGTTCACCCGTTACCTGACTGAGGCGGTGTGCGAACCGTTGGGCATGACCAGTACCCGGCTGGACGGTGGCGCGGCCAAGGCCGGGTTCGGGGCGGGTTCCACCGTCGATGATCTGGTGCTGTTCGCCGGCGACCTGCTGCGTCCGGCAACGGTGTCGGCGCAGATGCACGACGACGCGATCACCGTGCAGTTTCCCGGCCTCAACGGGGTGTTGCCCGGATACGGTTCCCAGCGCCCCAACGACTGGGGGTTGGGCTTCGAACTGCGGGACTCGAAGTCACCGCACTGGACGGGTGGGCGCAACTCGGCGCGCAGCTACGGCCACTTCGGTCAATCCGGCGGCTTCATCTGGGTGGATCCGGCGGCGGACGTAGCGCTGGTGGTGCTCACCGACCGGGACTTCGGGGACTGGGCGCTAGAGCTGTGGCCAGCGCTTTCCGACGCGGTACTGGCCGAGCAGGCCGCCGGGGAAAATGCACACTAGCGCAACATAGGCATCACAAGGCACAATAGACACGCAAGACACACGAATAATTGCTCTATCGAGTTCACCAGGTCGTTGGGGAAGACGTCCCTCGTGGAACCGAAGGAGCAAAACATGCGTGCGTCGAATCAGTTTGCCGACGTTACGGCCGGTGTGGTGTACGTGCACGCCTCGCCCGCGGCGGTATGCCCACACGTGGAGTGGGCGTTGTCGTCGACCCTGCAGGCCAAGGCGAACCTGGTGTGGACCCCGCAGCCGGCCATGCCCGGGCAGTTGCGCGCTGTCACCAACTGGGTGGGGCCGGTGGGGACGGGGGCCCGGTTGGCGAACGCATTGCGCTCGTGGTCGGTGTTGCGGTTCGAGGTGACCGAGGATCCCAGTCCCGGCGTCGACGGCCACCGGTTCAGCCATACCCCGCAGCTCGGTTTGTGGAGCGGGGCGATGAGCGCCAATGGCGACATCATGGTCGGGGAGATGCGACTGCGGACGATGATGGCCCAGGGCGCCGATACCCTTGCCGCTGAATTGGATTCGGTGCTGGGTACAGCCTGGGACGAAGCGCTCGAGGCGTATCGCGACGGCGGCGACAGCGGTGAAGTGACCTGGCTCAGCCGGGGCGTGGGCTAACAGCTCGCCCTCATCCGACCGGTGTTTCAACGGGTTTCGCCGACACCGGGATGTCGACGTTGCCCGCGCATGCGCCGCTGGCGATGTCGGTATGGAACACACCGGTGAGGATGCCGTATTGCCCCGGCGTGTACACCGTGATCGACTTTGCGGGAGCGTATTCGACGCTGCCGTCGGGCAGGAGGCAGTCCCACTTCCACGTCATTTCGCGCACCCACTGGGCCCCGTTCCAGGTGAATTCGACGGTCTTCGGCATGAATTCGCTCTTCGGTGGCGACGGGTTGATGACGGTGGCCATGCAGACACCCGCCGAGCAACTCGAGGTCAGGGAGACGGTGCTGCGGTGTGCAGATTCGTTCTGTCCGGCCGCAATGCTGGTGCCGGACTTCGCGTTTGCGCCGAGTACCATGACGTATTCACCGTTCCAGGACGCCACTTCGCCCGCCTGAGCCGCAGGCGCCAGGAATGGCGAGGCCAATACGGCTGCCGAACCGATCAACGCGGTCCTACCGAAACTCGACATGCCAGAGACTTCGCGTGCGGTGACCCGCCCGTTACACCTGCTTGGGTCGCAGCACTTGCAGTGCGGCCGGCACCGCGCAGATCTCGGCGGGCAACGGGCAGGCGAAGTCCCCATCGGCGTAGACGTTGATGCCGGGGCACTCGACTTCCACGGTCTTGGCCCGGGCCGTCGTCACGTCGTCGAGTTGCACGTGGGTGCCCTTGATGGCGGTCGGGAAGAAACGGATCAGCCTGGTGCGCGACTGCGATCTGACCATGGTCAGATCCAGCAGGCCGTCGCTGCGATCGGCGTTGGGGCAGATCAACATACCGCCGCCGTAGCTGCGGGTGTTGCCGAAGGCGGTCATGGTGAGGTCGGCCTCGATCTCCTGCTTGCCGTCGAGAACCAGCCGAAAAGGCAACAGGCGCAACTGGGACAGTTCGGCGAGCATCGCGAGGTAATACCGCATCCGGCCGTGCGGCCACGTCATCCGGTTGGCACGGTCGGTCACCAGCGAATCGAATCCCGTCGCCGCCACGGTACCGAACCACTTGACCGAGTCTCTACCGCCGCCACGACCTGTGATCCGGCCCAGGTCAACGGTTTCCGTGCACCCGGCTACCACGATGTCCGCCGCGGCCTCGGGATCCTTTGTCGGGATACCGAATTCGCGGGCATGGTCGTTGCCGGTGCCGGCCGGGACAATGCCCAACGGCACATCGCTCTCGGCGAGCACCTGCAGCGCATTGCTGATGACGCCGTCTCCACCGGTGACCACGACCGCATCGGTGCCCTTCTCGACGGCCGCGGCCAGCAGATACCGGGCGTCCTCGGCGTTCTCGCCGACGATCTCGATGACTTCCACACCGCGATGGTGTAACCGGGCGATCGCACGCTGCGACGCCTCGACGGCGGCGCCGTGCCCGGACAACGGATTGGTCAGCGCGGTGACCTTGTTGATCTCGCGCGTACCCAACCGGCCGATGGCCGGCTTGTCTCGGGTCATGGAATCAGCTTGCCCGGATTGAGGATTCCGGCGGGATCCAGGGTCGCCTTGATCGCGCGCAACAGCTCGACACCCAGCTCACCCACCTCGTCGCGCATCCAGGCCCGGTGGTCGGCACCAACCGCATGATGGTGAGTGATGGTTCCGCCGGTGGCCATGATGGCATCGCAGGCGGCCTTCTTGGCGGCCCACCACTGCTCGATCGGGTTGCCACGTTGCCCCGCGACCACGGTGAAGTACAGCGACGCACCCGTCGGATAGACGTGCGACACGTGGCACATCACCAGTGCGGGGCTGCCCGAGTCGGCCAGTGAATTCGTAATCGCTTCGGTGACAGCGGTTTTCAGCGCCGGGATATTGGACCAGTCGGTGGCGGTCTCCAGCGTCTCACACAGCGCGCCGGCGGCCAGCAGCGAATCGCGCAGGTACGGCGCGCTGAACCGACCGTGCTCCCAGGCCCGGGCGGGTTCGGCGCCCAGCGACGTGCCACCGTGGGCTTCCAGCAGAGCGCGGGTCTCGGCGTGCCGGCTTGCGGTATGTTCTTCGGTTCCTTCGAACAGGGTCAGTCCCAGGCAGCCGCCGGTGTTCTGGTTTTCGCCGATCGTTTCATGGGTGGCCAGGCGGACACCCGTCTCGGCCTCGTCGGAGAGTCGCACGACGGTCGGTCCGGTGCCGGTCTGGGTGATGGCGCGCAACGCTGCGACGCCGGTGGCGAAGTCGGGGAACGACCAGGCCTCGTAGCGGGTGGTCTCGGGCACCCGGTGCACCCGCAACCGGACCTTGGTGATGACGCCCAGGGTGCCTTCCGAGCCGATCGCCAGCTGGCGGAGATCCGGCCCGGCCGCCGACGCCGCCACCCGGCCGAGATCCCAGGTGCCTACCGGTGTCACCATCCGCAAACCCAGGATCATGTCGTTGAACCGCCCGTAGCCGGCCGAATCCTGACCCGAAGACCGGGTCGCCGCGAAACCGCCGATGGTGGCGTACTCGAAACTCTGCGGAAAGTGTCCCAGTGAGAAGCCATGTTCACCCAGCAGGCGTTCGGCTTCCGGCCCCGTGACGCCGCCGCCCAGTTCGGCGATGCCCGACACTTCGTCGAGGGAGTGCAGCTCGTTGAACCGGCGCAGATCCAGCGAGATCACCGCGTTGAACCGACCGCGGGTGGGATCCAGCCCACCGGTGACGTTGGTGCCGCCGCCGAAGGGGACGACCGCGATGCCGTGGTCGGAGCAGTAGCGCAGTATTTCGGCGATCGAGTCGTCGTCGCCGGGCAGTAGCACCGCATCGGGCGCATCCTGGAGGCCCCGGTCTTTGCGGCGCAACATGTCGGGAGTGGACTTGCCGCCGGCCCGCAGCACCCGGTCGTGGTCCCCGGTGCGGAAGTACTGGGCGCCGACGATCTTGGCCAGGCCGTCCTGGTCAGCTTGCGTCAAGGCCGACGGGCGCAACCGAACCTCGTCGAGGCCGAGTTCGGATTCTTGCGAATCCTCAAGTCCGACAACCTGTTTGAGCATAGACCGGATTCCGTCTGAGAGCGGTTTGGCCGCCGCGGGATCCCCCCACGCGTTCCATTTCATCGGCGGAAGGTATTCCTCAGCGTGCGTCATGCGTTACAGTATTACACATGCTGTCAATGAGTAACGACTCCTCGGTGGATGCGGGGGATCGCATACTGGCGGCGGCGGCGAGCTGTGTGGTCGATTACGGCGCCGATCGGGTGACTCTGGCCGAGATCGCCCGGCGCGCCGGGGTGAGCCGCCCGACCGTGTATCGCCGCTGGCCCGACACGCAGTCGATCATGTCGACCTTGTTGACCAACCACATCACCGACGGGATGCGGGACGTGCCGTTCGACGGCGACGATCGTCAGTCTCTGGTGAGGCAGGTTGTCGCAGTGACCGACCGGCTGCGTCGAGACGACCTGATCATGTCGGTGATGCACTCCGAATTGGCGCGCGTCTACATCACCGAGCGACTGGGCACCAGCCAGCAGTTCCTGATCGAGGGACTGACGAAGCGACTGGAAGCAGCGCAGCAGGAGGGCAGCGTCCGCCCGGGCGATCCGCGCCAGTTCGCGACCATGATCCTGCTGATCGCGCAATCGACCATCCAGTCCGCCGACATCGTCAAACCCATCCTGGACGACGCAGCGCTTGCCACCCAGCTCACCTACACACTGAACGGATACCTGTCCTGATGCAGAACCTGACCGCGCTCAACGCCGCCCGACGGACCGGCGACCTGGAGGCCCTCGCCGATGGTGCCGGGATCGACGTCGTGGTCATCGGCGGCGGCATCACCGGGACGGGTATCGCGCTGGACGCCGCGTCCCGGGGGTTGCGCACGGTGCTGGTGGAAAAGCACGACCTGGCGTTCGGCACCAGCCGGTGGAGTTCAAAGTTGGTGCACGGTGGTCTGCGTTACCTGGCCAGCGGCAACGTGGGCATCGCCCGCCGCAGTGCGGTCGAGCGGGGAATCCTGATGGCGCGCAACGCTCCTCACCTCGTGCACGCGATGCCGCAACTCGTCCCGCTGCTGCCGGCGATGAAACACTCCAACCGGGCGCTGGTCCGCGTCGGCTTCCTGGCGGGTGACGCGCTGCGAATATTGGCCGGAACCTCGTCGTCGACGCTGCCCCGGTCGCGCCGAATCTCGGCACGGCGGGTCGTGGAGCTGGCGCCGACGGTGCAGCAGGACGGTTTGGCGGGTGGCTTCCTCAATTACGACGGGCAATTGATCGACGACGCCCGGCTGGTCACCGCCGTCGCGCGCACCGCAGCGCAACACGGGGCGCGCATCCTGACCCATGTCGCGGCATCGGAGGCGACGGCCAACACGGTGCGGCTGACCGATCGGCGCAGCGGACAGTCGTTCGAGGTGCGCGCCGGGGCAGTGATCAACGCGGCGGGGGTATGGGGTGGTGACATCGACCCGGCGCTGACATTACGGCCAAGTCGCGGAACGCATCTGGTTTTCGATGCGGCTTCGTTCGGCAATCCGACAGCGGCGCTGACCATTCCGATACCGGGTGAACTCAACAGATTTGTGTTTGCGATGCCCGAGCAACTCGGCCGCATCTACCTCGGACTGACTGACGAGGACGCGCCCGGCCCGATTCCCGATGTGCCACAACCTTCTTCGCAGGAGATTGCGTTCCTGCTGGACACGGTAAACACCGCACTGGGGACCATGGTCGCGCCGTCCGACGTCATCGGGTCCTATGCCGGTCTGCGGCCGCTGATCGACACCGGCGGCGGCAGGACCGCGGATGTGTCGCGCGACCATGCCATTTTCGAGTCACCGAGCGGAGTAATCAGCGTGGTTGGCGGCAAGCTGACCGAATACCGGTACATGGCAGAGGATGTGCTGAACCGGGCGATCAGCGTGCGAAACCTGCACGCCGGTCCGTGCCGCACGCGCAACTTGCCGCTGATCGGCGCCCCCACCAACCCGGGCCCGGCCGGACCCGGTGCTGGACTGCCGAAATCGCTGGTGGCGCGCTACGGAGCCGAGGCGGCGAATGTCGTCTCGACCGCCACGTGTGAGCGGCCAACCGAACCGGTTGCCGAGGGGATCGACGTGACCCGGGCCGAGTTCGAGTACGCGGTGACGCACGAGGGTGCGCTAGGTGTCGACGACATCCTGGATCGGCGCACCCGGATCGGTCTGGTGCCACGCGACCGCGCGAAGGCACTGGCGGTTGCGCAGGAGTTCCTGGCAGCCGTGGACTAGCGGGTTCAATCCCGCGCGGTTCGGGTACGAAAGGTTTCGATGAAGACCTCCGGGAGCCGCCGATGGTCGCGCGACGAGATCACCGTCACCGATCCGGCTGCGATGAAGCAGGCCATCACGGGCACCGCGATCGGAAACGTGATGGAGTGGTACGACTTCGGGGTCTACGGCTATATAGCCACCACGATCGCGCAGGTGTTCTACCCCGGCAACAGTGTCAGCGCGGTGCACCTGCTGGCCACGTTCGGCACCTTGGCAGCAGCGTTCGTGGTACGTCCGATCGGCGGCATGATCTTTGGTCCGCTCGGCGACCGGATCGGGCGCAAGCGGGTGCTGGTGATCACGATCCTGATGATGACGGCCGGTACGACGATGAGCGGTCTACTTCCGGGTTACAGCGCGATCGGCATCTGGGCGCCGATATTGCTTATCGTCGCCCGGGTGTTTCAGGGGCTGTCCACCGGTGGCGAATTCGTCGGCGCGATGACCTATCTGGTGGAGCAGGCACCGGACCGCAAGCGCGGCATGCTGGTCGGTTTCCTGCCGTTGGGCAACTTGATCGGTTTCGTGTTCGCCGGATTCCTGGTGACCGGGCTGCAGGCCTGGCTGCCTGAGGACGACTGGCTGGCCTGGGGTTGGCGGGTTCCACTGCTGCTGGCCGCGCCGCTGGGTTTGATCGCGCTGTACATGCGGCTGCGGTTGGACGAATCCCCGGCATTCAAGCAACTGAACGAGCGCGCGGAAGCCACCGAAGAAGGCAGCCAGTTCCGGCGCACCGTGGTGGAGCAATGGCGGCCGATGCTGATCTGCGCCGCGCTGGTGCTGACGTCGCAGGTCGCCGATTTCATGGTGACCGGCTACCTGCCGACTTACCTGAAAACCGTTGTGCACGTTAGTGAAACAGCCGCACTGGTGATGATCGTGACTACCCTGGCGATTTTGATGGCGACCATCGTGTTGGTCGCCCGGTTGTCTGATCGGATCGGCGTCAAACCCATCATGCGGACAGGCTGCGTCCTGTTGATCGTGGCCTCGATCCCTGCGTTTCTGCTGATGCGCTCCGGCGGCATTTATCCGGTGATCTTCGGCGGCGTGCTGTTGGTCGGACTGATGGAACTGTGTTTCGACAGCACGACGCCGTCGGCTCTGCCCGCGCTGTTTCCCACCAAGGTGCGCTACGGCGCGCTGGCCATCTCCTACAACCTGTCGATATCCACCGTCGGTGGCATCACGCCGCTGATCGCCCAAGCGCTCATATCGAGCACCGGCGACACGATGGTGCCGGCCTACATGCTGATGGCCGCGGGGTTGGTGGGTGTGATCACTCTGCTGTTCACCCCGGAAGTCGCCGGCAAACCGCTGCCCGGCTCCGGTCCGTCGGTCGAGACCGAGGAAGAGGCCCGCGCGCTGGTGGGTTAGCCCCTTTTGGCGAGCAGACGCAGAATCGCACGACGCGGGTACCCCGCGTGCGATTCTGCGTCTGCTCGGCGAGGCTGGTGCCCCTTCAGCTGGCGATTTCTGCGCGTCTCAAGTGACTAGCGATGCGCTCGACCATGCGGCGCGGTTGGCGCCGGACGTCGGTGATCACGATCGGGACAATCGTCCACCCGACCTCCTGGATCCCCGCGGAGCGCACCTTGTCGTTGAGCATCTCGGTGCGCCCTGCATGCCAGTCGATACTCTCGTACTCGGCCGCGACCCGCGCTTGCGGCCAAGCAAAGTCGACTCGCCACAGTTCGCCGTCGCGACCGTAGATCGGATATTGAAGTTCGGGAACCGGCAGCCCGTTGTCGATCATGACCAACCGAGCTTCACTTTCCATTGCCGATTCGGCGCGTCCATCGGTGAAGGGCAGTAGTTCGCGCACCGCGACGATGCCTCGGCGCCCGCGCTGTTCGGCGACGGCGATCTCAATTTCGTTGCGCGTGCACTGTTTTGAGTGCAATGCGGCATCCAGAGTCGCTAGAGCTCGCGGCCGGCGTAGTTGCCTTGCGACCTCGACGGCTGTCCAGGCGGGGGCGGTTGCCAGACGTCCTGCGACCGAATCCAATCGGGCGCCGTGGCGTTGATGAACCATCAGACCGACAGTGGGACGCATTCGCACGCCAGGATCGAGAACGTGTATAGCGACAGTGTTTTCGGTGTCGAACCCGTATAACGCCGCTGCTGTGCCCAAGCATGGGACAGCTTTCCGTCCCATAAACATGTCAAGTGCTGCCAGGCGGCCCAACAGATCTGGCTGCTGTGCTGCGTAGACGCCGTACCACAAGCGAACGAGTCCGCCATTCTTGACTTGCACATCAAGCTGTTGGCGAGTCATGACCGTCAGCAGTTGTTTAGTGGTGGCGAACCCGCCTGATCTTTCGAGCAGCGATATCGCCTCGGAGTGCACAGCGAAAGCCTGAGGCAGCCGTTTCGCGAGAGCCAGTCACCGCTGGGGATTACTGGTGAGCAGACGCAGAATCGCACGTTTTCACCGGAAAACGTGCGATTCTGCGTCTGCTCGCGGGAGAGGCGGGAGAGGCGGGGGAGGCGGGGAGTTTACAGCGGGATGTTCTTGTGCCGACCGCGGCGAGCGGGGGCCTGGGCCAGCGCCTCAGTGAGCTTGCTGCGGGTGTGCGACGGGTCGATCTTCTCGTCCACCACACCGATGTCGATCGCGCTGTCCACCCCACCGGCGATGCGCTCGTGCTCGGCGGCCAGCTCGTTGTGCAGCGCCTCGCGCTCGTGCTCCGGCGCGGCGGCCAGCTTGCGCTTGTGCAGGATGCCGACGGCTGCCTTCGCCCCCATGACCGCAACCTCAGCGTCGGGCCAGGCGAACACCTTGGTGGCGTTCAGCGAGCGGGAGTTCATCGCGATGTAGGCCCCGCCGTAGATCTTTCGCGTGACCAGGGTGACCCGCGGCACGGTGCACTCACCGAACGCGTGCAACAGCTTGGCGCCGCGGCGGACCACGCCGCCCCACTCCTGGTCGACACCGGGCAGGTACCCCGGCACGTCCACGATAACCACCAGCGGAATGCCGAATGCATCGCACAACCGCACGAAACGCGCTGCCTTCTCGGCACTTTCGGAGTTCAGGCAGCCGCCCAGCCGCAGCGGATTGTTGGCGATCACACCCACCGTCCGGCCCGACAACCGGCCGAGCCCAACGACGATGGACGGTGCCCACTTGGCCTGGAACTCGGCGAACGGCGCGTTGTCGTCCAGGATCGCGGTGACGATCGGATGCACGTCGTAGGCGCGGCGGGCCGACTCCGGCAGCAGCGCTTTGATGTCGGTGTCGCCTGCTTCGGCCTTGCTGCGGTCGAAATGCCCTTGCTGGCAGAACAATCCGACCAGCTCGCGACCACGCTGATAAGCGTCGAGTTCGTCGTCGGCGACGATGTGGCACACGCCGGACTTCTTGTGGTGTGTCTCCGGACCGCCCAACGACGCCATGTCGACGTCCTCGCCGGTGACACTGCGCACCACGTCGGGGCCGGTGACGAACACCCGGCTCTCCGGAGCCATCACGATCACATCGGTCAGGGCCGGACCGTAGGCGGCGCCGCCGGCGGCGAAGCCGACGACCACCGAGATCTGCGGAATGTAACCCGATGCCCGGATCATCGCCTCGAACACCGTGCCGACCGCGTGCAGCGCCCGCACACCCTCGGCCAGCCGGGCACCGCCGGAGTGCCAGATGCCCACGATCGGGCTCTGCTCTTCGATGGCGGTGTCATAGGCGTTGACGATGTGCTGGCAACCCTCGGTGCCCATGGCGCCACCCATCACGGTTCCGTCGGTGCAGAACGCGATGGTGCGGACACCGTTGACCGTCCCCGCCGCAGCGAGCAGACCGGACCGGTCCCGCTCGTGCAGCAGTTCCACGCTGCCGTCGTCGAAGAAGTTGTTCAGACGCAACAGCGGATCGCGAGGGTCGAGCGACTCGCCAACCGCCTCGGGGGCCATGATTGTCATCGCGGGTCTCCTAGTCTCCGGGTGATGCTCTGTTTATCCGACGAAGCTTGGCGTTTCCTTGAGGTGCCGATCAGTAGCGCCCGAAGGCGATCGCCACGTTGTGACCGCCGAATCCGAACGAGTTGTTGATCGCGTAGTTGAAGTTGCCCGACCGCGGCTTGCCGGCCACCACATCCAGATCGATCTCCGGATCCTGGTTGACCAGGTTCAACGTCGGTGGAATCACCTGGTCCCGCAACGCCAGCACGGTCAAGATGGACTCCACCGCGCCGACCGCGCCCACCGAGTGGCCGAGCGCACCCTTGGGTGCGAAGACCGCCGGCCGGTGGCTGCCGAGCGCGTTGTTGATGGCCTTGCCCTCCGCCACGTCACCGACTTGAGTGCCGGTGGCGTGCGCGTTGACGTGGCCGATGTCGGCCGGGGTGAGACCCGCCAGCTGGATCGCCCGCGAGATCGCATGCCCCGCGCGAACGCCGTTGGGGTCAGGCGCCACCATGTGGAAGCCGTCCGAGGTGATGCTGGCCCCCATGATGCGGGCCAGGATGTTCGCCCCGCGCGCCTTGGCGTGCTCCTCGGTCTCGATCACCATCAGCGCAGCCGCCTCGCCGAACACGAACCCGTTGCGGTCTTTGTCGAACGGCCGACACGCACCGGCCGGATCGTCGTTGTTGGTGGACAGCACGATGCGCATGTTGGCGAAGCCGGCGATCGGCACCGCCTCGATCTTGGTTTCCACGCCGCCGCAGATCGCCATGTCGGCTTCGCCGAGCACAATCTGCTGCCACGCGTGCGCGATGCCCTCGGCGCCGGACGCGCACGCCGAGATCGTCGTCATCACCCCGGCCTTGGCCTGCCGTTCCAGGCCCACCGCCGCGGCGGCCCCGTTGGGCATGTACTTCTGCACCGTCAACGGAGAGACCGCCCGGAAGCCGCGCGTGCGCATCTCGTCGTAACCGAAAACCAGCTCCTCGGCCGAGCCCAGGCCGGTGCCGATGGAGACCATCAACCGGTTGGTGTCGACTTCCGGCGAACCGGCGTTCTCCCACACCCGCCGGCCCATGATGGTGGACATCCGCTGCAGGTAACCCGTGCGACGCAACTCGATTCGCGTCAGTTGGTCGTCAAATGACTCCAACAGGTGTCCGCCGATCCGGACCGGCAGGTCGAACTCCTCGACGAACGAATCCTCGAGGGTGCGAATGCCACTTTGGCCGTCGAGCAAACACTTCCAGGTGTTCTCGGCGTCGGTTGCCAAGGCGGTCGTCATGGCAATGCCGGTAACGACCACATTCGGGAAGGATTTCCCGGTAACCAGCTCTGTCATGGCCTGTGCCTCTGTTCCTTCCGTGCTAATGGTGATCGCGAGCCCGGCTGTGCCGGGACACGCGACTCACCACTATTCAGCTTCAGTAGCGCCCAAACGCGAGCGCCACGTTGTGACCGCCGAACCCGAACGAGTTGTTGATGGCGTAGCGGTACTCGCCGTAGCGAGGCTCACCCGCGACTACATCAAGGTCGATCTCCGGGTCGGGGGTCTCGTAATTGAGTGTCGGTGGGATGACACCGTCCCGAAGGGTCAGCACCGTGAGCGCCGATTCGAGCGCGCCGACGGCGCCGATCGAGTGCCCGAGCGCCGATTTCGGCGCATAAACTGCGGCCTTCTCGCAACCGGCTACCCGGATTGCGTTGGCCTCTGCCGCGTCACCGATCGGTGTCGCGGTTCCGTGCGCATTGACGTGGTCGATGTCGTCGGGGGACAAGCCCGCCAGCTCCATCGCACGCTGCATCGCCCGGCCGGCGCGTACACCGTCGGCAGCGGGCGCCACCATGTGGAAGGCGTCCGAGGTGATACCGGCACCCATCAATCGGGCCAGCGGCTTGGCGCCGCGAGCCTTGGCGTGCTCCTCGGTCTCGATGATCATCAGTGCCCCGGCCTCGCCGAACACGAAGCCGTCCCGGTCCTTATCGAACGGTCGCGACGCGCGCTCTGGCTCGTCGTTACGCGTCGACATGGCCCGCATCATCGAGAACGCCGCGATGGGCAGCGCCTCGATGGGCCCTTCGACCCCGCCGCAGACGGCGAAATCCGCATCGCCCATGACGATTTGGCGCCACGCGTGGGCGATGGCCTCCGAACCCGAGGAACAGGCTGACACCGGAGTGATCACCCCGCCACGCGCCCCGAGCTGCAGGCCCACCACCGCCGCGGCGCCGTTGGGCATGATCATCTGAACGGCGAGCGGCGACACCTTGCGGGGGCCGCCCTCGTTCATCAGGTCGTAGCTCTCCACGATCCGCTCGGCGCCACCCAGGCCGGTGCCGACCACGACGCTGAAGCGATCGGGATCGACCTCGGGTGCGCCCGCGGTCTCCCACAGCTGCCCGCTGAGCAATTTGGCCAGCCGCTGAACGTACGACATGCGCCGCAGGTCGAGACGTCCCATGTGGTTGTCGACGGGTTCCTTCAGGTGCCCACCGATTTTGGCCGGTAGGTCCCATTTGGTGACGAACTCGTCTTCGAGGACGTGGATGCCGCTCTCGCCGGCTAACAGACCCTTCCACGTGCTCTCGATGTCCGGCGCGACCGATGTCGTCGCCGCGACGGCGGTTACCACAACGCTGGGGTAACCGCCATTAGCAGTGGAAGGCTTGGTCACTTGCTGTCCGCTTCCAGCCTGGACTTGACGTTGGCGACCGCCTCGGGGTTCTCGGTCTCCAGCTTGGCGCGCAGCGCCTCGGCGGCCTCGGGGTTCTCTTCCTCGAGCTTCTGGATGTAGGCGACGACGTCACCGACGGTACGCAGACCGGCGAGGTCCTCGTCCGGGATCTTCACGCCGTACTTGTCCTCGGTCTGCACAGCGATCTCGACCATCGACAGCGAGTCGATGTCCAGGTCGTCGACGAACGACTTCTCCGGGGTGACCTCGGAGGGCTCGATGCCGGTGACCTCTTCGATGATCTCGGCGATACCGGCGATGATTTCTTCCTGACTGACGGCCACAGTTAGTTCCCTTCGTAATATGTTGTGTGTAAACCGATTTGACGTGCTGTTGATTCTTCTGGCGGGAGCGGGCGGCTAGAGATTCGCCAGCTCGTCCAGATCTGCGGGTGACTTGACGGCTCGCGTCGGAACCCCCCGAAGTTCGCGTTTGGCGATCCCGGTCAGAGTGCCCGCGGGCGGGAACTCCACGATCGCCGTGACTCCGTGCTGACCGAGAGTCGCGGTGCACAGATCCCAGCGCACCGGCCGGGTCAGTTGAGAAACCAGGGACGACATCGCCGCGGCGGCGTCGGCGACCGGCTTGCCGTCGTAGTTGGACAACAGCACGGTGGTGGGCTCGGCGGTGGCGATGCCGGCTGCGGCTGCGGCGTACCCGTCCAGGGCCGGAGCCATGAACTCGGTGTGGAAGGCGCCGGCGACACCCAGCGCGCGCACCCGGGCCTTGGCCGGCGGGTCCTCGGCGAGTTTCTCCAGTGCGGTCAACCGTCCGGCCGCGACAATCTGACCGGCGGCGTTGCGATTGGCCGGGACCAGGTCGAGTTGGTCGAGTCGGGTGAGCACCTCGGTCTCGTCGCCGCCGAGCACCGCGGACATCCCCGTCGGTTCGGCGGCACAGGCCTTGGCCATCTCCGCGCCACGGGTGGCGGCCAGCATGACGGCGTCATCGGCGGCCAGTACGCCGGCGATGGCGTAGGCGGCGATCTCTCCCACGGAGTGACCCGCCACGATGGTGTCCTGGCCGGCGAGCAGCCCGCGCCTGGTCAGCTCCTGGTGAGCGAGCAGCGTGGCCGCCACGATCAACGGTTGGGCGATCGCGGTGTCAGTGATTTCCTCGGTCGACGCCGTGGTACCCAGCCGTGCCAGGTCCAGGCCGCTGGCCTTCGACCAGGCGGCGATCTGGTCTGCGGCGCCGGGTAGTTCCAACCACGGCGACAGCATTCCCTCGCTCTGGGAGCCCTGTCCGGGCGCAAGCAATGCAATCACGTGTCTAAGAGAACACTGTGAAGACGCTTTTACGGGGTGTAACAGATTATGAACCTCGTCTTAGGTTTTTGTATACCTCCTACAAAATAGCTCCGTAAGCTACATGTTTGAGACACACCCGCGATCTGTTGGCTAAATCACTATCGGCCGGAAGGCGCGACAATACCCGCTCTGACCGGGGACGGAAGCGGCGGGATGGAAATAGTGGTGGCGCCAGCGGGATGCGTTGGATAGTTCAGCTGGCCCACCGTCGCCGCCACGCGCAGCACGTACGCATCCCGTGGTTGGGTGGGATCGCGGCCGGTGAAGTCGGTGATCCGCTTCAATCGGTACCGCACCGTGTTT
This sequence comes from Mycobacterium sp. NGS61, assembly GCF_059812325.1. Taxonomy (NCBI): domain Bacteria; kingdom Bacillati; phylum Actinomycetota; class Actinomycetes; order Mycobacteriales; family Mycobacteriaceae; genus Mycobacterium; species Mycobacterium sp. NGS61. The sequence continues at coordinate 249,140 of NZ_JCALCL010000003.1, forward strand.
GGATGAACGAACAACTTCCTGGCACAGGCCTCAATCGCGCCGCCGGAATCTAAGAAAGCGTCCAAGGTTTCGACGAGGGTGGGTCCGGCGTCGGCCAGCGGGCGCATGACATCGGTGTGCAGGGCCACGATCGACGATGCGTCCCCCATCAAGGCCCGCTCAGGCAGCAGCTCACGGGCCAGAACGGGGCGCGGCGCACCACGCCAGCCGGCGACGGCGTTCATCCCGGAGATGGCCTCGCTGGCGCTGTGGTAGGCCGCGGTCAGCATCGGTGCGGTCGGGCCGATCACCACCGGGCCGTCGGAGAACGCCTCCAGAAGTTCCTTCAAGAACTTGTCGGTGGGGGTCAACTGACCGGAGACGATGGCCACCAGCCAGGTGCCGTGCACGTCGGTGAGGGCCGCCCGGCCGTGTCGGGCGGCGATGTCGCGGACGTCCTGGCTGGCCCGCTCGCTGTCGCCGTCGACCCCGTCGCGGCCGGGTCCCGGAGTGCCCACCACCACCGTGGCCGGTGCGGTGGTGTCCCAGTTCAGCGCGGCGGCTCTGGACAGCAGTTCGGGGCCGGTGTCCCCGCGCACAATGGCGTCGACGACGCTGGCCTCCATCCGGCTGTCCCAGGCGCCACGCGCCTCGGCGGCGTCGGCGTAGGCGGTGGCGGCGGTGAAGGCCAGATCGCGGCTGTACTTCAGGATGCCCACGGTCAGCGCGGTCAGCTGCTCTTCGGAGCGGGCCAGCAGCGGCACCACTTCTTCGAAGAACTCCATGGTGACCCGCACCATGTCCACGGTGTGGCGCAGCGCGATGCGCCTGGTCAGGTCCTGCGGGACCAGCTCGAAGGCCTGTGCGGTGTAGCTGACGTTGCTGTGCGGGTCCTGCATCCACTCGACGAAGTTGACCACCGCCGTCTGCACCACCAGCGCGACGCTGGCGCGCTGCGAGGCTTCCAGGTCGGCGAAGAACGGCAGCCGCTCGTGCATGGCCGAAACGGCCTCGGTGGACAGCCTTCCCGAATACTGCTTCAACCGCCGCAGCAGCGAGTCCGGCACGGCGTCCAACATCTCCAGTGGTGACTTCGGGCGCTCCCGCGGGGCGGACTGTTTGTCGTCCATCCCTAAAAGCTACGCCGCTTTTCTGGAAGGTTCCCCCAATGGCCGGCGCGACGTTCCGGCGGGCTCAGGCCACGCCGGGATCGGAGGTCTGCTCCGGAGCGGCCAGGACGTCGTCGATCTTGTACTGCTTGGCGGCCTTCACCGCCACCGACTGGTCGATCTCGCCGTCGCGGGCCAGCGCTTCGAGCACCGCGACCACCTGCGATTCGGCGTCGGTGTTGTAGTAGCGGCGCGCCGCAGGCCGGGTGTCGGAGAACCCGAACCCGTCCGTGCCCAAGGTGACGTACGTGCCCGGCACCCAGGGCCGGATCTGTTCGGGGACCGCGCGCATCCAGTCCGACACCGCGATCACCGGGCCGCGGCAGTCGGCCAGCACCTTGGTCACATAGGCCTCGCCCGGCGGCTGGTCCGGATTACGCAGCCGGTGTTTCTCCACGGCGACGCCGTCGCGGTTCAGCTCGCCCCAGCTGGTCACCGACCACACGTCGGCGGCCACGTCCCACTCCTCGGCGAGCATCTCGGCCGCCTTCAGCGCGTCCGGCATCGCCACCCCGGACACCAGGATCTGCGCACTGCTGCCGAGTTCTTCCTTGGCGGCGCGGTAACGGTAGATGCCCCGCAGCAGGCCGTCGGGGTCGAAATTCTCCGGTTCTGGCGGCTGGGCGTAGGGCTCGTTGTAGAGCGTGATGTAGAAGTACACGTTCTCCGGGTTCTTGCCGAACATCCGCTCCAGACCGCTCTCCACGATGTAGGCGATCTCGTAGGCGAACGCCGGGTCGTAGGACACCACCGCCGGGTTGGTGGCGGCCAGCAGCAACGAATGGCCGTCGGCGTGTTGCAGGCCCTCGCCCACCAGCGTGGTGCGTCCGGCGGTGGCGCCCAAGGCAAACCCGCGAGCCATCTGGTCGGCCGCCGCCCACAGACCGTCGCCGGTGCGCTGGAACCCGAACATCGAATAGAAGATGTAGACCGGGATCATCGGCTCGTTGTGCGTGGCGTACGACGTTCCGGCCGCGGTGAACGAGCCCACCGAGCCGGCTTCGTTGATGCCCTCGTGCAGGATCTGGCCGACTTCGCTTTCCTTATAGGCCAGCATCAATTCGGCGTCGACGGCGGTGTACAGCTGGCCGTTGCGGTTGTAGATCTTCAGCGACGGGAACCACGAGTCCATCCCGAAGGTGCGCGCCTCGTCCGGAATGATCGGGACGATACGCTTCCCGATTTCCTTGTCGCGCAACAGTTCTTTGAACGTCCGCACCAGCGCCATGGTGGTGGCGACTTCTTGTTTGCCCGACCCCTTCTTCAGCGCCTTATAGGTGTCGCGACCCGGCAGCGTCAGCACCTTGGCCTTGGTGCGGCGCTCGGGCACGAAGCCGCCGAGGGTGCGGCGACGGTCCAGCAGATAGCGGATCTCCGGGGCGTCCGGACCCGGGTGGTAGTACGGCGGCAGGTACGGGTCCTCTTCGAGTTTGTCGTCACTGATCGGGATGCGCATCGAGTCGCGGAACCGCTTGAGGTCTTCCAGCGCGAGTTTTTTCATCTGGTGGGTGGCGTTGCGGCCCTGGAAGTGGGCGCCCAGCGAATAACCCTTGATGGTCTTGGCCAGGATCACCGTGGGCTGGCCCTTATGGGTCAGAGCGGCGTGGTAGGCGGCATAGACCTTGCGGTAGTCGTGCCCGCCGCGCTTGAGGTTCCAGATCTCCGAGTCGCTCATATTCTCGACCAGCGCCTTGGTGCGCGGGTCGCGGCCGAAGAAGTGGTCGCGCACATAGGCGCCGTCGTTGGCCTTGTACGTCTGATAATCGCCGTCCGGGGTGCTGTTCATCAGATTCACCAGCGCACCGTCGCGGTCGGCGTGCAGCAGGGCATCCCACTCGCGGCCCCACACCACCTTGATCACATTCCAGCCGGCGCCGCGGAAGAACGATTCCAGCTCCTGGATGATCTTGCCGTTGCCGCGCACCGGACCGTCGAGGCGCTGCAGGTTGCAGTTGATGACGAACGTGAGGTTGTCCAGGCCCTCCAGCGCACCTACGTGGGCCAGGCCGCGGCTTTCCGGCTCGTCCATCTCCCCGTCGCCCAGGAAGCACCAGACGTGCTGATCGGAGGTGTCCTTGATGCCGCGGTCGTGCAGGTAGTGGTTGAACCGGGCCTGGTAGATGGCATTGAGCGGCCCGAGTCCCATCGACACCGTCGGAAACTCCCAGAAGTCGCTCATCAGCCGTGGGTGCGGATAGGACGGCAGCCCGCCGCCGGCGTGGCTGTGTTCCTGGCGGAAGCCGTCGAGCCGGTCTTCGCTGAGCCGGCCCTCGAGGTAGGCGCGGGCGTAGATGCCGGGGGAGGCGTGTCCCTGGATGAACACCTGGTCGCCGCCACCGAGGTGCGACTTGCCGCGGAAGAAATGGTTGAAACCGACCTCGTAGAGCGCGGCCGAGGACGCATACGTGGAAATGTGACCGCCGACGCCAACCCCCGGCCGTTGCGCGCGGTGCACCATGATCGCCGCGTTCCATCTGATCCAGGCCCGGTAGCGCCGTTCGACGTCCTCGTCGCCGGGAAACCACGGCTCCAGCTCGGTCGGGATCGTGTTGACGTAGTCGGTTGAGGTGAGCGCCGGGATGGAGACCCGCTGCTCGCCGGCCCGTTCCAACATTCGCAGCATCAGATAACGCGCCCGTGCCGGTCCCGAACGCACCAGCAATTCGTCGAAAGACTCCAGCCACTCCGAGGTTTCCTCGGGATCGATGTCGGGCAGATAGGACGCCACCCCTTCGCGGATCACCCGAACGCGATCGGGTTCGCTTGTGCTGCTTGAGGTTTTGGCCAGATCGTTGCGGGCGAACTCGGTGGTCAACGCACTACTCCTGTAGGTGGCAGGGTCGCTACTTATCGATCGCCCCTCTATCGTGCCGCACTTCCGTCTCTGGCGGATACCCACCGGACGGCACAGCTAAGTCGGTAGGTATGGGCAGTTCGGTTTGTGACCCGGTAACGTCACGTTCCGTGCAAATGGGAAGGCGTGCCGCCCGTCGCGGCCACGTGGGGGAGTTCCCCAGGCGAGGCGCTCTTGCAGTGGGCTGTACCGCCCTGGTCGCGATCGGGATCGTCGGCTGTACGAAGGTCGCCGACGGCAACGGCGCTGCTGATACCAATGTGGCCCCGGCTTACCGGTCCTCGGTGTCGGCGTCGGTGTCGGCGTCGTCAGTGACGTCCAGCTCCCGGGAGTCCCAGCGCCAGCAATCTGTGACGACCAGCATGATCCGCGGCTCGTGCGGGGCGCTGGCAAATGCGGTGTCCGACACGATCGACAAGGTCAACGCCTACGTCGCCGCGTTGAACGCGGGAAAGAACACCGGTCCCACCGAAGGACCGGCCATCGACGCGCTCAACAGCGGCGCCAACGCGGTCACGGGCAGCCTCAACACTGCGCTCTCCCCGGAGCAGCGTGACGCGTTCAACGCCTACGCCGACGCGGCCCGGGCGGTGGCAAACGCCATCTCGACCCATGCCGGGCCCTCGGAGTTCAACAGGCGGGTGGAGGCGTTCAATAAGGCGAAATCCCGAGCGGTGGACTCCTGCCGGGGTTTCATTTAGCGCGCGGGTCTGTCCGATCGCTACCTACGCAGCAACGGCCGAGTTCATCGAATACGTCGACCGTTCAACAACGTCACGGCCACGGCGCAGAAACTGTGCGTGGGCTAGCCGTATCAACTCGGCGATGGCTGTGCGACGATAGCCTCCATCGCTTGTCGTGAGGTCGGTTGAAGGAGGTTCACGGTGGTCGCGGCGGATCACGCCCCGAGCTACGCTCGCAAACTGGGCATCCAACGAGACCAGGTCGTCCAGGAGTGGGGCTGGGACGAAGACACCGACGACGAAATCCGCGCTGACGTCGAGGATGCGTGCGGCAGCGAGTTGCTCGATGAGGACACCGACGAGGTCGTCGACGTCGTGTTGCTCTGGTACCGCGACGGTGACGGTGACCTGGTGGACATCCTGATGGACGCGATCAGCCCGCTCGCCGAAGACGGGGTGATCTGGGTGTTGACGCCCAAGACCGGCCGCTCTGGTCACGTGCTGCCCGCCGACATCGCCGAGGCGGCGCCCACCGCCGGCCTGATGCCGACGTCGTCGGTGAACCTGGGTAATTGGAGCGCTTCCCGACTGGTGCAACCGAAGTCGCGGGCCGGGAAGCGTTGATGCTGGACGTCGGAGCGACTGCCCCCGACTTCACGCTGCGCGACCAGAATCAGCAGCCCGTCGCCCTGAGCAGCTATCGCGGGCGCAAGAACGTGCTGCTGGTGTTCTTTCCGCTGGCGTTCACCGGGATCTGCCAGGGCGAGTTGGACGCGGTGCGCGACAACCTGCCGGAATTCGAGAACGACGACACCGCCGTGCTGGCCATCTCGGTGGGACCGCCGCCCACGCACAAGATCTGGGCGGTGCAGAGCGGGTTCACCTTTCCGGTGCTGTCGGACTTCTGGCCGCACGGTGCGGTCAGCCAGGCTTACGGGGTGTTCAACGACGCGGCCGGCATCTCCAACCGAGGCACGTTCGTAGTGGACCGCTCCGGGATGGTGCGGTTCGCCGAGATGAAGCAGCCGGGGGAGGCTCGTGATCGTGCGGTGTGGAGTTCGGCGCTGGCGGCCTTGCGGGGGTGAGTGGGTGGTTTGTCACAGTGGCCCCGCTGCACCTGGGCCGGGGCATGACTGCTCGTGAAAATCGGTATCGCCGGTGCCGTTTTGGGGCGTCAGCGGTTCGGCGTGTAGCCTGCGCCGGGGCATAAGGGCGCGTAGCTCAGTGGTAGAGCTCTGGTTTTACACACCAGCGGTCGGCGGTTCGATACCGTCCGCGCCCACTTACCGCGTTAGTTGCCAGGGGGCTCTTTCAGCTTGCGCGGACGCCGCACCGGTGGCTGGGTCTGCCACGCGCCGCCGGCGCGGTACAGCTCAGGTGGTCGGCCACCGCGCGGGCTGGATTTGGCTCGCTGCCCCGTCGGCTCGATGTAGCTGTCCGATGTGGCGGCCCGGCCGGCCCCCGGTGTCGGCGTGGTGAGGCTGCGCCGGAAGTTGGCCGGGTCGATGTCGGCCTGCCAGAGCTCCTCGTAGACACTCTGAAGCTCCGACAGCGCGAAAGTTTCGCCGACAAAAGCCGTCGCGAGGTTTGTCTGTTCGAGCTGTTCAGCCGCTCGGTCTACGGCGTCGGACAGGATTCGGCGGTGGTCGAACGCCAGCTCGAGGTGCTGAACCGCGTCAGTGACCGGCCATAACCGGGCCGCTACGGCATCGGTGCCGGCCTGCAGGATGCCGGGATCGGGCGTCACCGCCAGATATGCCACCGTGACGACGTTGGTGCGCGGGTCGCGTCCCGGGTCGCCGTACGCACCGAATTGCGCCAAGTGCTTGGGTGCGGTCACCCCGGTCTCTTCACGCAGTTCGCGTCGGGCCGCATCGTCGAGTGTCTCGTCGGGCCGTTTGAATCCACCAGGCAACGCCCATGTGCCGGCATACGGTTCGCCGCCGCGCTGCACCAGCAGCACCTGCAGGCGGCCATCTCGCAAGGTCAGAATCACGATGTCGACGGTGACGGCGAAGTTCGGATAACGCGACGAGTCGTAGCCTGCCGCGGAGCGCTTTCTCGGGCTCGTCACGAGAGCCATCGTAGGCGGATATTTGTCGAAAAGACAATTACCTGTTATGGTCTTACTGACAATTACTGAGGTTGATAAGGGGGGACTGCCATGGCGGATCAAGCGGATCGTGACGTCGCGCAACTCTTGGCACGGATCGCGAAGTTAGAGGCGTTGCTCGGTCGGCGATCCACCCCGGAGAGCTCTCGCGCAGACATCTGGTTCTTGCTGGACCGGTCCGGATCGATGAAGGTGATCGCCGAAGCCGTGGTAGAGGGTTTCGACGGGTTCATCGCCGAACAACGCAGGGAGAAAGGACAGGCAACCCTGACGCTGGTCCAGTTCGACGGTGCGGACGTCCACGATGTGCTCGTCGACGCCAAGCCGCTGGATCGGGTCGGTTCGATCGCCGGTCGGTTCCTTCCGCGCGGGATGACGCCCCTGTACGACGCGATCGCAGAGATGCTGGACCGCGCCGAGGAATATTCCGAGCGCTCCGGCGCTGACCCGGCGGATCAGTTGGTCGTCATCATGACCGATGGCCTGGAAAACGCCAGCCGGCGGTGGACGGCGCCAGCGATCTTCGATCGTATTGCGCGCCTGCGGAAGTCGGGATGGACCTTCGTTTTCATGGGTGCGAATCAGGACAGTTACGCCACCGGTTCGGAGATCGGTTCGACCGCTGGGAGCACTTCGAACTACACCGCCTCGCGGACGAGCGTGCTGGCCACCCACCGTGGGCTGACGCGGTCCGTACGCGATTGGCGGGGCAAGTCGCGCGACGTTCGGCGCGCCGACGCCGACAACTTCTGGGGCGGCATCAAGGAAGGCGAAGAACAGGGCGCCCGTCAGTGACGCCACGCGAAGGTGGCGAGAGCCGGCGCCTTCGCCGAAGCTGACATCGGCTATTCCGTTTCGCAGGTGCCTGGGCGGGTATCGCACGCCTCAACGGGAGGAGCCCGATGTGAATTCAGCAGTCAGACAGGTGCTGGAACCGGTGAAGAATGTGGTGCGCAAGGTCGCCGACGCGCAGTCTGGCCCAGCCACGGCGCAGACGGTCACCGTCGCGGTCCCCGTGCAGCGCGTCCAACAGTTCTGGACCGACCCCGACCAGTTGTCGGTCGTGCTCGGCGAGATCGCCGACGTCGAGCACACCGACGACGACCGCTACCGGTGGCGCTTACAGCAGGGGCCTGATGCCGGCTGGGAGTCCACGCTGACCGTCGAGTCCGGTCGCATCAGGTACGTCGGTACCAGCGACGGCAACGAGATCGTGGTCAGCTATCAGGCCGCGCCGCGCGACCTGGGTACCGAGGTCACTCTCCGCGTCAAGTCGCCGGTGCCGGCATTGCTGACTGGTGGTGCGATCTACAAGATCCTCTACCGGACGCGTGCGCTGCTGCAGACCGGCGAGGTCCCCACGCTGCGTTCCAACCCGAGCGCGCGGAACTCCGCGCGGTAGAGGAGAGACTGACATGCGCGCACTGTGCTGGAACGGCGTCAACGACCTGTCGGTGGAGACCGTCGACGACCCGAAAATCCTCAATCCGCACGACGTGATCGTCGAAGTCCGGTTGACCACCACCTGCGGTTCGGATCTGCACTTCATCGACGGCTACCTGCCAGGCATGCGCGAAGGCGACGTCTTCGGCCACGAATTCATGGGAGTGGTGGTCGAGACAGGTACGGAGGTACGCGACATCAAAGTTGGTGCGCGCGTTGTGGTTCCGTCGTTCATCGCATGCGACAACTGCTGGTACTGCGACCACGAGTTGTACGCCTGCTGCGATACCACCAATCCCAACGCCGAACTGCAACAGCCGCTGCTCGGCTATCCCTCGGGCGGGATCTACGGTTACACCCACCCATTCGGCGGCTATGCGGGCTCACACGCCCAATACGTTCGGGTGCCGTTCGGCGACGCGAACTGCTTTGCCATTCCCGACGACATCACCGACGAGCAGGCGCTGTTCTTGTCCGACGCGGTGCCCACCGGCTTCATGGGCGCCGACTTCTGCGATATCTCCGGTGGCGACACGGTTGCTGTCTGGGGAGCCGGGGGAGTCGGCTTGATGGCGGCCCGCAGCGCACTGCTGCTCGGCGCTGAGCGTGCCATCGTCATTGACCGATTCCCGGAGCGGTTAGCGCTGGCGCGCAACGGTTTCGGGTTGGAGACGATCGACTACACCGCGGTCGACAGCGTGCACGAAACGATCCGGGAAATGACCGGTGGCCGAGGTCCGGATGCGTGCATCGACGCGGTCGGCATGGAAGGTCACGGCACCGGGTTGCAGCAACTCTACGACAGGGCAAAACAGTTGCTGAGGCTGGAAACTGATCGCGCCAGTGCGCTGCGCCAAGCGATCTTGGCGTGCCGAAAGGGCGGCGTGGTCTCGGTGCTCGGGGTCTACGGCCTGACCGATAAGTTCCCGATGGGCGTGCTGACCAACAAAGGCCTGACCTTGAAGACGTCCCAGCAACACGGGCAGCGCTACGTCAAGCGGTTGTTCGACTACGTCCAGCAGGGCGACCTGGATCCCGCCAAGTTGATCACGCATGACTTGCCCTTGGAGAAGGGCGTGCTTGCCTACGACCTGTTCAAGAACAAGACCGACGGCTGCATCCGGGTGGCGTTGCGGCCTTGACCGGTCGCGTCCCGTTCGATTCGGTGGGTTGGTGCTTAGACTGCCGCGGAGCGGGGCATAGCTGCTCCCATGGCGATCGACGCTGACGACGTCCGGCAATTGCTGGCCCACCAAGACGCGGACGCTGCACTGATTTTGCTTGAGGGCCGCATCGAAGTGAAGACTCCGGCCGAACTCGCGTCGCCGAACTATCGCGGGGCCCTGCAGATCGTGACGCGCGCGGAACTCCAGGAGCGGGCCGGCGGCGTCGACTTCGCCGACCGCGAACTGGCAGAGCTGGCAGCAGACCTCGATACCGCCGTCCAGAACATGGGCGGTTGAGAACCCGCGCGATACGCGCGGATTTCGTCCGGCGCCGTGCCGTGCTGGAATCAACGGCATGAGTCAGCACGAACCCCTGAACATGCCGCTCGAAGAGGCGATGCGCACGCAGCGCGCCATCCGTCGGCTCAAGAGCGACCCCGTCGACGATTCGCTCGTCTTGCATCTGCTCGAACTGGCGATGAAGGCGCCCACCGGTTCGAACGCGCAGAATTGGGAGTTCATCGTCCTCAAGGACCGCGAGGCCGTCGCGAAACTCGCCCGGCTGAACCGCCGAGCCATGAACGTGTTCGGCCCAATCTACAAGCGCGCCTTGGAAAAGCGGATGGACGAGAAGATGCTGCGCATCGAAAAGGCTGTCCGGTGGCAGGCCGATCACTTCGAGGAGATCCCCGTTGTGGTGGTGGCCTGCCTCAAAGGCGTCATCGCGCCGTATCCGACGATCGCAGTCAGCAGTGCCTACGGTTCCATTTATCCCGCAGTGCAGAACCTGCTGTTGGCGGCGCGGGCGGCCGAGTTGGGCGCGGCGTTGATCACCATGCCGCTGTGGAGCACATTCGCGGCTAAGCGTGCTCTGGGTTTGCCCTGGAACATCACGCCGGTCGCGGTGATTCCGATGGGCTGGCCCAAAGGCAAGTACGGCCCCACGTCGCGTCGACCGGTCGGCGAGTTCGTCTCGCTGGACCGGTACGGAAACCGGGCGTTCCGGCAGGCGCCCTGACCCGTCCCGGCACCGCACCGGTGTGGGGGTGGGACAACCCCTTGGACGTGTTTGCCCCGGTATGGCACGCTCGTGGGCGTGAGCGACTCATCTGGCTCTCAGAGCAACAGGCAGACGTCCGGACCGCCGGTGCGGCCACTGTCGTCCGATCAGCAGCCTGCGACCAAAGCCGACCTGTACGCGGCGGTCGACGCCATGCGTGCCGACATGCGCGAACTGCTCGAGCAGATCAGCACCCTGATCAAGGACGCGCAGAAATAGCGTGAAGCCGTTCCGCATCGATGTTCCCGACGACGTTCTCGACGATCTGCAGGCACGGTTGGCCCGCACCCGCTGGCCCGAGGCCGAATGCGTGGACGACTGGAGCCAGGGCATCCCGTTGCGCTACACCCGCGACCTGGCCGCGTACTGGGCCGGCGACTACGACTGGCGCGCCCGCGAGGCGGCGCTGAATCGCTTCGATCAGTTCATCGACCAATTCGACGGCCTCGACATCCATTTCATCCACCAGCGGTCGCCGCACGAGGATGCCTTCCCGCTGCTGATCACCCACGGATGGCCGGGCTCGATTGTGGAATTCCACAAGGTGATCGAGCCGCTGACCGACCCCACCGCCCACGGTGGCCGCGCCCAGGACGCCTTCCACGTGGTGTGCCCGTCGCTGCCCGGGTACGGCTTCTCCGGCAAACCGGGCCGCACCGGGTGGGGCGTGCCGAAGATCGCCCAGGTGTGGGACGAACTCATGCTGCGGCTGGGCTATGCGCGTTACGGCGCCCAGGGCGGCGACTGGGGTGCGGCCGTCACCACCCAGATCGGCCGCAACGGCGGGAACTGCGCGGGGATTCACCTCAACATGCCGCTGGGCACCCCGACCAAAGAGTCGCTGACCAACCCCACCGCGGAGGAGCAGGCGGCGATGGCCGCACTCGCCGAGCACCGTAGATCAGGCACCGGCTATTCCAAGCAGCAGTCCACCCGACCGCAGACGCTGGGCTACGGGCTGGTCGACTCGCCGGTGGGCCAACTGGCCTGGATCGTGGAGAAGTTCTGGGCATGGACGGACTGCGACGGGCATCCCGAGAACGTGCTGACTCGAGACGAGTTGCTGGACAACGTGATGATGTACTGGGTGACCGGCACCGGTGCGTCCTCAGCGCGCCTGTACTGGGAGAGCTTCAAGGTGTGGGGAGACCACACCCGGGTCGAAATACCTACGGGCGTAGCGGCGTTCCCGAAAGAGGTGCTGCGCGCGCCGCGCTCCTGGTGTGAGCCGAACTTCAACATCACGCACTGGACCACCATGCCGCGCGGCGGGCACTTCGCCGCCTTCGAGCAGCCGGAGCTGTTCGTCGAGGACCTCCGCAAGTTCTTTGCGACGGTACGCTGAAACTGCTTCGCCGACTGTGCATTTGACGACGCGACACGCCGGTCCGGCGTCGTGAATTGCGCAGTCGGCGGGTGAACGGGGCGGACGGGCGAACGGGCGGGCCGGTAATTCAGACGATCCGCCGGCCGCGGCGCGCGCGAGACCGCATGTCCCGCAGGTACAGCTCGTAGCCGAGGATCCAGAGTCGGTGCGGTATCAGCCGGTCGGCAAGCCGCAGTGCGGCCAACAGCCACTCGAATCGGCGCTGCTGGGACGGCGACCAGTCCAGCCGCATCATCGCCCGGAACTCCGGGGCCAGGAAACCCGTGGTCGCGAACAGGTTGAAGGGCCCGACCAGCGCCCGCACCGGCCACGGCATGAAGGCCATCGACGCCACCCCGTGCAGGTGCTCGCGCACCGGCGGGTCGATATGCAAATCGTCCAACGAACGCTTCCAGTATTCGTCGAAGGCGACCCGGTCGGCCGGCCACATGCGCTCGGGCACCTGCAACGTGGTGGCCAAGCGCTTGGCGTCCTGATATACGAGCTCGGCTGCGGTGTCGTCGAGCGGGCCGTGCAGGAATTCGTGTTGTTCGACGAAGTAGCGGTACAGACAGGCGGCCACCCACAGCTGCAACTTCGGATCAAAAGCGTTGTAGGACACCGGGCTGGTCGCGGTGGAACGCACCTGCCGGTGCGCGGTGTCGACGGCCTTGCGGATCAGGGTGCGGTCGGCGTCGGTGCCGATGGTCGCCACCGCCAGGTAGGTGCCGGTGGTGCGGGCCCGCTTGAACGGATGTTTGTAGACGTTGCCGCTGTCCACCGGGCTCTCCAGCACGCCGTAGCCGACGCCCGGCAGGGACAACTGCATGATGACGTTCGCCGCCGGCATCAGGGTCGCCGCCGGGTTCAACAGGTCGGCGACCCTGGTCGCCGGCCGCTTCATTGCGGATCCTTGCCCATGGGATCGAGTACATCACGTATGAGACGCTGCCGGAATGCTTGCATCGACCCCACCGGCCCGGATGCTCGGTGTGTGGGCCGGATATCTGGCCGACCTGGTGTTCGGCGACCCGCGCCGCGGGCATCCGGTGGCGTTGTTCGGCGCGGTGGCCGCGAAGCTGGAACGGCTGACCTACCGAGACGCTCGGCTCGCCGGCGCAGTGCACGTGGGTGTGCTGGTCGGCGTGGCGGGTCTGACGGGTGTGATGTTGCAACGCCGCGTGCGCTCGCCGACGGCCGTCGCGTTGGCCACCTGGGTGGCGCTGGGCGGAACGTCATTGGCGCGCACCGGTTCCCGGATGTCGGCGATGCTGGAGCGCGGTGACGTCGAGGGTGCGCGAGTGTTGCTCCCGTCGTTGTGCGGACGTGACCCGGCAGCGTTGGACGAGGCGGGTTTGACGCGTGCGTCGCTGGAGTCGGTGGCGGAGAACACCTCCGACGCGGTGGTGGCGCCGTTGCTGTGGGCGGCCGTGGGCGGTGCGCCGGCGGTGCTGGGATACCGGGCGGTCAACACCTTGGATGCGATGGTCGGGCACCGCTCCCCGCGCTATCTCCGATTCGGTTGGGCCGCGGCACGATTGGATGATGCAGCCAACTACGTCGGGGCGCGGGTGACCGCGGGACTGGTGGCGCTCTGCGCGCCGCTGGTGGGCGGGTCCCCGACAGCCGCGGTGCGGGCCTGGCGTCGCGATGCGGCCCGGCATCCCAGCCCGAACGCCGGCGTCGTCGAGGCGGCGTTCGCCGGTGCGCTGGGGGTGCGGCTGGGCGGACCCACCCAATACCGCCACGAGTTGCAGATCCGCCCGACGCTGGGGGACGGGCATTCGCCGACCGTGATCGACCTGCGCCGCGCCGTGCTCCTGTCGAGGGCGGTGCAGGCCGGGGCCGTCGTGGTCGCCTCGGTGGTGGTCTGGCGACGGCCGGACGCCCGTCCACCCCGGTTACCCTCATCGGAGAACGGACGATCGGGGACTCGTTCAACTCCACTGGTGAGGCGAATCCTGACAGCGATGACCGCAGGGCAGTAATCATTCGGACGGAGGGGATGCGTGCGTCCGCGCAGCGACAGCAGGCCCGCGCAAGCGCCGGCAATCCTGAAATCCGCCCGGGTGACGCTGATCGCGTGCGGTTTGTTGGCCGCGGTCAGCTCGCTGGCCGGGATGGCCCCGCTGTTCGTCGTCGTGGAGGTCAGTCGTCGGCTACTCGTCGGCGACACCGATGTATGGCCCATCGTCATTGTGGCGATCGGTGCGCTGACAGCAAAGCAGTTGGGGGTATTCGCCGCCGGAGTGATGACGCATCTGGCCGATATTCGCGTGTCGTTTCAGATCCGGCGGGAATTGCTGGTCAAGCTCGGCCGCGTACCGCTGAGCTGGTTCGACGAGCGAAACTCCGGCGTGGTGAAGAAAGCGGTCGAAGATGATGTGGCTGCGCTGCACCGCCTTGTTGCGCATTCGATTGTCGAGCTGAGTGCGGCCGTGGTGCCACCACTGGTGGCATTGATCTACCTGTTCTACCTGGACTGGCGCATGGCCTTGGTGACATTGCTTCCGGTGTTCGCCGGGCTGGCCGCATACCAACGCGCGATGGCCAGCGCCGAAACCAAGTATCCAGAGTTCTTGCAATGGTTGGCACGTCTGAACGGCGCAGCGGTGGAATTCGTCAACGGCATCGGCGTCGTGAAATCGTTTGGCACGCCCGGAACAGCGAGCCGGCACTTCCAGGACGTATGTCAAGGATTCGCGCGTTTCTTCCTCGACTGGGCGAAAGCTACCAGCGTCGCGAGTGTGATTGCCGAAATCCTGCTCTCGCCGCCCAGCATCCTGCTGGGCGTCGCGGCGGCGGGCGGAATCCTCACGGCCAACGGCGATCTCTCGTTGCAGAACTTCATCGCCTTCCTGGTGTTCGGCACCGTCATCACGTCCGGTTGGATGTCGCTGTTGATGTCGGTGCAGCCCTTGGTCTCCGCGCTGAAGGTGTACGGGGAGATCCGCGACTTGCTGGCTACCCCGGACCTTCCCACCCCCGACTACCCGGCTGAAATCGACGCCGAGGCGCCCGGCCCGGTGGTGCAGATGCGGGGCGTGCGTGTCTCATACGGAGACACTGTCGCCCTCGACGGGATCGATTTGAGCCTGGCCCGCGGTACCCTCACCGCGCTGGTCGGACCGTCCGGTTCCGGGAAATCCACCCTGGCCAAGCTGCTTCCCCGGTTCAACGATCCGGGCGAGGGCTCGGTCGAACTCTACGGAGTCGACCTGCGTCGCATCGACCCGGCAGAGCTTTACCGGCAAGTCGCCTTTGTGTTCCAGGACGCACACCTGTTGGCGATGAGTGTCCGCGACAACATCCGCCTCGGCTGTCCCGACGCCGACGACGCGACGGTGCGGGAGGCCGCGCGTAAAGCTCAGATCTTGGGGAAAATCGGGCAATTGCCACGGGGGTTCGATTCGATGATCGGACAGGACGCGGCCTTTTCAGCGGGTGAACGCCAGCGGGTCTGCATTGCCCGCGCGATCCTGGCGGACCGCCCGATTCTGGTGCTGGATGAGGCGACCGCGAGCGCCGACCCCGAAAGCGAAGCACGCATCCAAGACGCGCTGACCGAGGTCACCCGCGGCCGCACGGTGTTGGTGATCGCGCACCGGCTCAGCACGATTCAAAGTGCCGACGCCATCGTCGTGCTGGACGGCGGCCGGATCGCCGAACAGGGTGCGCATCGCGACCTGCTGGACAACGACGGCATTTACGCACGGTTGTGGAAGCACGAGAGAGAAGCCGAACACGTTGTTGCCCAACAACTGAAGGTCGACCGTTGATCACCATCATTCGGCATCTGCTCGAGCTGCTCGATGCCCGCGGGCGCCGCCACCTGCGCACCATGCTGGTACTGCAAGGTGCACAGGGAGTTCTCCAGGGCATCGGTTTCTTGTTGGTCGTACCGCTGCTCGGCACACTGTTCGAACGGCCAGTCGCATGGGCCCAGCTGTGGTCATGGATCGCGGCGATCGCGGTAACGGTCGGAGCCCACCACGCGTTGCTCGCGTGGAGCACATCACTGGGGTTCCTGGTCGGCACTGACGTGCTGACCAGTTTCCATACCCGAATCGGAAATCACCTGGCCACCTTGCCGATCGGCTGGTTCGGTGCGGACCGCACCGGTCCGGTCGGACGTCTGGTCAGCAAGGATGCGACCGACGTCGCGGACTTCCCGGCGCATATGCTGCGGCACATCATCGTCGGAGTGACCGCACCGGCCACGCTGATCATCGGCAGCTATCTGAGCGACTGGCGCATTGGCATCGCTCTGACCGTAGGTGCCGTGCTGTGCGCGCTGTCGCTGAAGATGTATATGGGCATCGTGCACCGCAACGACGCCCAGTACGAACACGACGTGGCAGCGACCGCGTCCCGCATCGTGGAGTTCGCCCGCCAGCAGCCGACTTTGCGAGCGTATGGGGTGCTGGACCGTCGATCGCTGGGCGCGCTCGAGGAATCCCTTGTCCAGCAACAACACTCGCAGTCGCGGTTGACTATCCGCGGTGCGTGGGGACTGATTGGATGCTTCGGGACGATGCAACTCGTCGTTACCACGATCATCGGGTTGACGGTCGCCCTGACCTTGCGCGGCGATCTTGCGGTGCCGACGCTGATCGGGCTGTTCATCATCACGTTGCGCATGATCGATCCGATCTCTCAGCTCGGCGACCTGGCCGGTCACGTACAAGTCAACGCCGACGCGATCGTTCGAGTGCGCGAGTTGCTGGCCGTGCCACCGCTGCCGGAGCCCGACCGAGCGGCGACGCCCGCCGGTGCGGACATCGAATTGCGTGGTGTGCGATTCGGGTACCACCACCGCGATTCGAGCCACGAGGTCATAAGCGGCGTCGACGCCACCATCCCGAGCGGCAGTCTTACCGCGATCGTCGGCCCGTCCGGCGCCGGGAAGACGACGTTGCTCAGACTGATTGCCCGCTTCTTCGACGTCGACGACGGCAGCATCCGCATCGGCGGCTACGACGTACGCGAACTCGGCACCAGCGCAGTCGCACACCTGACCGCGCAAGTATTCGACGACGCTTACCTTTTCGACGGCACCATCGCTGACAACCTGCGGATGACCGATCCTGATGCCGCAGAAGCCGAGCTGTCCCACGTTGCCGGCATCGCCCGGCTCGACGAAGTCATCAACCGGCTGCCCAACGGGTGGAACACACGCGTTGGCGAAGGGGGGTCGGCGCTCTCGGGCGGGGAAAGGCAGCGTGTCGCGATTGCCCGCGCGTTGCTCAAGAATGCGCCGGTCGTGCTCCTGGACGAAGCTACGGCCGCGCTCGATGCCGTCAACGAGGCCGCCGTGGCCGCAGCCATCCGCGAACTAGCTCACGAGCGCACGGTTATCGTTGTCGCACATCGACTTTCGACGGTGATAGACGCCGACCAGATTCTTGTCCTCGATGACGGTCGGATCAGCGCACGCGGACGTCACGAGCAGCTGGTCGCAAACCAGGGGACCTATACCAGGTTCTGGGAAGAGCGGTTGCGTGCCCGAGGCTGGCAACTTCGGCGCGATCAGCCGACCCCTGCTGCGTCCGGGTCGGCATAGCCTGCCCCAGCGGAAGATGCCGCGCCGTGTGGGCACCATTTCTACCGCTGAGGCAGGTGTTCGCCGAGAGTTTGCCTACATCTCGACTGGCAGGGGAGGCGGCTCCAAGCCGCCGCCGAATATCTGTCCGACGATGCTGAACAGATTCGCCGTCGCCGCGATCGGACCGACCGGGAGCGCGGGAATCGGCAGGATGCCTTGGAACTCGTCTTCAGTGAAAGTGAGCTCGACTCCGATCGAGTTCAACAGCGAACCGCCGACGCCGTTATAGATCGGTCCGGCGGCACCGTACACAACCTGCCCCGGACTGAAGAGGCCACCGAAACCAAGGCTCAAGCCGGTGACTTGTTCGGTGCCCCCGGTGGGACCGCTGATGAACTGGTTGACTAGCGGCGCAAGGGGATCCAGGTTCAACGTGGCCCCGTTGAAGAAACCGTCAACGACGTTGGCCGGTGTGTTCAACAGGCCGGTGAGCGCCCCCGTCACATTGCCGCCGGTGATATCGGCGAGGACGCCGCCGGCGCTGTTGAGCAGCGCGACGCCGGGGCTTGCGAATGGACCCACGGCACCCATGAGCAGGCCGCTCAAGGGTGAAGCTGCGAAGTTCAGGACTTCAGTGAGCACTACTCCCACCGGCCCGTCGGGGAGGAAACTCTCGATCAGCCCGGTATAGATTTCGTTGTGCGCGTTGGGCACGTACGTCACCGGGTCGGAGATCGTCTGGGTGATACCGCCAAGCGTGTGCTGGGTGACCGCGAGTGCGAGGTCTCTGGGGGCACCGACCAGGGGTATCGCCTGTGCAGCAGCCTGCAGCTTGGCAAAGAAGCCCGCGGGGTTGGTGACGAGGTGGTTGATGCCACCGGTGAACGTGTTCAGGCCGACCCGCGAGGCTCCGAACACCGTCTCGGCGTTCTGCGCCGTCGTCGCGACGACCTGCTCCCACCGGGTGATCGGGTCGACGGCAGTCGCGGCCGCGGGTGCATGGGATGAGCCCAGTGCGCCGAGCAGGTTCTGCTGCGCGTTGGCGACCTCGGCACTTGTGTAGGCCCCGACGCTGGAATTCATCGAGCTGACGAACTCGGTATGAAACGCCAGCGCGTGTGAGTTGACCGACTGGAACTGCCGGCCGAAGTTCTCGAACAACGACGAGATCGCGATGGAGATCTCGTCCTCAGCTGCGGCCGCGATTCCCGTGGTGGGTCCCGAAACCGTCGCGGCGGCATCGGCGAGCGCTCGGCGGATACCCGACAGATTTTGTGCTGCGCTCTGCATCAGATCCGCACTTGCGGTCACAAACGACATGCTTGCTCTCCCTTATTCGTTCGCCAGTACGGTGACCGCCGGTCGGAAAAATTTGCACAGGCGTCGTACGGCCAACCGCACAGGAGGTGGCAAAGGACGCGCAGCATCTGAGGTGGCGGCTTTCTCCGGGGTGCTCCGCCCCGGGTTAGCAGGATGCGATGACACGAGTCTCCTGGCTCTCGGATCGCCGCTCGCCTCGCCTTCCAGCCAAATGGCCGTGGCATGTGAGGGTCGCTCCCCGATGACAGTGGCGGCACCGCGCCGGATTCGCACCGGCTTCCTGCGTCGTCATCGCCGTACGGGCGACATTGTTACACGCCGGGGACCCCCAACGGAACAGGCAGGCCCGCCCCGGCTGCCACGGCGGTGACCTCGTCGGAGCGATGGCATCGCAGCGGCACGGTGTGAGTCCGTCCGTCGCGATTACCGCGCCACCCCTAATTGCCCTCGTTGCAACTAGTTCGCTCGATGGTCGGCGTTCTGAATGGCGGCCATATCGTCGAAAGAATCGGCGGTTTCGGTGAGGTCTTCGCTCCAATCGCCGAACGGATCTGGATAGCGGTCCCAGTCAGCGGGGGAGCAGAGTTCGTCGTCGGTGAGCAGAGCACGGCCGAGACCATCGAGGATTTCGCCGGAGTCCGCGCTGTAGACCAGGATCGTCATTGCCGTGTGCCGGTCGCCGTGCAGGGGGTCCCACCTCAACTGGGCGAGGGCACGGCGTTCGTCGTCGACGCCGGCCAACTCCGCGTCGGTCATGGCAGTGAGCCACTTGTCTGCTGAACCGACCCGCCATCCACCTCCCGCCGATTCCAGCCACATCGCCTGCTGGTCCTGACCGGCTAGCCACAAGCGACCTCGAGTTCGGATCACTCCCTCCAGCAACAGCTCCATGCGGTCGTACAGACGCTGGGGGTGAAACGGACGCTGGGCGCTGAACTCGACAAGTTGGACGGTGCCGGTGGGCTCGAGGGGAGGTTGCCCGGATAGCAACGGGCCGTGCGGATCATCGTCTCGCCCCCGGCGCGCACGACTGTCAAGGCCGGCGAGCACCTGCTCAATTCTGTTCGCTCCGTAGCCGATCCGTGCGCGGGGCGCCAAGCGTCGCAGCACCGTGGCCAGGATTGGCTCCACATCGCTGAGAACGATGACATCCGCGAATTCTGCCTGTCCGACCACCACCTGCGCCTCGGTACGTCCGTCGTCTAATTCGCCCTCACCCAGAACCTGGCGCAGCCACCGCGACGAGTCGACGCACGTCACGACCGCCGCGATCCGAACATCAAGGGCCGCAGGGCCGTCGATGTAGCCGGACGCCACCCTGATCCGGACATTGTTGATCGCCCAGCAGATCGGTTCCGGTTCCAGCCAGGGTGCGAGGTGGACCACGATACGGTCCACATCATCGCGGCGGCTCAGCTGACGCAGCAGCACGAGAAGGTCGTTGCGGATGGTGCAGGAAACACATCCGTGTGCGAGCTCGATGCCGATCTCTGCGGTCGTCAACACGCCGTGTTGCAGATCGACCGTCATGCGGCGCACCGTGTATCCGTCGAAACGATGCTCGACCACGAGCGTTCCACAGGTGCGCAGCAAGGTGCCCACGACCGGATCGGTGTTCTGCTGGCCGGCGACCAAGACTACAGGTTTCCGCATCAGCACCTCTTATCGACAATCATTTTCATTTAGACCGGTCCCAGGGTACCGTCACGGGCAGGGGCTTGTCGAAAACGATTTTCAATAAGCTGGACTGTCAGGAGGTTGTGGGGTGTCTGCTCGGTGTCAGGTCACAGGACGGGAACCCGGATTCGGTAACGCGGTCTCGCATTCACATCGCAGGACGAGTCGGCGCTGGTCGCCGAACATCCAGAGCAAGACGTACTACCTGCCCTCGGAAGGCCGCCGAGTTCGGTTGCGAGTCAGCGCCAAGGGCATCAAGATCATCGACCGCGACGGTATCGAGGCCGTGGTGTCCCGGTTGCGCCGCGAAGGGCAGCGAATCTGATGGCGCGCAACGAGATTCGGCTGATCGTCAAGCTGCGTTCCACGGCCGGTACGGGTTACACATGCATCACCCGCAAGAACCGCCGCAACGACCCGGACCGGCTGGTCCTGCGCAAGTACGACCCCGTGGTTCGGCGCCACGTCGACTTTCGAGAGGACCGCTGACCGAATTGGGCCGTCAGCCCCGAGGCGCCAGTGCCGTACGGGTCCGAAACCGCGACGCCGTCGGCCGTCCCCCGCGGGCATCTGCGCAAGTTCGGCTTGTCCAGAGTCCGGCTGCGCCAATTGGCGCACACAGGCCAACTACCCGCGAACGGCCAGTTGGTGAAACCCGGACGCCGCGGCGGGCCGGCGTGGGCCCGCATCCGGATATCAAACGCGCCAGGAAAACTATGTCAGGTCTGCGCTGCTCGACACCAGGACGACCGGGGTTGAGAATGCGCCGCTTCCTGCGCAACTCGACCGGTATCGGCGATGGGCCGGTCGGGCCGTCCGGCACAACTGATCGGCACAGCAACGGATCTGGGCTCAGGTGACTCTCGGTCACCGCGGCTGCATCAGGCCGATCAGCGGGTGGAGTTCTTGGAAAGTCATGTCGTGTTCTGCGGCCTCGTGGGCAAGCTCTGCGAGACCCACGGTGCGCCAGGTGTAGTTCGTGGTGAATTCCCGAATCACCTGCTGATCCTCGCGCACCACGTAGTGCATGGTCCAGAGTTCTGCATCGGCGCCGGCCGGCTGGCCGGATATGCGAACCTCGTTGTCGCGGCTGCCGATTCGCTGCTGCGCTATCGTCATTTCCGGTATGGCCATGGGCTGGTCGAGCGCCATCACCTCTACGACAACCGGCGCTTGCGGCGTCAGTCGCGAGCGCAGCTGGTCCCAGAATCGATGGCGGGATTGCTTGTCGAGGAATCCGACCACGCCGAAAAGCACTGCGGCGCCCACGCGTTCGGGAAGCTGAAAGTCCTCGACGAAATCGGAATGGACGGTCACGCGGTCAATCAGATCGCTGCGGCCGAGCACGCGTGACACCAGTGCGGCGCGCATGGCGGCGGATGGTTCAACTGCGTGAATAGCTGCGTGCGGAATGGTGTCGGCGATCGTGATCGTCGACAAGCCGGTTCCGGCTCCGATGTCAAGCACGGGCTCGGTCACCTGCCCGCCGCTCTGCAGCGCAGACACCAAGACATCGCGTTTCATCGCCCAGTGGGGCAACGCCATGACTTCGTAGAATTCCGCCGATCGCGCGTACGGATCGACGTCGACAGAGTTGGTCATCTATGCAACAGTCCCAGTCTTCTTGTGCGGCGATGTATTTGCACTGTAGCGCGTGCAATGTCAAAACGAAAATCGTTTTCGATAGCTGTGTGGTAGCGCGAAGTGAGGTGCCGATTGGCAGACGGACAGGTCACACCTCGGAGGAAAGTCATTGCCCGAACGCTCAATTCAGTCCTCGGGCGCTCCCGCCGGGGGTGCAGACTAGCCTGCCCCGAACGGCGGGATCGGAAGCGCGCGTAACAACGAACCAGCGACGGTGGTCACTGCGGACACCCCGGTGATGCTGGGCTGGCCCACATTGATCGTCAACCCGGGATCCAGCGACGGCACAAAGGGATACGCGTTCGGCATGGCCGATGCCGGGAGCAACCCGGCCAGCACCAGATTGGCCTGTATTCCTTGGCCGACTCCTTCGATCAGGTAGCCGCCGACGTTGATCGGGTTGATGAGTGGGAACAGACTGGCCGGTGTGGGCAGGTTTGCATATTCGGTGTTGGGCCCGCCGATATCGCCGTAACCCATGTCGATGAGCACCCGCAACGGCGGCTGGACCATGTTGAGCAGAGGTTGCGGTAGGTTCAACGGCCTGAGCAAGGGCAGGTCCTGCGTCGGGATCATGTAGTAGGTGGTGTTGCCGGATCCCGGAGACACCGGCGCGACGACCGCCGACCCGATCTGCTCGGGCGTGAGACTCATATAAGTGGGCGTCGGCGCCAGGTGGTCGTAGTACAAACCGGCAACGGCGTTCGCTACCGACAGCAAATTGGTGGGGTAGCGGGGAAAGTGCGCGAAGCCGTCGTACTGAATGGTGTAGATGTCGGTCTGGTAGGCCAAGTCGGGTGTTGCACCGCCGAGCGTCTCGTTGAAGCCGGGGATGTAGAGCCCGACGAAGCGTTCGAAGAGGCCGCCGTTGGGATTGTTGGGATTGCCGATGAGGGTGAATCTCAAGTCGGCCGGGTTGGGCGGGTTCGCTATGGCACCGGTGGCGATTTCATTCAGATAGTTGGTGACGACGGTGGCGCTCTGTGAGAAGCCGAACACCGCAGTCTTTGTGCCAGCGGGTTGAGCCGCGATCGCCTGCTTGAGGATCTCCACGCCTCGAGCAACCGAGGTGTCGAACGTCAGACTATTGAGGCCGGTCAGCGGCCAGCCCTGCTGGGGGGTGGTCAGGCCGGTCGGCGTGCCGGTCAGCGGGGCAATCCGAGGAGCGATGTAGGTGTCGTAGACGTAGTTGAGGTAGCCGGAGCCCGGGGTCGGGTTTCCGGTGCCGCCCATGATCAGCGTGGCGTAGTCCGCCGCCGCGAGAGTGGCTGTCGTGCCGGTTGCGGTCGTGCCGATCATCGGGCGACCGAACAACGCCAGGCGGGGCGCGTCGAGCGCGGCGGCCACCTCACGCTGGACCATCTCCAGCGTTGACGAATTGAACGCCTCCGCGGCGCTGTAGGTTGCGGCTGCTGCCCTCAGCGTTTGAACAAGCTGCTGATGATAAGCGCCGACTCGCGCTTCAACGGCGTGAAACTCGGCGCCGAATTCGGCGAACAGCGCCGAGATCGCTGATGACACTTCGTCCGCGCCGGCAGCCATCTGGCCGGTGGTCGACGCCGCAGCCGCCAGCCGCGCGGCATCCAGCTCCGAACGGATTCGCGCCAAAGTCGTTGTCGCCGAACCCAACGCCTCGGGCGTCACCGCGAAAGGCGACACGCCACCCCCCTTGTCGATGTGTCGGGCAGTTGCCGTCGGCCGGTGTAGCCGCGCATGGTCATGTGTATCGCTCGTCGGTGGGCTGCGCAGCAGCGGGCCCGCCGGGTGTCCGCGGCTCCTCGCCGGGCTCACTGCCCCAGGTTTGCGGGAGCATCGGCGCGCGCGCACCGTTGCCGAAGTCCCCGGCAACGGTAGCCAACCCCCCGGGACGGACGTCTTCTGCCCTGGACACCGCGCCGGTGAAGCCCAAGGGTGCGGCGCCCCGCTCGGAGGCACCCGTCGCAGCGCTGACAGGGTCAGGCCCAACGTCCGCACCGTTCATGTCCGCGTACTCGTCCCCGTAATCCCTCAGCACGACACGTCGACGGCGCCGTGCGCGCTGCTGCGCGGACCCCCGGGCCGGCGCTGCTGCCGCCGCGGCGATGTCCGCGGCCGGCGCCTTCGCTGTGCCGCCTTCGGTCAAGGATGGGCCTGCCCCCTCGTCAGGTCCGCCGCTGTAGACCATATAACCGAATCCGGGTGCGCCCGGTGCCGCTGCGGGGCTCGGCGCCGGGGCCGGCGGCGCGGTAGATGCTGGCGACGAAGCGGTGATCCCGCCCGGCGCGGGTGACGGCACCGTCCCGGGTGCCGCGACCGCCGGCAGCGGTCCGAGGGCCGAACCCGGCAGCGCCGCAACAGATTCCGGAAAATCGAAATCGAGCGGAGGCAGCTGCAGCAGTCGATTCAATACGCCCAATCCGCCCAGGCCCGCCAGGCTCAGACCAGCGAATCCCAGCACCGGAGTCGTCAGCAGCGCTGCGGGCAGTCCGAAAGTCACCCCGTCGATGGACAATCCGACAACCATCGCAAAGACGAATGCATTGAGAGTCTCCAGGGACGGAGCCGCCAGAAAGGCTTCCAGGGCCGGAAGTTGATAGGGCACCTCGTTTCCCGGGATTCCGAACAGGCGCAACACCAGGCCCTGGATGAATTGCTGGTAGGCCGTGTAGATGCTCTCCGGGGAGAAGTCGACGGCAGCCGGCGCGGCGTCAGACTTCAGCACCGGCGGTGCCGCATCGGTGACCGGCACCGCAGCCAGGGAGGCCGCGGAAACGTCCTGGTATGTGCTCATGGTGGTGGCGGCCTGAATCCACATTCGCACGTAGTCGGCCTCGTTGAGAGCTATCGGGACAGTATTGATGCCGAAGAAGTTCGTTGCCAACAGCACTGCATGGGTGGCATGGTTGGCAGCTAACTCGGCCAGTGTAGGCATGGTCGTCACAGCGACGGTGTAGGCGGCGGCTTCGGTCTCGTGCTGCAGCGCCGTGGCTGCCGAGTCGGCGGCCTGTTGGGCCAGCCAAGCTACATACGGGGCATTGGCGGCGGCATAGGACTCCGCACTGGGGCCCTGCCATGTTCCGGCCTGCACCGCGCCGACAACTGCGGCGAGTTCCGCAGCCACATCGGCGTATTCGGCGCTCAACGCATTCCAGGCCGCTGCGGCAGCCAGCAACGGCCCAGAGCCCGGTCCGCTGCTCAAGAGTGCTGAATGCACCTCCGGCGGCAGGGCCATCCAGATCGGCGCGGTCACCTCGTGCTCGCCGGCCGTGCCGTTGTTGCGCGGTTGCGGTGAAGCGTGCGGACAACGCGGTCCGTCGGGACGCACCAGCGACAGCTGCCGTCACCACAGAAGTGGGGGACAGACACCGCGGGCTCCTCGGTCGCATAACGGGGCAGAGTCAGACGCGAAACACGTTTATCGTCCTTGCCAAGCTACCCGCTGACGACGCTTAATGAAAGTGGTTTTCATTTGGGGTAACGGCCCGGGTTGTCAAATAATAAGCCAGTGTCAGCCCGTCGGTCGGGAAAATCGGCAGTCCACCGGTGTGTTCGGCACGGCGAATCAAGAATCGACGGATTCACCGCATGCCGGCGCAATGCAGGAGCGAATGTGCGACAAGCACACAACCGGCGCTCAGGCACAACGCGCGTATGACGAGCGGGCCGAAGCGGGTGACGGTTCGTAGGATCCGACGTTGAATACGCCGTGCCCGCGCTGTTCGCCTGCTCCCGAGGAAAAGCACCAGTAGCGAAGGCCATAACTCGATCGCGCAATAGGCGATCACGACTACCGGCCAGACCGAAATCGGAAGCCGATAAGTACTGAGCATCGCGAGGGCGCCCAGATACATGACGTCGGTCGCGGATTGGCCAAAGCCCAGCACGACACCGAAGACGGCAAGCAGCAACGGATTTCGTCGCATAACCGGGAACGTCCAGCGCGGCGCGGCGGAACGCACTCTGGATGGATAGCACGCCACAAAAATGAGTAGCATCCCCAGGGTCAGCTCGCCCGTGTATCGCATCCACGGCGTCAGTCGGATGGTGGTCGGTTCGGTGAAGATAGCCAGACCGACCACGACGGTGATACCGACGGCAGCGGTCGCGGAGAACAACCCGCCTAGGAAGCTCAGTCCGCCGGGCAACGGTGAACGACGTTGCAGCCTACTGTCATACACGATCGCCGAGGTGACGGCTAGATTGAGGACATTGAGAGATTCGACAAGCGCGAACCCCGCCATCGTCAGCAATAGTGCTAGCACGCTTCCGCCCGGGCAATGCGGATGCCAGCCGGCCGGCAACCCGGCCGAGGATGTGGTATCAGTGTGCCGGCGCAGCTCTGAACAGATTGAACTTGTACGTGTTCACCATCCCAGGTGCGAATCTGGCCAGCACCGGCATGCCGTAACGGCGTTGCCACGGCCAGCTTTTGGCGATTTCTGGTTGCGGTGTCGCCAGTGTTCGGCTGTCGAGCAGATCGAGACCGCAGTCCTGGAGTTCGTGCGGGTCGTCGCATACCCATTGCAGACGGGCGCGCACCTGGGCCAGCGATCGGTTGCGGTCCTGGCCGGAGACCATCTTTTCACCCGCCGTGTCGAAGGCGATCAGTGAACCCGGAAAGCGTTGTGCGAGATTGGTTAACGCATTTCGCACCTGATCGCCATTGAGATAGATCAGGACGGCTTCGCTGAGGAACAGGTACGGGGCGGGGGAGTCGGCGATGACGTCGAACCAGTCGTTGTCCAAAACCGAGCCGGCCAGCATCCGGTAACGCTCTCTGTCACTGAAGAATTGGCGGCGCAGCGCGATGCTGTCAGGAAGGTCGAGGTCGATCCAGTGCAGTGTCCCGTTGTCGAGTCGATCGAATCTGGTGTTCAACCCGGTGCCGAGTTCGACTACGGTGCCAGCGGGATTCTCGCGCAGAAAGCGCGCTGCCCAGCCGTCGAAAATCGAGGAACGGTATACCGATCCGGACAGCGAGGGGCCGCGGAAACCGCTGAAGTCGTAGTCGATGGCGTCGACGAGTTCGCGTGCCCGGCGATCGCCGAGCACCGGGCGACTCGACGCGGCGTCGCACGCCCGCGCGTAGAGCGGAATCAGCAAAGTCTCCTGTACATCGCCCAGCTCGGGCGCAGTTCTGCTCATCGATCCGCCTCTCGTCACTCTCGGTTCTAGTAGTCAACCACTGGCACTGCTGCATCCGAGGGCCGGGCGCATGCGTTGGAGCAGTCAGCGTCGGCTCACATCTCGACCGCCGGCGGGAGCGGCAGACCGGGGCCGAGTGCCTGCCCGACGATGCTGAAAAGATTCGCGGCGGCGGCAATCGGACCCACCGGCAGGGCGGGAACCGGCAGAGTTCCGACGAAGTCGTCCGATTCGACGGCAAGCTGCAGGCCCAGGCTGTTGAGCAGCGAACCGCCGACACCGTCGTACCTCGGACCGGCGGCACCGTAGACCACCTGTCCTGGGCTGAACAGGCCGCCGAAGCCGAAGCTCATACCGACGACCTGCTCCTCGGCGCCCGGGCCTGCGAAAAGCTGATTGACCACGGGCGCCAGCGGGTCCAGATTCAGCACAGCGCCGTTGAAGAAGCCGTCGACAACGTTGGCCGGGGTGTTGATCAGACCGTGGAATGCGCCCGTCGCATTGCCACCGGTGATATCGGCGAAGACGCCGTTGACGCTATTGAGCAGTGCCACCCCCGGGCTGATGAACGGCCCCACCGCACCCACGAGCAGCCCACTCAACGGCGAGGCGGCGAAGTTCAAGGCACCGGCGAATAATGCGCCCTCGGAGCCGTTTTCGAGGAAACCCTCCATGAGCCCCTGGTACAGCTGGACGTGAACGTTGGAGACGTCGACGGTTTCGCTGCCGCTCGACTGCGTAATGCCGCCCAGGGTGTGCTGAACTACCGCGGCGGAGAGCTCATGCGGCGCGCCAACCAAGTGCACCGACTGAACTACGGCCGGCAGCTTGCCGAAGAACCCGGTGGGATTGGTGAGAAGTTGGTTGAACCCGGTGGACACGCCACTGACGAGTGTGGTCACTCCGGCATCCCAGGCGCCGAACACCCGCTGGGCATTCTGGGTGGTGCCGGCGAGTACCTGCTGGACACGGGTGACCGGATCGAGACCGCTTGCGGCGGCGGCGTTGGCGATCTCGGCGCGTGAGTAGGCACCTGCGCTGCTGTTCAACAGGTTGACGAACTCGGTGTGAAACGCCTGCGCCTGCGTGCTGACCATTTGAAACTGGCGGCCGAAACTGCCGAACAACGACGAGATCGCGATCGAGATCTCATCCTCAGCTGCGGCCGCGATGCCGGTTGTCGGTCCGGAAACGCTCGCCGCGGCCTCGGTCAACGCCGTGCCGATACCGGACAGATCCTGGGCCGCGCCCCGAACCAGCTCCGTCGTGGCTGCAACAAACGACATCTAGATCTCCTCGGGTGTGGCTGCTGCGAACAAGGCAGTGGTCAGCGCTGAATTGATACCGATTTACTGGTGGTACGGATGCGTGCAGGGTCATTACCGCGGGACAGCGCCGATTCGTGCCTCAGCGTGCCAGCTTCGTCTTCAGGGCCGTTTGCAGAGAGCCGTTGTTGAAAATGATTTTCATGTTATAGGTTGGACCCTGAATGCGTCGCCGTCAACCCTGGAATGCAGGCGGTCCCCGGTGGGAGCCCCAGTCGGCCACCTGACCGGGGCCGCCCGGCGCCGATCAAGTCAAGGAGCAGATGCATGTCCACGGCGACCGGGCAGCGGAATTCGGATCACCATTGCGGTCGGTCCGAGACCGACTTCGCCACGGCGCCAACGGCTCAGCGAGGTATCCACCAGGTCGTTGCCGAGTGGGTGCGCCGACGCCCGGAGTCTGTCGCGCTCCGCATGGTCGGGTCTGCCGGAACAGACGTCTGGACCTACCGGCAGTTCTGGGACCGGGTCTGCCACATCCGCGATGGCGCGTTCAGTGGCTTCCCGTCGGGTTCCCGCGTGGTGATGGCCCGCATCGGCGACGCCGACTACGTAGCCGGATTCGTCGCCGCGATGGAGGCCGGCCTGATCCCGGTCCCGTTGTATCTGCCCTCGGCCGACGCGCCCGAACGGTTTCTCCGACGCGCGGATTATGTGCTGCGGGACTGTGCGCCGGCTGCCGTCTACACCAGTTCCGATCTCGTGGAAGCCCTGGGCCGTGATCCGTTGCTGGACGGGCTCGCCCTGCTCACCCCGGACTCCGTTGCCGCCGGGTCGCGGCAACTGCCGGCCACGGCGGCGATCACGCCCGAACACGTGGCGTTCCTGCAATACACCTCGGGCTCCACCGGACAACCGAAAGGGATTGTCAACACTCACGAAACGATGCTCTGCCAGCTCGGCATCGGCGCTGCGCTGTGGAATCGTCCCGAGGACATCCACACCGTCAGCTGGCTGCCGCTGTATCACGACCTGGGGATCTTCTGGGGTGTGATGCTGGCGCTGACCACCGGCGGGACCGCGACACTCATCCCACCGTTCGACTTCGTGAAGAGCCCACGCATCTGGCTGGAAACCATCCACGCAGTGCGAGGCAACTGGACCGCGGGGCCAGATTTCGCCTACCGCCTCTGCCTCGACGCGTTCGACGAGGCTGCCCTCGCGTCGCTCGACCTGTCCTGCCTGCACTTGGCGATCAATGGTGCCGAACCGGTCCGCGCCGCCACGCTGCGCGAGTTCACGGCGAAGTTCGCGCCGGCAGGTCTCAGGGCGGACGTCATGGCTCCGCAGTACGGGCTCGCCGAGGCAGGTCTGGCAGTCTCCGGCACGGCCCGGCCGCGCCCGTGGGTACAGGCCACCTTCGATGCCGAGCAACTCAACCGCGGCCGCGCGGCCGAGATCGTCGGACCGGTCCCGGCCGGCCACCGGGTGCGCACCCTGATCAGTTGCGGTGACAGCACTTTCGGTTGGGATGTGCGCATCGTCGATCCGGGGTCGCGCGTTGTCCTGTCCGACGGCGATGTCGGCGAAATCTGGGTCGGCGGAGCGGGCCTGCCGAACGGCTACTGGCGACAACCCGAGCTGACCGCCGAAACCTTCGGCGCCACCACCGCCGACGGCATGGGGCCCTATCTGCGTACCGGCGATGCCGGCTTCCGCAGCGACGGCGAACTCTACATCTGCGGACGTTTCCGCGATCTGATCATTGTCGGCGGTGGCAACTATTTCCCCAACGACATCGAGTTGACCGTCGAAGAGGCACCCTGCGGGGTCGACAGCGGCGGCGCGTGCGCGGTGCAACCACAGGATTCCCACGCGTGGTGGCTGGTCGCGGAAACCGCGGCCCCAGCCGAGGACCTCGATGACCTGAGTCGGGTGCTGCGCCGCAGGATTCTCGCGGTGCACCAGACCGCTCCAGAGCGCATTGTCTGGGTCCGCCCCCGCGTGCTACCCAGGACCACCTCCGGCAAGATCCGGCGGCGTAAGACACTCGACATGCTCGACTCGGCGAAATTCGATGTCGTGCACGAGGTTTCGATATCGGCTGGCGGGGCGAGACACGAGCGGCCGACGACCGAGCCGGCCCGATTCGTCGCGGGGTTGCTCGGCGTCGACGTTCACGACCTCGAACTCGACTCCGATCTGACCACACTGGGTTTGACCTCGATGATGACCGCGCAGGTTGTCCAATGGTTTGCGACGATGTCGCGCCAGGTGAACTTCGCCGATCTGTACGCCGACCCGACACTGCGCACGTGGCAGCGTCTCTTCGACTCTGCGCCAACGATTCCGGCGCGGGACTCCGGCACGGCGGGATCCGATGTACCAACGACCGCGCTACAACGCGCGTACTGGATAGGTCGCGATCCGGCGCAGCCCCTGGGCGGGGTGGGCTGCCAAACCTATTTCGAACTCAGCGGCGCCACCATCGACCCGGATCGGCTCGATGCTGCCCTCGGCGAGCTGGTGCGCCGGCACCCGATGCTGCGCAGCAGTTTTCCGGACGCCGGTCGATGTCATATCGGATCTGAAGCTGTTCACGCTCCGCTTCGGGTCCACGATCTGACCGAGGTCGCCGGCACTGCGCATCGGCCGCACCTCGATGAGGTCCGGAACAGACTGCGCCGCCACCGATTCGGTATCGAAAGCGGCGATACCTGGCGGGTGGAACTGACCCGTCTGCCCGACCGCTGCATCCTGCACTTCGCGATCGACCTCATCATCGCCGACCTGAGCAGCATCGATCTTCTGCTGCATGATCTCGCCGCGCTATACCGCGGCGACCGACTCCCCGCCGTGGGTGCGGGTTGTAGCGATCTGGTCCGGGTGCCCACTGCGCCGTCGTCGACCGACAACGTCGAACGGCTGCCGGAATGCCCGCCGTTGCCCTTGGCGGAGGAACGTGCTATCGCGTTCGCTCGCGAACAACACACGTTGAGTGCTCACCTGTTGGCCGCTCTCGACGAGATGTGCCGCGCCCACGGAGTCACCCGCGCGGCGGTGTTCCTCGCCGCCTACACCGCGGTGTTGCACCGCTGGAGCAACAGCGACGAGTTCTTAGTCAACGTGACGACTTTCGGTCGTCCGCCGGATGCCGCGGAAGTGATCGGAGATTTCACCGCGACTCATCTCTACCGGGCGGGCATGGACACCGAGGACGGATTTGCCGACCTGGTGCGCCGCGTCCAGCAAGGACTGCGCGCCGCGTTGACCGCTCCGGAATCCACCGATCTGCTTGCGGCACAGCTGCAGGCCGGCACCGGACACAGCGGGATCGCACCGGTGGTGTTCACCTACGCCGCTGCGACGACCGCCCAGCGGCAACGCGACATCGACACCCTCGGAGCGTTGGGCGAAGTATCCTCGATGACCCCACAGGTGCTCATCGACAATCAGATTGGTACCGTACCCGATGCCTCGGGCGGTCTGATCGTGTCGTGGGATTACCGGGCCAGCTGCTTTCCTCCCGGCGTCGTCACAGACATGTTCGGCGCCTACGTCGGGCTCCTGGAACATCTCGGCAACCGCGAGTGGTCCACCGCGGCCCGCATCGAACTTCCGCAACGTTCGCGACTGATTCGCCGGCAACGCAACGCCACTGCAGCTCCGCGCGCCGACGGGTTACTCTACGACGCGTTTCGGCGACAGGTGCAGGCCGATCCCGGCCGGGTCGCTTTACGTTGGGCAGCGGACGAATTCAACTGCCAGGGTGACGGTGACCCGATCGCCGCGACATACCCGCACCTGTCCTACGGCCACCTCGACGAGCTCGCGCGCCGGGTGGCGGGAGTGCTCGCTGAACGACATGCGCCGGGCTCGGTGATCGGCATTCGACTGGCCAAGTCCCCCGCCCAGGTCGTCGCGGTGCTCGGGGTGATGATGGCCGGTTGCAGCTACCTCCCGATCGGGGTGGACCAGCCGGGCGAACGGTTCGAGCGCATCTGCAGCTTGTCGGGAATGGCCGGGTTGATCGGTTCACCTGAGTTGCTGCACAGTCTGACCGCAGCCCCGGTGCTTCATGACCTCGAATCGCTACTCCAGGGTGTGCCGAGGGATCCGATCCGGGTGGACCCGGACGACACCGCCTACGTCATCTACACCTCCGGATCCACCGGCCAGCCCAAGGGCGTGCTGATTTCGCACGCAGCGGCGCTCAACACGGTGCATGATGTCAACCAGCGCAACGGGATTGGCTGTGCCGATGCACTGCTGGCGATTTCGGCCCTGGACTTCGACCTCAGTGTCTACGACATTTTCGGCCCGCTCAGCTGTGGTGCGAGCCTGGTGATTATTTCCGAGCGATCTCGCCGCGATGCGTTCCGCTGGCGCGCGCTGATCACCGAATTCAAGGTCACGGTATGGGATTCGGTGCCACCTCTGCTGGACATGCTGCTGATTGCGGCGGGCGACAATGAGGAGACGCTGCCGAGTTTGCAGTCGGTGTTCCTGTCCGGTGACTGGATTCCGTTGACCATGCCCAGCCGCCTGCACCGTGCCGCGCCGAATGCGCGGCTGGTCGCGATGGGTGGCGCCACCGAGGCCGCGATCTGGTCGAACGAGTTCGTCTTGCCGGCGACAGGTGGAGTCGATCCCGCATGGGTATCGGTGCCCTACGGATACCCGTTGTCCAATCAGAGGTTTCGCGTTGTCGACAACCGGGGTAGGGACTGTCCCGATTACGTCGCGGGAGAGATGTGGATCGGTGGCGCAGGTGTCGCCCAGGGCTACCTGAACGCGCCGGATATGACCGCTGAGCGCTTCGTCGTGGATGAGATCGGCGACCGCTGGTATCGCACCGGCGACCTCGGTTGTTACTGGCGCGACGGCACTTTGCAGTTTCTGGGCCGGATCGATTCTCAGGTCAAGATCGGTGGTCACCGCGTGGAGTGCGGTGAGGTCGAGCACGCCCTGCGTGGGCATGCCCTGATCGACAGCGCGGCGGTGGTGCCGATCCACGGCAACGCCGCTCTGGGGGCGGTCGTAGTGTGCAGCGGGAGCGCCGGATTGACCGATGCGATCTCGGCCGAACTGCGCGCATATCTCGCAACTCGCCTACCCCACTACATGGTGCCCAGACATTTCGTCCGCGCCGCGGAACTGCCGCTCACCGGTAACGGCAAGGTCGACCGGCGCCGTGCCGTCCGAGAGGTGGAATCCGCGATACGGACGGCGGCGACCGAGCATCCGGGCGCCGAGTTGAGCACGGTGGAGCAGCTGATCGCCGACACCTGGTCAGTGGTGCTGGGACAACCTGTCGCACGTCGAGACGACAACTTCTTCGCTCACGGCGGCGACAGCCTGCGCGCGACGCAGGTGGCCGCGGATCTGAAGCGCCGCGGAGTGCTCGGGGCGGAGGTCGGACAACTGTTGCGCCGCCCCACGCTCGGCGAGTTCGCCGCCGGGTGTGTCATCGGTGCGATGACGCGGCACCCGGCTGAACATGTCGCCGGGCCGGCAATGAGTGATACCGAGTTTCCGCTGACCCGACTGCAGCAGGCCTATGTGCTCGGCAGTGCCGGCCTGAACGGCAGCACCCGTGCGCCAACGCACTTCGCGATCGTTCTGGGTGTCGATGCCACCGACGGCCGGATCGACCTGAACCGGTTCGTCGCGGTAGTGACCTCGTGTGTCGAGGAATTCGCGGTCCTGCGCTGCGGATTGGAGTCCGACACCGGCCAGCGCGTGCACCGCCACACCCCGGACGTGAGAGTCGAGCTCGTGGACGCCGGTGATCCGGATACCCTGCTGCTGCGCATGACCGACGGGGACTTCGATCCACGCGAGGTTCCGGTGATCACCTGTTTCACGCCGTCGGGCTCGGCGCGTTATGTGGGTCTGTTGATCAACTATCTCAGTCTGGACGCCCGCAGCCTGGCCACGGTGATCGCCACGATCATCGCCGATTACCAGCAGACACCCCGGCCGCGGCGGGTAGACCCCAGCGCCGACGTGTTCGTCCGCTTCGCCAGCGAAAAAGCAAGCGGCGAAAGCGATTTCGATGTTGCGTGCCCGCCGCCGACGCTGCCGCTGCGTGACCAGCGACCCGACTCGGCCACCCGGGTCGGCTTCCAGCGCTGCAGCTTCACCCTGAGTGCGGGCGAGTTCACCGGCCTGCGGGATCGGGCAGCTCAACTGCGGGTCACACCGACCGCGCTGATCTTCGAGGCCTTCACGGCGGCGTTGCATGCGGGCGGTGCCGGTGACCGCTTCGCCGTCGTCGTACCAATGTCACACCGACCCGGGTACGCACCCGCTGACCGCGAGGTGCTGGGGAACTTCACCCGGTTAGCGCTGTGCGAGGCCGACTACGGTGCCGCGGGACCGGGCTCGCCGGAGGCAGTGGCCGCCGCGCAGCAGCAACTGTGGCGTGCGGTCGGCAGCGGCACTGATGCAACTGGGCACCTCGCCGCCCTGCGCGCGCGCGGTTCTGCCGGCTATCCGGTGGTGTTCACCAGCACGCTCGGCCTCGTGCCGCAGAGCCCGGCGCAGTTGTCCAGTATCCGCACGATGACGCAGACCCCCGGGGTCTGGTTGGACTGCCAGATCGAGGACGACCGCGGCGCAGCCCGGATCAGCTGGGACACAGCCACCAACCTGATTGCCGAAGATCATCTGGCAGCGGTCTTTTCGTGTTTTCGCCACGCAGTGCACAACCATGCCGAAGCGCCGGCGGGTGAGCCTGATGTGGCCCGGGCGCAGCAGCCGCTGTTAGACGAATCCGATTGGGCCGCAGCGGTCATCGCCGCCGCGGGCGGTCTCTGCGCACCCGGGCACGTCAGACCGGAATATGCCGAAGTAGTGCGGCGGTGGCAGCAACTTCCGCTGTCGACCGGCCACGACACCGCCCGTGCCGCTGGGCGATTGGCCGATATCGTCACCGGAGCGGCGTCGGCGCAGACCTTGATCGGAGACCCACGACTTGCCCCCGAGGCGATGCTGCTGGCCGAAGGGCGGCTGCAGTGGGCGCTCGACGATCTCACCGAACGCATCTTCGGACATGCCCGCGCTGTCGGTCGTCGGCTGCGGATCCTGGAAGTCGGTTCGCGGACCGGATTGGTCACCCAACGGCTTACCGACATGATCGGTGCGGTCGTGGCGGACTATCTGTGCTTCGAGCCCAATCCCGTCCTGGCCGACATCGCGGCCGGCAGGAAGCTGCCCTCCGCCGTGCGGCATATCGTCTCGCCGCACCAAATCCCTGCTGTGGCAGCGGATGTCGTGATCTGTTGCGGATCGCTGCACCAGCTGCCGGACGCGGGGGCCGTGCTCGACGCGCTGACGGTGACCGATACCGGCTGGCTGTGGGCGGCCGAAATCTGTGAGATCACTGCGGCGACGTTGGCCAGCGCGGCTGTTCTCAATCCCGGTGTCCTGTTGCCCGGAGCGTTGCGAACGCCGGACCAGTGGTGGCGGTTCATCGCGCAACACGGCTGGCAGCCGGGACAGATGACGCAGGACGGTGCGGGCCTGACGATCGTGGCGCAACCGCGGCAGCGGATTTCGCCGCGGCGAGCAGCGCTGCGCTCGAGCGCCGCGACACCCGCGGCGGTCCCTGCGCAAACCTCCGTCGCCGACCAATCGGTCCAGGCCACAATCGCCGAAATATGGCGACGGCACCTGAATCTCGCGGATCACATCCTGCCGAGCGCCTCCGACGACTTCTTCCTGCTCGGCGGCGACAGCCTGGTGGCGACCCGGGTCTACGCCGATCTACGGACCGCCGGTTTCGGACGGCTGGCCCTGGTCGACTTGTTCAACTACCCGCTGTTGGGTGAACTTGCCGCGCACGCCGGCGCGCCCGGGACACCGCCGCCTACTCCGGCGCCACCGCCGCTGCACAGCGAGAGCGAAGTGCCGCTGACCGTCGTCCAGCACGCGTACCTGGCCGGCCGCGAAGGTGGATTCATGCTGAGCGGGGTCGCCGCACACTGCTATTTCGAGTTCGAGGTGCGCGACTTCGACCGGTCCAGGTTCGAAGCCGCTGCCCGCCGGCTCGTCGAGCACCATCCAGGACTGCGCACCACCGTGACAACCAAGACGGACGGTGCCGGGTCGCGGTTGTGCGCCACCGTTCACCCGGTGCCGATCGAACCGGTGGTGTGTGATCACCCCGATGTGCGGGGACGGATGCGGGACCAGGTGATCGACCTCACCACCCGTCCCGGAATCGACTTCGGCGTCCAGGCAGGCGTTGGTGACGCCGTCATCGGCATCAGCATGGACAACGTCATGCTCGACGGGACCAGCATGATGATCGCGCTGGCGCAGCTGGATTATCTGTACCGCGGTGGCGATCCCGCCCAATTGCCCACGCTGCAAACCACATTCGCCCAATACGTGCGCGACCACCCCGAGTTGTGGCCGGGTGCAGACGAATCGGTATTGCCGCACCTGGCCGCGGGCCGTGACTATTGGCGCGCGCGCCTGCCATCGTTGCCGCCCGCTCCGCGGCTGGCCCCGACACAGGTGATCCTCGACATCGGAAAACCAGTCTTCGATCGCGTCGAAGCCGTTGTCGCGCGGGATGTCTGGACGAAGATTAGCCAGGCGTGCCGGACCGAAAGGGTCACCGCGGCATCCTTCCTGCTGGCCAACTACGCGCGGGTGCTGGCCGGCTGGGCCGGAACGACGCAGTTCTGCATCAATGTCACGTTGTTCGACCGCGATCCCGGGGTGGCCGGAATCCAGGACGTGATCGGGGATTTCACGTCGCTGCTGCTACTGGAATGTCGAGTCGACGCCGACCTGCCGATCTGGGAGCAGGCGCGCCGGCTGCAGCGGCAGCTGCTCACCGACCTGCCGCACCGCACCGCGGACGCGGTGTGGCTACAGCGGGAACTGCTGCGTCACCACGGTCAACCCGCGAACGCCGTCTTTCCAGTGGTGTTCACCAGCGGGCTCGGGCTGATCGATACGTCGCGCGGATCATCCTTCGAGTTGGGGTCGTTGGTGTACGGGCTCTCCCAGACGCCGCAGACGGTGCTGGACTTCCAGATGTGGGAGAACGCCGGCTCGCTGGCGCTGTCCTGGGATTTCGTCACGCAGGCCATCTCTGCGGATGTCGCGCGGACCAACCTCGACGCGCTGGTCCAAGCCATGGTGTCCGCCGTCGCCACGTCCCCCGCGCCGAACGGAGACGACAGCGGAGCTGAACTCCTCGAACGGGTCTTGCAGATCTGCGCGGTGGCGCTGAACCTGCCCCGCGTGCAACCGGGCCAGAACTTCTTCCAACTCGGCGGCGACTCGGTGACCGCGACCAGGGTCGTCGAGCAGATCAGCCGCGAGATAGCGCCCGGGGCCAGTATGCGGCTGCTGTTCGAGAATCCGGTGATCGGGGAGTTCGCCGCGCGACTGAAGGCGGTCGATCACGAGCCGGCAGGCCAGGATTGGGACATCGAAGAAGGAGTGCTGTGAGTGCCGCCGAGCTGATCGACCAAGCGCGCCGTGTCGGTGTGCAGCTATGGGTCGACGGTGCGAACCTCCGCTTCCGGGCGCCGCAAGGCGTGCTGAGCGCAGATCTGAAAGCGCAACTGTCCGCGGCGAAACCGGACATCATCGCGGTGTTGAACCGCGAGGCGGAGGTGCTGCGAGCGCCGCAGGACAGGTTCGAACCGTTTCCGCTCACCGACGTGCAGGCGGCGTACTCGGTCGGCCGCACCTCGGCGTTCCGATGGGGCGGGGTCGGTTGCCACGGGTACGCCGAGTTCGTCGTCGACTACACCGTTGCGAAACCGAGCGCCGAAACGTACCGGTCGGCGTGGCGCAAAGTCGTCGACGCGCACGACATGTTGCGCTGTGTGGTCCAGCCGGATGGCTATCAGGTCATCTGCCCGGATATCGCGGACGGCATCACCGTCCACGAGAGCGCCGACAACATCGAGGGTGAGCGTGCCCGGATCGGCGAGGAACTGCGCAACCGCAGTTACGCGCTGGGCGCGGGGCCCATGTATGACATCGTGGTCACGATCGGTCCGGACGATGCCGTGCTGCACGTGTCGGTCGACCTGCTGATCGCCGATTTCGTCAGCATCTTCATCCTGATGACCGACTTCGGCCACTGTCTGCTCGATCCCGAACATCGCCTGCCTGCACCCGAATTCAGCTTCCGTGAGTACCTGCTCAACCTCGCCCGCTATCGCGACTCGGTGGCCGGATCGCGTCGGAGACAGCGCGATCTCGACTATTGGCAGGGCCGCCTCGAACAGCTGCCGCCGCCGATTTCGCTGCCCCTGTTGCCGACCGGGCCGGCCGAAACCGCACCGACCTTTTCCCGACGGTCGATGCGGTTGTCCGCCAACGAGTTCGCGGCGTTCACCGGACGCGCGACCGAATGCGGTGCCACGCCCAGTGTGGCGATCGCGGCGGCGTTCGCCACCGTCCTGGGCCGATACGGCGACCGCGACCACTTCCTGTTGACGCTGACGACGATGGCCCGCCTCCCGTTCACCCCCGAGGTCGCCCGGCTGGTCGGGGATTTCACCGGCACCAGCCTGCTGGAAGCAGACCTGCGGGGGCAGCCCCCTTTTGGCGAACTGCTGCGGGTGATGGGCGCGCGTCTGTTCGAGGACATGGACCACGCCACCCTCAGCGGCGTCGACGTAGCCCGGATGCTGGCGCGCAGCGACGAGAACCGCGGCGAGCACTCACCGGTCGTGCTCACGTCGACGCTGGGTTACGCCACGCAGCACACCGCCGCCGACTCCGCTTTGCTACGCCCGATACCGGGTCGCGGTCTGAGCCAGACCCCGCAGGTACTGCTGGATTGCCAGGTCTTCGAGATCGGCGGGGCGTGTGAAATCAACTGGGACACCCGGGACGGGGTGATCAGCGCCGACGCGCTCGACCGTGCGTTCAGCGATTTCCGCGCCGCCCTGCAGACATTGAGCACCGACCCGCCGGCCTGGGAGCGCCCGTTGTTGCCGGCGATCGCGCCGGAACCCGCCGCGGTGCGGAAGATACCGGAGGCGTTGCTGCACTCGGGGTTTCTGATCAACGTCGCGCAGACTCCAGCAGCGGTCGCGATCCGGCAGGGCGACTTGTCCACCACCTACGCTGAGTTGTTCGCCGCTGCGCGTGCGGTGGCCACGGAGTTGTCGGCCAGTGGCGTCGGTGTCGGTGACTACGTCGGAATCCGCCTGCCGCACGGCCGGAGCCAGGTCGCAGCGATTTTAGGTACCGTGCTGGCCGGCGCTGCGTATGTGCCACTGGACGTGCAGTGGCCGGATCATCGGATAGCTCAGATCGTTTCGCAGTGTTCGCCGGCTGCCGTGTTCGAACAGCGTGGGCGGGTTGATCAGCTGCTCGCCGACGCGGCGACCTGGCTGCCCGACGGGGCGGCGACACCGGCGGTTGCGCCGGCGCGGCCCGACGACACGGCGTACGTGATCTTCACCTCGGGATCCACCGGAATCCCCAAGGGAGTCATGATGAGTCACCGCGCCGCACTGAACACCGTCGAGGATGTCAACGAGCGACTGGGCATCCGCGCGACAGATTCGGTGCTCGCGGTATCGCAACACACTTTCGATCTGTCGGTGTACAACATCTTCGGTATGCTCGCTGCGGGCGGCGCCATCGTGTTCGCCGACGGGGACGGGCGCAATGATCCACCCGCATGGTTCCGCACTATCTCGAAACATCGTGTCACCGTGTGGAATTCCGTTCCGGCGCAGATGCAACTGTTGCTGGAGTACGCCGACCGGGCGACGCTGCCGACACTGCGGCAGGTCATGCTGTCAGGTGACTGGATCCCGGTCTCGCAGCCCGAACAGATCGCCGCGTTGGCGCCGGCAGCCGCGATGCTCAGCCTCGGCGGTGCGACCGAAGCCGCGATCTGGTCCATCTGCCAACCCATGGCGGCGCGTCAGTATGCGCGCAGCATCCCGTATGGCACCGCGATGCGCAACCAGTGCGTTCAGGTGCTGACCCACCGTGGTGAGCCCGCGGCTCCGTGGCAGGTGGGCGAGATACATATCGGCGGAGTGGGACTCGCCCAGGGATACCTCGGTGATCCCGACCGCACGGCGGCTGCTTTCCTCACTCATCCGGTCAGCGGAGAGCGACTGTACCGAACCGGTGACTACGGCCGGGTCACCGACGACGGTGTGATCGAATTGCTCGGCCGCCGAGACAACCAGGTCAAGATCCGCGGGCACCGAATCGAATTGGCGGAGGTGGAGGCCGCGTTGAGCGGTCTGCCGGGGGTGCGGACCGCGCTGGCCACCGTCCTCGGCCGGGCATCGCAGGACCGGGTGATCGCGGCCGCGGTAGTCCCAGGGCCGGCCGGCGACGCCGAACTCTCCGAACGCCGCACCAGCACAACGGATACCACCGACGCCATCGACGCCGCACATCAGCGCCGCACCGCCGATCTCGACGTGGAGAGATTGTTACTGTTCGCTACCGCCGCGAAGTCGGCCGCACTGCGGAGTATGTGCGCGGCGCTGGCGACCGCGGCGCTCCCGGGCGAACAGCTCACCGTCGACGAACTGGCCCGCCGGTTGTCGCTGCCGGACCGGTTGCAGCGCCTGCTGTGCCGCTGGCTGGACGTGCTCGCCGACGAAAGGCTGGTAAAGGCGTCTTCGGACGCGGTGGAACTGGTTGCGCACCATGAACTTTCCGCGTGCGTAGCGCAGTGGCAGCAGGTACGCACGCTGGGTGCGGCCGTCGGCTACGGTGATGACTTGCTGGCCTATGTCGGCGAATGCATCCAGAACCTACCGGGCCTGCTGGCCGGTACCGTCGATCCGCTCGCGCTGCTGTTTCCGGAGGCGACCGTTGACATCGCGACGGCCGCTTACCGCGAGAACCTGCTCAGTAGATACGTCAATCAACTGGTGGTGGCCGGTGTGACAGCGCGGGTGACCCGGGCGACGGCGGCGCGGCCGTTGCGGATCTTGGAAGTCGGGGCGGGTGTCGGCGGCACCACCGCGGACCTGCTCGCCGCGCTGGCCTCCAGTCAGGTGCGCTACACGTTCACCGATGTATCGAATTTCTTTCTCGTTCAGGCCCGTCAGAAGTTCGCCGACTACAGCTTCGTCGACTATCGCCTCTTCGATATCAACCTGCCGCCTGCGGAGCAGGGCTTCTCCTCCTGCTCGTTCGACGTCGTCGTCTGCGCCAACGTGCTGCACAACGCGATCAACATCGACGACACGCTCGCCGCGCTGAATCGGCTGCTGACACCCGGCGGGTCCCTGGTCTTCATCGACGCGACAGCCGTCAACCATCCGTTGATGATCTCGATGGAGTTCAAAGAGGGGCTGCACGGTTTCACCGATGTTCGGGCGGGGACGAACTCGGCTTTCCTCACCTACGCGCAATGGCATGTCGCGCTCGAACAGTCACCGTTCGGCGAAGTGTGCAGTTTCCCGCCGGCTGAGCATCCGCTGGGGCGACTGGGCCAGCACGTGTTCTGGTGTGATTCGGCTTCCACCGCGTACGCGCTACGGCCCGAGGAGCTGACCGCGCAGGCCCGGGACGTCCTGCCGAGTTACATGGTCCCGCAACACATCATCTGCCTACCGTCGCTGCCGTTGACGACCAACGGCAAGATCGACCGCGCGGCAGTGACCGCCGAACTCGAGTCGCTGCGCTGCGCGGCTCGTGCCGGCGACAACCGCACGGCAGGAATGTCCGGCCCCCTTGACGACCTGCAGGCCCGAATCGGGGAGATATGGGTTGGTGTGCTGGGCCTGGAGTCGATCGACACCCTGTCACCCGGCGCCGACTTCTTCGCGCTCGGCGGCGATTCGCTGCTGATGGCACAGGCAATCGGCCGCATCCGCCGTGAGATCGCCGAAGCCGCCGGGCTGGCGTGGGACGATCTGCTTCGCGCGATGGTTACCCATCCCACCCTGGCCGCAGCCGCCGAGGTGGTGCGCGCACCCCGGTCGCGACCGGTGCCGGCCGAGGCGGAAGTTGCCGGGATCGGCTCACCGCTGGTGTACCTGGGCCCCGGACCGGGTTTCACGCGGGCCGCCGAGATTGCAGTATGTGTGCACGACGGCAGCGGGGGAGTGGCTCCCTACGACGAGTTGATCCCGTACCTGCGCGCCGCCGGCATTACTGAACTCTATGGGCTGCAACGGATTCCGAGTGACGGGTATGCTCAGATCGCGCCCGCCGAGCTGTTCACCACCCTGGCAGCCCGTTATTGCTCCGCGCTTGTCGCCCTGGCGCCGGCCAAGGTTCACCTGCTCGGCTACTGCATGGGTGGTCTGCTCTCGGCTGAGATCGCGAAATGCCTGGAGGAGGCCGGCATCGAGGTCGGCACCGTTACGGTGGTGAGTTCCTACCGCGTCCCGATGGACGTCGAAGACGACGACGTTCTCGACTACTGCTTCGCCCAGATCCTCGGTGTGTCACCGGAAGTTCTTGGCATGCAGGTGGACGACGACGCGGTCCGCGGCGCGTTCACGCGCGCGCGGGCGCGCTACGCCGACGTGATACCGGCCGGTGCGCTGCGCGGCGTAGCCGAACCTGTGCTTGCGGCTTGCCTGGAGCGCAGTGCCGAGGCCGGCGAGGCACGCCTTGCATTGTTGGCCGAATCCGGTGTGCTGGGCGAGTCCTGGGACGTCGAAACGCTCGGCGAGTTGCGGTCGATCTTCGTGCACAGCCTGCGTGCGGTGGTGCACGGCGCGACCGAGCCGTACCTCGGTGACATCCACTTCCTTCGCCAACGCGGCGATATTCATTTCCTGCCGACGCTGCAGGAGGACATGACCGCGTTCTGGGCGGACTACTGTCTGGGGGAGTTGACCATCACCGACATCGACGGCACCCATTTCGACTGTCTGACTGGCGAAAACGCCCAGTCCGTCGCCAAGCTGCTGGCGAATTCCTGGACCGCCGAGGCATAAGTCCGGTGCGGAATGCATTGCTGCTCGGCAGTACCGGCGCGGTGGGCCGAAGTTGCCTTGCCGTGCTGGCACACCGCGACGACCTGGCTGTGGTGGTCGCCGGTCGCGACGAAACCCGCCTGCGCGAGGCGGCCTCAGCCGTGGTGGGGGACATCGAGACAACGCGACTCGACGTGACCGATCGGGCCGCACTCGACGCTGCCCTGACCCGTTGCGATGTCATCATCAACTGCGCCGGTCCGTCCCAACAGCTCAGCGCACAGGTCGCCGGGGCCGCCATCGAAGCGGGGGTGCCCTATATCGACCCGGGCGGCGACCAGGCACTGCTCGACCGGTATGCGACGGCGCCAGTCCCCGTCGTCCTGCAAACAGGTGTGCAGCCCGGCCTGTCCGGATTGCTGCTCCGGGTGCTTGCCGAGCAGCAGACCGACGACATCACCGTGTGGTGCGGCGGACTGCAGCGGTTGACGCCCGCGTCGGTGCTGGAATACCTCGCCAGCCTGCACGACACACACGGCTACCCGGGTGCCGCCTGGCGCGGCGGGACGGTGCGACGGATCAGCCGTGCTGAGTGCAAACCCGCTCCGGCGCAGTATTTTCCGGGATCGGTCAGCGTGCACCCATACCTGGACGCCGAAACCGTCGCGGTCGCAGCCCGGCTGGGCACCAGCAATGTCCAGTGGCTGAACGTGTTCGACAGTGAACGCACCACGCGTGCGATGCAGCTGTTGGCGGTGGACGACAAGAGGTCGCAAGACC
Organism: Mycobacterium sp. NGS61; assembly: GCF_059812325.1. Lineage (NCBI taxonomy): Bacteria > Bacillati > Actinomycetota > Actinomycetes > Mycobacteriales > Mycobacteriaceae > Mycobacterium > Mycobacterium sp. NGS61. The sequence continues at coordinate 293,228 of NZ_JCALCL010000003.1, forward strand.
TGAATGCGGTGCTCGAGGCGGCCAAATTGGACCTCTTCGGCCGCCGACCTTACTTCGCGATAGTCGCCGCCGCCGGCGCCGGTCCCGTTCCCAGAACCCTCGCTTTCACCTGCACGGACAGCTACCGCGTCACCGGAGCCGTGACCGCCTACGCGGCCCAGCATTATTCGGACGCGCGGACCGGCGCCCAGCCGTTCTGGAGCATCGAAACGCCGCGGCACGCATTGGACTTCGTCGTCGAGGCCGTGCCAGGCACCGCGGTATCTGTGGTCGACGACTCGACGATCGAGGAAGGTGCCCTGTGACCGCGAGCCGCCGGGAACGACCCACGGCCGTCGTGGTCGGAGCGACATTCGGCGCGGTCTACGCCGAAGGTTTGGCCGCGCCCGAATCGCCCGTGGAGTTGGTCGGACTGGTCTCCACCGGATCTGCGGCGTCGGCACACCTGGCGGATCGGCTCGGCATAGCGCTCTACCCGAACCTGGCCGCCCTGCCGGCTGTCGACATCGCCTTCGTGGTGGTGCGCTCTGCAGTGGTGGGGGGCGAAGGCGCCCAGATCTGCGAACAGTTGCTTGCGCGCGGCATACACGTGCTGCAGGAGCAACCCGTTCATGCCGACGAGGTCCTGAAGCTACTGCGGGTGGCCAAAGCGAACTCGAAACTCTACGCCGTCAACGACTTCTACAGCCGGGTTGCGCCGATGCGCCAATTCATCACGGCGGCAAGAGCTCTCGATAAGATTGCGCCGATACGCTACGTTCACGCCCGCTCGTCGATCCACGTGTCCTATCCGCTGTTCACCGTTCTCAGTGCCGTCGTCGGCCCGCTGACGCCGGCTCGCATCGTGGTGCCGCCCCGTACCGAGGGCCCGCCGAGTTCCTTTGTCGCCGGCCGGATGATCCTGGGCGATGTGACCGTCGACCTGTTGATCCAGAACGAACTGTGCCCTGACGACCCCGATAACTATGCGCGCCTGATGCATACCATCACGGCCGGATCCGAGGCCGGTGAGTTGGTTCTCGCCCATACCCACGGATCCACCTGGTGGCACCGGCGTCCTGACACCCGCGCTGCGACAACAGATGTGCCGATCTCCGAACGCGTCGGCATTGCATACGAACCCGGCACGGCACAGGTTCGCAACCAAATATGGCCCCAGGCAGTTCGGTTGGCGGCCACCGAGTTCATCGGCGCGATCGGCAGTAACCGCACGGTGGTCTCGCAACGGTTCGTGCGTGCGACTCGCTTGTGGTCGGAGTTCACCTCGGCCCTCGGGCCGGCCACTCCCGTGGGGCCGACACCACCGGTGGCAGTGTGCGCTTCGGATCTGGCGACCTGATGACCCGTCCCTGCGTCGACGTTCGACCGCTACCGCCGCACGCCACTCGAGGGGCGCTCAACCCTTCACGATCACAAGGCGCGCTCCCGCACGATCCGTGCCAGATCGATGCCGTAAATCCTTCGCACCACCGGAATCTGCGCCAGCACAGCGGCAAGCAGAATCGCCGATGCGACGACTAGCGGTGTCGCGGTATGCATCTCGAGGCGCACATGGTAGCCGTGGCTGGTATAGGTCGACAACAACAGCTCCGCGTCGAGGATCCCGCCGACAATCCCGAACGGGACCGCGGCTGCGGCAATACTGAAATTCTCGGTCGCGATCAGACGGGCGAGCATGCCGGCGCTCATACCTTCGGCGTGCAGTGCGCCGAGTTCGCCCAACCGTTCGGATATGTTGGCCGACATCGCGTTGTACAACATCGCGGCCGCCATCACGGCCGCGAGGACGAGCATGATGTTGACGAGCGTGTTGTAGAGGCTGAAGGCCTGCCGCATGGTGGATGCCAGCGCTGTCGTCGACCGGTACGCGACCACGCCCGGGACGGCGGCGATCCGGTCTCCTGCCGAGCGCGCGTCGGTGCCCGGCTTGAGTTTGATCCGCACGCCATTCGGCGGCAGCGAAGCCGCTTGTGCCCGAAGCTGGTTCAGTGAGATGTACACGACGGGCGAGAATGGTTCGTCGACGAATCCGGCCACCCGTTCGGTGAACCGGAGTTTCGACTGCGGCACTGCGATGTCGATGCGGTCACCCAGCGAGACCGACAGGGTGTCGCGCAGACCTACCCCGAGCAGGACTCCGTCGCCGGTCAGTCGGTCGGCTCCCGATTCGGCCGGAAACGCGTGCATCTGGGTCTGGGGTGACAGCCCGATCATCATTGTGTCGTACCGGTGGGCGGCAGCAGAAAGGGTGACGCCGTAGGAACTGAAGGCTTCGGCAGCGGCGACGTCAGGGTCCGCGCGGAGCCTGTCCGCAACGGCCTCGACCGGACCGGATACCACCGCGTCGCCATCCTGGCGCTCGATCTGCCCGAACTGGCGGTCGACCATGCTGGGGACCGTGTCGCGCATGCCGGCGAACACCATCACCAGGATCACCGAAACCGCCACTCCCACCGCGGTGAACGCCGTTCGCCGACGATTGCGCAGGATGGACCGCAGCATCATGCGCCACCGGGCCGGGGCGCGCTCGAGCACCGGCACCAGGCGTTCGACCAGGCTGCGACGACCCCGCACGCTCGGCGGGGCCATCCGCATGGCTTCTGCGGGTTGCATTCTGGCCGCGGCAGTCGCCGGCGCCACCGCAGCAACCAGTGCGACCGAGAATGCGGCGGCGGCGGCCAACAGGTATGTCAGTACATGCATCTGGGTCAGGTGCATCGGCAGCGCGATGGCCTCGGTGTACCTGGTGGTGATGAATTGCCCTAACAGGTAACCACCGAGCAACCCGGGCGGTGTCCCCACCGCGGCGCAGGCGAGACCGTAACCCAGGTAATGTCGGCGCACCGTGTTCGGCGAAAGCCCGTTGGCGATCAGGGTTCCGATAACGGCCCGCTGCGCCCACACGATCCGGGACAGGAGCACATACGTCCCCAGCACCACGGCGGCGAGAAACAGCCACGGCAGGATGCCGGCGAGGCTACCGAACTGCTTCACGTCGTCGCGCAGCGTCTGATACGACCCCTGCTGGTCGCGAGGAACGAACTGCAGCCCCGTATTCCGGGCGATGTCGCCGGTGGCGGCGATCAGAGCGCTCGCCTCGGAGCGATCGCGCGCGAACACGGCGATCTGCTCGCCGGCGCGCGGCAGCACACGGCGCAATTCGTCATCGGGCAGGAACACCACACCGAAGTCCTCGGGCGTGGTGAGGATCTCCTGCGCGGAGCGCGCCGGCCACAGGTACTCGGTGGACATCGCCGAGCCGGCGACCGAAAAGTGTTGCCAGCCTTGCGCTCCCAATATTTCTATGGTGTCGCCGCGGTCAAGGTGATAATGGTCGGCGAGGTGCTGCTCGAGCACCACCTGCCCCCGGCCCGGCAGGACCCCGGTTTGCATGTCGAGCAACGACACATCGGGCTGGCGGGCCTCCGGTATGCCGATAGCACGTCCGTAGATGGCGTGCCGGTTCAACCGCAATCCGACGTCGGCGTGATGGCGCGCCTCGACAAGTGGCCGGCCCGGTAACGTGGCGACGGCGTCTGTGAGCCCGACCGCACCGGGTCCGGACACGATCGCGTCCGGCAGCCGTTGGGTGGCGTAGGACCGGTCCAGGGAGTCGTCGAGATTTCGGTAGCCGTCGGTGGCGGCGACGAACACCGCAACGCCGATGCCGATGATTGCGGCGATAGCCGCGAAGCGCCACCGCTCCCGCCAGACATCCCGACGGACTTTGCGCCGCAGCGAGCGACTCACCAGTTCAAATCCGTTGCTGCTACTGGATTTTCGACTACTTCGGACTTGCTGATCGCGCCCGCATGTAACCAGAGGACGCGATCGGCCATCCGGGCGATCTCGGCGTTGTGGGTGACCACGACGAGGGTGTGCTGCTTATCTCGCGTCAGATCGCGCAATGTGGCCAAGACCTGTCGGCCGGTGACCAGGTCAAGGCTGCCGGTCGGTTCGTCGCACAAGAGCAGCGGCGGCTGCTTCACGATTGCCCGGGCGATCGCCACCCGTTGTTGCTGGCCGCCGGACAGTTGCGCGGGAAAGCGGTTCGCAACCGCACCGAGACCCACCTGGTCCAGAGCGGCACGACTTCGGCGCGCCGCGTCCGGGCCGGTCAGTTCGGCGAGTACTTCGACGTTCTCGAGTGCGGTCAAGGTGGGCACGAGGTTGAAGAATTGGAAGACGAACCCAACTTGGTCGCGGCGATACTGGGTGCGCAGCTTGCGATTCAGCAGTTCGACCTGGCGTCCGTACACCTCGATCGTCCCTTCGGACGGTTGATCGATTCCGCCGATGACGTTGAGCAGTGTGGTTTTCCCCGATCCGGACGGTCCGAGAAGTACGACGAATTCGCCGGCCCGGACTTCCAGGTTCACCGCGCGCAGGGCCACGACCTGGGTAGGGGGGGTGCCGTAGGTCCTGCCGACGCCGTTCAATCGCAATGCCGGCGATGCACCGGGTTGCGGTCCTTCGACGGTGTCGTCGCCGACATCGGACCGAGTCCTCATGCGTTCACTATTTCATTTCGATCGCAGCCCGCCCGGCGGCCCCGGGCTGGCCGGTCCCGCCCGCGGCCACCGGTCAAGCGGCCCAACCCAGGTCACCGAGTCGGCAGCATCGCGATCGAGCTCACGGGGAGTTGCGCTTCATCCTGCGGACTGGGTGGGGTCGCTGATGCCGAGACGCCGGTGTTCGCTGTGGTAGATGGCTTGGTCGAGCAGTTCCGCCACGTGATTGTCGTAGAGGCTGTAGACGATGCTGCGGCCGCTGCGGTTACCCACCACCAGTCCGAGATGACGGAGCAATCGCAGCTGATGCGATACGGCTGACTGTTCCATCCCGATCGCGTCGGCCAGGTCGGTGACCGGACGCGGTCCCTGACGCAGTTCGGTCAGGATCAGCAAGCGGGACGGTGTGGCCAGCGCCTGCAGCGTGGCAGCCACATGGGCTACCGCTTCGGCGTCGAGGCGCGTCGTGGGTCGCTCGCGGCCGCCGACACCATGTCCCATACCTGGGCAGTTTATCCCACCACTATATATATGAAGACATGTTCATATCGTCTGGTATCGTCGGCCTGGTTCCGGCTGCGGTCTTGGAGGTATCGGTGTCCATCTCGACATTCGCCGCTGCGCGACCCGAGCGGACACCGGTCCTGCCGGTGCGGCGCACGCCGCTGCTGGCGCTATCGGAGATGCGCTGGGCGGCACTGTCATTGGTGTTCTTCGTCGCCGGTCTGACGGCGCAGCTGCTCGGCGGACCAGGTGAGGTGTGGTGGGCCATGTATCTGGCCTGCTGTGTGGCCGGCGGCTGGCAGCCAGGGTTGGCCGGGTTGCAGGCGCTGCACCGCCGCACCCTGGATGTCGACCTGCTCATGGTGGTGGCTGCCATGGGCGCCGCCGCTATCGGTCAGATCACCGACGCCTCCCTGCTGATCGTCATCTTCGCCACATCGGGTGCGCTGGAGGCTCTGGCCACCGCTCGCACCGAGGATTCGGTGCGCGGACTGCTCGAGCTGGCACCCGATACCGCCACCCGTGTCCGCGCCGACGGCGGCGAAGAGGTAGTGACAGCCGCGGACCTGGACGTCGGCGACGTCATCGTGGTTCGTCCGGGCGAACGCGTCGCCGCGGACGCCGTCGTGATTGGCGGGAGCAGCGACGTGGATCAAGCGACCATCACCGGTGAGCCGTTGCCGGTGGCCAAGAGCGCGGGCGACAAGGTGTTCGCCGGCACCCTCAATGGCACTGGGGCGCTGCGCATCCGGGTCGATCGCCGCTCGGCGGACTCCATCGTCGCGCGTATCGCGGCCTTGGTTGCGCAAGCGAGTGGAACCAAGGCTCGCACGCAGTTGTTCATCGAGAAGGTCGAGCAGCGGTACTCGTTCGCCATGGTGGTGCTGACCTTGGCCGTGTTCGCGATACCGATGCTGGCCGGCGAATCGGTGCAGCGAGCGTTGCTCCGCGCCATGACATTCATGATCGTCGCGTCACCGTGCGCGATCGTGCTGGCGACCATGCCGCCCCTGCTGGCCGCCATCGCCAACGCCGGCCGCCACGGGGTGCTCGCGAAATCCGCGGTCGTGATGGAACAGCTCGGCACCACTTCCCGGGTCGCCTTCGACAAGACCGGCACGCTGACCCGCGGGATTCCCGAACTCAACGAAATACGCTGCCTCGAACCGAGATTCAGCGCCGATGAACTGCTGCGGCTGGCAGCAGGAGCCGAGTACCCCAGTGAGCACCCGCTGGCCGCGGCCGTCGTGACCGCAGCCCGCGAGCGTGGCCTGGACCTGCCCGCGGCCGAAGCTTTCGCCGCCTGCCCGGGACGGGGTGTCACGGCCGTCATCGAGGGGCGTTCGATCGGTGTCGCCTCGCCGGCGTCGCTGTCCCGAGCCACCGGCACCCGCGAGACGTCAGCGCTGGCCGCCGCCGTGGAGGCGCTGCACCGCAGCGGCTACACCGCCATCGCGGTGACATGCCAGCAGCGTCCGGTCGGCGTCTTCGGCCTCGCCGACCAGCTCCGCCCCGAAGCGGCCGCCGCAGTCGATGCTGTGCGGCAATTGACCGGCAGTGCACCGATATTGCTGACCGGCGATAATCCCGCTCCCGCCAACCAGCTCGCCGCCCGGGTCGGCATCACCGACGTCCGCGCGGCGCTATTGCCCGAGGACAAGGTCACCGCGGTCCAGCAACTTCAAGCCGACGGTCACAGCGTCGCGGTGGTCGGGGACGGCATCAATGACGCCCCAGCGCTGGCCGCCGCCGACGTCGGTATCGCCATGGGCGGCGCGGGATCCGACCTCACCCTGCAGACTGCCGATGCCGTGATCGTCCGCGATGACCTCACCACCGTCCCGGCCGTCATCGCGCTGGCCCGGCAAGCGCGCCGTGTCGTAATCGCCAATCTCACGATTGCCGCTGCCTTCATCACCGCGCTGGTGATCTGGGACCTGGCCGGAGCGCTGCCATTGCCGCTCGGCGTCGCCGGACACGAGGGCTCCACCGTGATCGTCGGACTGAACGGGCTGCGGTTGCTCCGCCCGGCCGCCTGGCAGCGCGCCGCCCGAACCGCGTGAAGACAATCCGCCTCAACGCCGGCGACCGTACCGGTCGGCCAGTTTCTCCTCGACGGTCATCGGCATGTCAGCCGCCGGCGCCACCGGCTCCACCGACGGCTGCAGCGCCTTCTCCCGTCGCCGCGCCCGGACCTCGGCGTAGACGAAATATCCCAGCGCGGCGGGAGCCACGACGCCGAACAGAATCCATTGGATGCCGTAGGACAGGAACGGCCCGGCATCCAGGTGCGGCACCCCGATCACGCCGAGGCCTCCGGGCTGGTCCTCGACCAACTGCAGATACGACCCGGCCAGCGGCACGCCGGTCAGCGCCGCGACCTGACCGGTGTTGATCGAATACACCTGTTGATAGCCGTCTCTGGTGAGCGGTTCCTTGCCGGACACCAGCGCCTCGGAATCGCGCAGGCGTGCAGTGAGGGTCACGGTGTGCTCCGGTGGACGCGGGATCGGCGGCACGTGCGACCCGGTCTCGGGCCGTACGTAGCCACGGTCGACCAGCACCGTCGGCCCGCCGTCGACGACGAACGGCGCCAGCACCTCGAACGCCTGGTCGCCCTCGACGACCCGCAGTCTGGCCAGCACCCGCACGTCCGGCAGGTAATGTCCGGTCGCGGTCACCTGGCGCCACTGCGCCTCGGGCGCAGACGAATCCTGTTGCGGCAACAATGTTTTGAGCGCGACCGGGGGTGTGCTCAGGGAATCGGTGATCTGCTGGTTCTCCCGCGACGTCCTGGTGTTCTTGCCCAGCTGCCACGGCGCCAGCACGGTGAAACACAGGTAGGTGAACGCGATGCACACCAGCCACAGCGCCACCCAGCCCGGCCGCAGCAGGAACGTAAGACTCGGGACTCTGCGGGCCATCAACCGGTCCCGTTCTGCGCGAGCCTCTCGTCGACCCAGTCGTGCAGGCCCGGCAGGGCGGCCTCGATGACGACGAAGGCCTCCTCGAAGTCGCCGTGGTCGCCGTAGTAGGGGTCCTCCACGTCGAGGGCGTGCGCTCCTGAGCGGGGGTCGAACGAGCGCAGCATCCGCAGCCGCTGGTGCTCGACGCCGAGTTCGCGCAGCATCCGTTCGTGGTTGCGGCCCAGAGCCACTACCAGGTCTGCTGCCAGATGCTCGTCGTTCAGTTGGGCCGCGCGGTGCTCGGTGGGGTAGCCGTGGTCGCGCAGCACCTGTCTGGCCCGCCGGTCGGCGCCCTCGCCGACGTGCCAGCTGCCGGTGCCGGCGCTGGTCACCCGCACCACGTCGTCCAGGCCGCGTTGCTGAATCTGGTGGGCGAACATCTTCTCGGCCATCGGCGAGCGGCAGATGTTGCCGCTGCACACGAACGTCACATGCAGCTTCTCCGAATCAGACACCCAGGATCCTCCGCAATTCGTCGACGGTCGCGACGTGCGTCACGCGGTCCGGCGGCTCTCGGTCGGCGAAGTCGGCCTGGCCGTATCCCCAACCGACCACCACCGTGTCGATGCCGTGCGCGGTCGCACCGTCGACGTCGTGGCTGCGGTCGCCGACCATCAGTACCCGCTCGGGCAGCGGCTGCAGCTGTGCGAGCGCGTGGGCCAGCACCTCGGTCTTGGACTTGCGCGAACCGTCCGGGCAGGCGCCGGCGATCACCTCGAAGTGCTGGACCAGCCCGAAATGATCCAGGATGCGCACCGCCGTCGGCTCCAGCTTGGAGGTGGCCACCGCCAGCCGCACCCCGGCGGCCTGCAGATCGGCCAGCAGCGGCGCAATCCCGTCGAACAGGCTGTTCATCGCCCATCCGCGAGTCCCGTACTCGGCCCGGAACGCGGTGAAAGCCTCGTCGGCACGCCCATCGAGCCCCAGCGCGCGGAACGTCTCGTCCATCGGGGGGCCGACGATCCGGGCGGCCAGGTCACCGTCCGGAAACGGCGCGCCGACCAGGGTGAGCGCGTTCCGGAAGCACGCCACGATACCGACGGCGGAATCGGTGAGAGTGCCGTCGAGATCGAAAATCACCAGCTGCGGCGTCACGTCCGGGATGGAACCTGTCACGGCCCCCATTGTGGTCGATGCCCATGTCGGGCCGCGCTGGGATGCGCCGGATGTCTGACACCCACGATCGCGCACTAATGTTCCAGTGATGGCAGTTGCGGACCAGAGCGCGTCAACTCGCCTTGCGCTGGCGCGCCATCACGGCGATCAGGACGTCATGCCCGGCATGCTCGATTTCGCCGTCAACGTCCGGCACAGCCAGCCGCCGCCGTGGCTGCTGCAACAACTCGGCGGGCGCTTGACCGACCTGGCCCACTACCCGGGCGCCGCTGACCTGCAGGCCGCCCGACACGCCGTCGCCGCGCGTCACGGCCGGGACATCGACGACGTGTTGCCGCTGGCCGGCGCCGCTGAGGGATTCGCGCTGCTGAGCAACCTGCGCCCGCGCCGGGCGGCGCTGATCGCGCCGTCGTTCACCGAGCCGGAGGCGGCGCTGACCGCGGCCGGCGTCCCGGTGCACCACGTCGTGCTGCGGCCGCCGTTCACCCTGGACACCGCGCAGGTTCCTGAGGACGCCGACCTGGTGGTGGTCGGGAACCCGACCAACCCGACCTCGGTGCTGCACACTCGCGAGCACCTGCTGGCGCTGCGCCGGCCCGGGCGGATCCTGGTGATCGACGAAGCATTCGCGGATGCGATTCCCGGGGAACCGGAGTCGCTGGCCGGCGACGCGCTGCCCGACGTGCTGGTGGTGCGCAGTCTGACCAAGACCTGGGCGCTGGCCGGGCTTCGGGTGGGTTACGCACTGGGGGCACCGGACGTGCTGGCCCGGTTGACCGTCACCCGCCCGCACTGGTCGGTGGGCACGCTGCAGCTGGCCGCGATCGCGGCGTGCTGCGCGCCGCAGGCCGTGGCCGAGGCGGCGGCCGATGCCGCGTGGTTGGCGGCGGTCCGCACGGCGATGGTGGCCGGTCTGGAGTCGGCGGGATTCGCGGTGGTCGACGGGTCGGCGCCATTTCTGCTGTGCCGCAGCCCTGATGCGGAGCGAATACGAAATTATCTGCGCAACAACGGAATTGCGGTTCGCCGGGGTGATACCTTCGTCGGCCTGGACGCGACTTATCTGCGGGTCGCGGTGCGTGCCGAGTGGCCCGTATTGGTGGCACGGCTGATCGAGATGTCCGCCTGCGCGCCCAGCGGGGGGCACCGGTGAGCGCGCGGCTGGTCGATGTCATCGACGTGCTGGAGGAGGCTTACCCGGCTCGGCTGGCCGAGTCGTGGGACTCCGTCGGGCTGGTGTGCGGCGACCCCGCCGACGTGCTCGAGTCGGTGACGATCGCGATCGACGCGACGGCCGCCGTCGTCGACGAGGTGCCCGACGCGGGATTGCTGCTGGCTCACCATCCACTGCTGCTGCGCGGGGTCGACACGGTCGCGGCCAACACACCCAAGGGTGCGTTGATTCACCGGCTGATCCGCTCGGGCCGCTCGCTGTTCACCGCGCACACCAACGCCGACTCCGCGGCACCGGGGGTGTCCGACGCGCTCGCGGATGCACTGGGCCTGACGGTGGAGGCGGTGCTGGACCGCTCGCCGGTCCCGTGCGACATGGACAAATGGGTCATCTACGTGCCGAAAGAGGACGCGGACGCGGTGCGCAACGCGATCTTCGCGGCCGGGGCCGGGCACATCGGCGACTATTCGCACTGCAGCTGGAGTGTCACCGGTATCGGCCAGTTCCTGCCCCACGAGGGGGCCACGCCGGCGATCGGCGACATCGGCACCATCGAACAGGTGGCTGAGGACCGGATCGAGGCCATCGCACCGGCGGCCATTCGCGGCGGCGTCCTGGCGGCGATGCGCGCCGCCCACCCCTACGAGGAGCCGGCGTTCGACATCCTTGCCCTGGCGCCACCACCGGCCGATACCGGGTTGGGTCGCATCGGGGTGCTGCCGCAGCCTGAACCGTTGCGCGACTTCGTGTCCCGCGTCGGTGCGGCGCTGCCGCAGACCTCCTGGGGCGTGCGGGCCTCCGGTGATCCCGAGCTGCCGGTGTCGCGGGTCGCGGTCTGCGGGGGAGCGGGGGATTCGCTGCTCGGTGCGGTGGCCGGTGCGGGTGTGCAGGCCTACGTCACCGCCGACCTGCGCCACCATCCCGCCGACGAGCACCACCGGAAATCGCAGGTCGCCCTGATCGACGTCGCGCACTGGGCCAGTGAATTCCCCTGGTGTGCGCAGGCGGCCGCGGTGCTGCGGGCGCGATTCGGGTCGTCCTTGCCGGTGCGGGTATCAACCCTGCGCACCGATCCGTGGAACCTGGCATCGGGTGGGGACCGGTGCTGAGACCGAGAGCTGGAGATCACGCATGAAAGCCGAAGTAGCACAACAGCGTTCGCTACTCGAACTGGCCACCTTGGATGCCGAGCTGTCCCGGCTGGCGCATCGCGCCGACCACCTGCCACAACGACAGGACTACGAGCGGGTACACGGCGAACACGCCGCCGCCAGTGACCGGTTGGCCGCGGTGCGGATCGCCATCGAGGACTTGGACGCCCAGGTGGCGCGTTTCGAGTCCGAGATCGACGGGGTGCGCAAACGCGAAGACCGCGACCGCTCGCTGCTTTCCTCAGGGGCCACCGACGCCAAGCAACAGGCTGACCTGCAGCACGAGCTGGAGACCTTGCAGCGTCGCCAGGCCAGCCTGGAAGATTCGCTGCTCGAAGTGATGGAACGACGCGAAGAGTTGCAGGCGCAGCACGACATCGAGTCCGGTGCCATCGAGGCCTTGCAGAGTGACCTGGCCGCCGCCCAGCAGGCCCTGGACGCCGCCCTCGCCGAACTCGAGCAGACCCGCGGCGAACACCGCGCCCGCCGCGAGGAGCTGGCCGCGGGGCTGGACGCCGAGCTATCGGCGCTCTACGAACGCCAGCGGGCCGGGGGAGGCCCGGGGGCCGGGCCGCTGCAAGGACACCGGTGCGGAGCCTGCCGGATCGAGATCGGCCGAGGCGAACTCGCCCGCATCACCGCGGCCGCCGAGGACGAGGTACTGCGGTGCCCGGAATGCGGCGCTATTTTGTTGCGAGTCAAAGGTTTTCAGCAGTGAAGGTGGTCATCGAAGCCGACGGCGGATCGCGCGGCAACCCCGGACCCGCCGGGTACGGCGCGGTGGTGTGGTCCGCCGATCACCAGACCGTGCTGGCCGAGTCCAAGCACGCCATCGGCCGCGCGACCAACAACGTCGCCGAATACCGTGGCCTGATCGCCGGCCTGGACGACGCCGTGAAGATGGGCGCCACCGAGGTATCGGTCCTGATGGACTCCAAGCTGGTGGTCGAGCAGATGGCGGGCCGGTGGAAGGTCAAGCACCCGGACCTGGTGGAACTGCACGCCCAGGCGCAGTCACTGGCGGCGCAGTTCCGTCGGATCAGCTACTCGTGGATTCCGCGGGAACAGAACGCCTACGCCGACCGGCTGGCCAACGATGCGATGGACGCCGCAGCCCAGACGGATCGCCGGGTCGACAAGGTCGTCGTGCCGGTCACCGAATCCGCCCGCAAGGGCGTCAGCGAAGCCTCCACCCTGTCCACCGTCGGGCCGGGGTGGACCGGCGCCCGCGGCATCCCCACCCGACTGCTGCTGCTGCGGCACGGGCAGACCGAACTGTCGGTGCAACGCCGCTACTCCGGGCGGGGTAATCCGCCACTGAACGAAGTCGGTTGGCGGCAGGCAGGTTTGGCGGCCCGGTACCTCAATCAGCGGCGCGGGATCGCCGCCGTCGTCTCCTCGCCGCTGCAGCGCGCCTACGACACCGCGACCACGGCGGCCCGGGCGCTGGGCCTGGACGTGACCGTCGACCAGGACCTGATCGAAACCGACTTCGGGGCGTGGGAAGGGCTGACGTTCGCCGAGGCCGCCGCCCGCGATCCCGACTTGCACCGACGGTGGCTCTACGACACCGGCACGGTCCCGCCCGGTGGGGAGAGCTTCGACGACGTGCTGCGCCGCGTTCGTCGTGCGCGGGACCGGATCATCGCCGCCCACGAAGGCGAGAACGTGCTGGTGGTCTCGCACGTCACGCCGATCAAGTTGCTGCTGCGCATGGCGCTGGACGCCGGGTCGGGCCTGCTGTACCGGATGCACCTCGATCTGGCGTCGCTGAGCATCGCCGAGTTCTACCCGGACGGCGCCTCCTCAGTGCGCCTGGTCAACCAGACCGCATACCTGTAGCCGCTGGCCTCTGGCCGTGGCTGAGCTCAGCGAGTACCGTGTTCGTCGCGGACGAGTTGGCTGGGCGACCGCGGCACGGGCTCGGGCAGCGCTGTGTCGAGGAAAGTCCGGACTTCACAGAGCAGGGTGATTGCTAACGGCAATCCGAGGTGACTCGCGGGAAAGTGCCACAGAGAACAGACCGCCACCCTTGCGGTGGTAAGGGTGAAACGGTGCGGTAAGAGCGCACCAGCATCCCGGGTGACCGGGGTGGCTAGGCAAACCCCACCCGAAGCAAGGCCAAGAAGGTCGCACCGACCGTGCGGCTGCGCAGACGTTCGAGGGCTGCTCGCCCGAGTCTGCGGGTAGGCCGCTCGAGGCACCCGGCAACGGTGTGTCCAGATGGATGGTCGCCGCTCTGCCGCCGTTGGTCACCGCCACGGCGGTGGGGAACAGAATCCGGCTTACAGGCCAACTCGTCCGCTCCGCGCCGGCCCACCTGACCCGTCCGACATGATGGTGACCATGACAGCGAGCGTCACCAGAACCTCCGTCGTGAAACGGTCCGCAGGTCAGTCCATCGCCGTCGCGGTGACGCTCGGTCTACTGGCGGCACTGGTGATGTGGACCCCCGGTGCCGGACGCGCATCCGGCGCCGATGCCGCGCCGGCCGGGGACATCCTGTCGATCGGCGACCCGGCGGCGCCGGGCCAGATCGAGTTGTATCTGGATCCGCTGTGCCCCTACAGCGGGAAGATGGTGCGCGAGCAGGGCACCGAGATCGGTCGCCGCATCGAGACCGGTCGCCTCCACATCGAGCTGCGACTCGTCAACTTCCTCGAAAAGTATTCGGCCAGCGGCACTTACGACAGCCGTGCCAGCTACGCGGCCTTCATCGTCGCCGATCACTCGCACTCGAGCGACGTCACCTGGCGATTCATCGAGCAGATCTTCTCCGCCGATCAGCAACCGAAGGAAGAAGGTCCGACGGATCTGAGCAACGAGCAACTCGCCGGTCTGGCCGACCATGCCGGGGCGCCGCCGTCAGCGCAGGAATTGATCAAGCTCGGCCTGCCCATCCCGTACGACGCGCGCGTCATCGCCGCGCACAATCTCGCGTTGCTGCGCGCCCTGCCCGATCCCGGTGTGCCCAAGGTCGTCATCGGCGGTGAATCCGTCGACGGCAACTCTGATTGGCTGAACCGTCTCCCGGCGTTGAACTGACTTAGTCTGACTAGACTAAGTCAGTTAGCCTGGTCGTCATGGCGACCGTAAATATTCACGAGGCCAAGACCCATCTGTCGCAGCTGCTGGCCCGCGTCGAAAACGGCGAGAAGATCACGATCGCGCGGGCCGGCAAACCGGTGGCCGATCTGGTGCCGCACTTGCGCACCGACATCGCCTTCGGCGGGCTCGCCGGCCAATTCGGTTACGACACCGAACGCTTCGATGACACCGATAGCGACGTCAACGCATTGTTCGGCATCGAATGAACGGGGTGTTGCTGGACACCCACGTCCTGATCTGGCTCCTGGAAGACAACCCGCGGCTGGGGACAACGGCGCGCGCTCACATCACGGCGAGCCCCGCCGTATTCGTCTCGGCCGCCAGCACCTGGGAGCTTGCCATCAAGGCGGCAATCGGCAAGCTCACGCTGCCGGACGACCTCGACCAGTCAATAAGCCGATCCGGACTGCAGGACCTTTCGATCACCCGTCACCACACCCTCGCGTTCGAGCTCACCTCGCTACCGCACAAGGATCCATTCGACGCGATCCTCGTCGCCCAGGCGGCCGTGGAGCGGCTCGCCCTGCTCACTGCGGACGCGAAGCTCCTGGCGGCAGTTCCTGATGCCCTCGACGCCAGGCTCTGAACGTCCGCGCGCTTCGACTCAGCGCCGGGCGCGCCGCACCGCCTTGTCCAGGTCGCGCAGCGCCGAGTCCAGCTGTGCGGTGCTGGTTTCCGCGATCTCGGTCTCACGTTGGTAGAGCAGACCGTAGGTGAAGGTGTCTTCACCCGCGGCGTGCGCCGCGTCGGCCTGGGTGAGCAGGTGTTCCCGGCTGACCGCGCTGTCCTGATGGTCGCCGAGCAGACTCTGAATGACCTTGGCCTGCTGAGCGACCTGATCGTCGCCGGTGGCCGCCGCCGTGTACCGCAATCTCTTGGCGCGCTTGCGGATCACGTGCAGGGCTTCATCGGCGTCCACAATCTCGTCCGCGGCGGCTTCGTCGCTGTCAGCCGCCTGTCTGGCGGCCTCGGCTTTCTGCACGGCCTTGCGCACCCGTTTGTAGGCGGCATCGATGGTCACCGGCGCCGGTTCCGCACCGGCGGCGGGCACCGGGCGCTCAGCCACCACTTCGTCCAGCGCGTCGAGCAGGCGGAAGTACCGCTTGGATCGCATCGCGACCAGCGAGCGCCGCAGCCCGACCTGGTAACGCCGTTGCGCGCCCTCGACCAGCCGGTCCCACACCGGCCCGCGCACCAGCGCAGGATCAAGTGCGTTCAGTTCCCGCTCGTAGCGTTCGCCGAGCACCTCGGCGTCGCGGGCCAGGCCCAGCACCCCGGCGAGTTCGCGCAGTTCGTCGAGAATCCAAGCGCCGTCGGCCAATCCGAAGGAATCCTGCGAGTCCTTGAGCAGGCTGCGGATCTTGCGGGTGATCACCCGCAGCTGGTGCACGGAGTCGTAGACGTCGGCGCGCACCGCGCGATCCCAGGCGACCAGCTCCTCGACATGCTTGGCCACCGCCCGATGGACCGGGTCCGTTGCGGTCGGGGCGTCAGCCGGCTTCGCTTCGCGATCGAGCACCCGGGCCAGCTTGGAACCGTGTCCGGCCGGCGCCGCCCCGGCATCCAGCAGCCGATTGCTGAGCCGGTCCAGCAGCTCCTGGTTCGCTCCCTGCCCATCGTCGGTGCCGGCAAGCTCGAGCTCCCACTCGTGCCACTGCTGCTCCTCGGAGTCGGCGGCCGACCATGCGGTCACGTGGTCATCGCAGAACTCTGCCAGCGCCGCACCCTGCCCGTCGTACAGCACCTGACGCTCGCGCCGCGTGGTGATGCGGGCCACCGGTTTGACCGGCCGGTCCCGCACGATGGCCAGCACCACATCCAGCAACTCGGCCGGAACGGTGTCGCTGTCGGACGCCTCCAGCGAGGCGTGGATCTCGGTACGGGAGTCCGGTCCGGCGGGCAACTTCAGATGCCAACCGGCATCGGACCCACCGGTGCGGCGGCGCAGGGTGATCCGGTTGCGGGCCAGGTCCTGTCCGGCGGTGTCGTAGTAGACCGCATCGAGTTCCTGCACCGGCGGCTTCTCGACGCGGGCCACTGCCGCGATGCCTTCGAAGGACGGCGACACGGTCGAGTCGATCACGTCGAACTTGCGCTCGACTTCCAGATGTCGCGCCGACTTCGACGCTTTAGCAGGCATTTGATCTCCAGGGAGAGGACCGGGAGCCGTCCGCTGTTCGTGCGGGGCCAGGGACGGCATCCATAGATTGCCACATCAGGGTTAACGAGCCGACTAGCGTGGGTGCCATGACTGAGCAGTCGTGGAACGTCGTGATCGGTGAAGCGGACGAGCAGAGCACGGGAGTGCCGCCCGTGCCGACCACCGTGTACCAGGGCGACGAGTCCGGTGCCCGAGCCGCCTACGACGAGTTCAGCGCCAAAGCGGACGCGTCCGGATACCGCTACGTCATGTTGCGCGACATCGGCGAAGTGATCGAGCTCTGGGGTACCCCACCGGCCGTCGGCTGAGCGAACCGCTAGAAGCAGTGCTCTTCGGCCGGAAACGTTCCGCTGGCCACTTCTTGCGCGTATTGCGTTGCAGCACGGCGCAATTCACCGCCTACGTCGGCGAACCGTTTGACGAAGCGAGCGGCTTTGCCGCCACTCATCCCGGCCATGTCCTGCCACACCAGCACCTGACCGTCGCAGTTCGGCCCGGCACCGATGCCCACGGTCGGAATGGTCAGCTTGCCGGTGATCTGGGTGGCCAACTCCGCGGGAACCATCTCCATCACCACGGCGAACGCACCCGCTTCGGCAACGGCGATCGCGTCGGCGACGGTCTGTTCGGCGGCGTCACCGCGGCCCTGAACCTTGAACCCGCCCAATGTGTTGACGCTCTGCGGGGTGAACCCGATGTGCGCCATCACCGGGATGCCCGCGGCGGTCAGACAGGCAATCTGCTCGGCGACCCGCTCACCACCCTCGAGCTTGACGGCGTGGGCGCCGCCTTCCTTCATGAACCGGGTGGCCGAGGCCAGCGCAGCCGCCGGTCCGCCCTCGTAGCTGCCGAACGGCAGATCGGCGACGACCAGCGCGTGCGGGGCACCCCGCACCACCCCGCGAACCAGCGGGATCAACTCGTCGATCGAGATCGGCACCGTGGTGTCGTAGCCGTAGACGACGTTGGCGGCGGAATCACCGACCAGCAGCACCGGGATGCCGGCCTCTTCGAAGACCCGTGCCGTCGAGTAGTCGTATGCCGTCAGCATCCCCCACTTGTGGCCTTCGGCCTTCCATTTCTGCAGGTGGTGGGTGCGGATCTTGGGTCGCGGCGCCGAAACTGCAGCAGAATTCGAACCGTAGACGTTCTCAGACATCGTTGTCCTAATGTGGTGGTCGGGTCGATCCTCGTGGCCCTGCACAGGGTCCCCGGGTTCGTCTGACCCCCACAGTCTGCCATCTGGGCGATCCCGACGCATCGTGGTGTTCGCCACGGACCTGCCCGTTGAAGAAGGCAACGGCCGCCCGCGCGGGACTGGTCTCAGTGGGGTAGTGGCCGGGGTGCGAACCCAGCCCGCCCCGAAAATCGGCCGCTGACCAGGTCCGTGCAGGTCCTCTGGCACCATGGTGAGCCATGTGCCTGACTCGCCGCGCCGAGATCGCGCGCCAGCTGCTGGTCTGGGCCGTCCTGGCCACCGTGGTGTCGACCGTGGCGGGCTGCGTTCACGTGGTGGCCGGGCGCGCCCGCATGGCGGAGCCGCGGCTGGGCGCGCCGGTGGTGTGGACACCGTGCCGCAGCTCCAATCCCGCCGCGAAGATCCCCGGCAACGCGATGTGCGGCAAGCTCGCCGTGCCTGTCGACTATGACCATCCCGACGGTGACGTGGCTGCGCTCGGGTTGATCCGTTTTCCGGCGAGCGGGGACAAGATCGGCTCGCTGGTGATCAACCCTGGCGGTCCGGGTGAGTCCGGCATCGAGGCCGCGCTCGGCATCTTCTCGACGCTGCCCAAGCGGGTGCATGAACGATTCGATCTGGTGGGCTTCGATCCGCGCGGGGTGGCGGGCTCGCGGCCCGCGATCTGGTGCAATTCCGACGCCGACAACGACCGGCTGCGAGCCGAGCCGCAGGTCGACTACAGCCAGGCCGGCGTGGACCGCATGGAAAACGAGACCAAGCAGTTCGTGCAGCGTTGCGTGGACAAGATGGGCAAGAACTTCCTGGCGAACGTCGGGACCGTCAACGTCGCCAGAGATCTGGACGCCATCCGCAAGGCGCTTGGTGACGCCAAGCTGACCTACCTCGGCTACTCGTACGGCACCCGAATCGGTGCGGCCTACGCCGAGGCCTTCCCGCAGAACGTGCGGGCGCTGATCCTGGACGGCGCCGTGGATCCCAACGCGGACCCGATCGAGGCAGATCTGCGCCAGGCCAAAGGATTTCAAGACGCGTTCAACGATTACGCGGCCGACTGTGCCAAGGATTCGGGCTGCCCGCTGGGCGACGACCCGGCCAAGGCCGTGCAGGTCTACCACGACCTGGTGGACCCGCTGGTCGACCCCGACAACCTCACCGTGGGCCGGCCCGCGAAGACCAAAGACCCGCGGGGCCTGAGCTACAGCGACGCCATCGTGGGCACCATCATGGCGCTGTACTCGCCGAACCTGTGGCGGCACCTGACCGACGGTCTCAAGGAACTCGCCGACGAACACCGCGGCGACACCATGCTCGCGCTGGCCGACATGTACATGCGCCGCGACTCACACGGCCACTACAACAACTCCACCGACGCGCGGGTGGCCATCAACTGCGTTGACCAGCCCCCGATCACCGACCGCGCCAAAGTCGTCGACGAAGACCGCCGCGCGCGCGAGGTCGCACCGTTCATGAGTTACGGCTCGTTCACCGGCTTTGCGCCACTGGGCACCTGCGCGTTCTGGCCGGTACCGCCGACCAGCCGCCCGCACGCCGTCAGCGCTCCCGGCCTACCGCCGACGATCGTCGTGTCGACCACGCACGATCCGGCCACGCCGTACAAGGCCGGCGTCGACCTGGCCGCCCAACTGAAAGGGTCGTTGCTCACGTTCAACGGAACCCAGCACACCGTGGTGTTCCAAGGGGACGGCTGCATCGACGACCACATCACCGACTACCTGATCAACGGCACCACGCCGCCGGCCGGGGCCAGCTGCTGACGCGCTTGCGCCGTCGACTGTGAACCTCGCGACGCCGCGACGGAGTGTCGCGTCGTGAGACGCACGCTCGGCGACGCACCGCGCGCTGCGCAATAGCGACCAAGGCGTAACCATTTCGCGTCCTGCTGCGGTATTCGACAATGAGACGATTTCGGCCATGTTGCGCCTGAGAACGGTGAGCTCGGCGCTGTTGTCGTGTGGTCTGGTGTTCTGCGGGCAGCCGTTGCCGGTCGCCGGGGCCACGCCCGAACCCGATACCGGGCAGACCCAGATGCCGGCAGCACCCGCCGCGGCACCACAACAGAGCTGGGGACCCTGCCGCGAATTCATCAGCGACACCACCAACATCCCCACCGCGCAGTGCGCCACCGTCGCCGTTCCCGTCGATTACGACAAACCCACGGGGCAACAGGCAAAGTTGGCGGTGATCCGGGTTCCCGCCACCGGTCAGCGGATCGGCTCGCTGTTGGTCAACCCGGGTGGCCCCGGCGCGTCGGCGGTGGACATGGTCGCCGGCATGGCACCCCAGCTCAAGGACACCGACATCACCCGGCACTTCGACCTGGTCGGGTTCGACCCGCGCGGCGTCGGCCACTCCACCCCCGAGTTGCGTTGCCGCAGCGACGCGGAATTCGACGCCTACCGGCGTGACCCGATGGTGGACTACAGCCCGGCCGGGGTCGCGCACATCGAGCAGGTCTACCGGGAACTGGCCCAGCATTGCGTCGACCGGATGGGCCAGGCGTTCCTGGCCAACATCGGCACCGCGTCAGCCGCCCGCGATATGGACCTGGTGCGGCAGGCGATGGGCGACGAACAGATCAACTACCTCGGCTACAGCTACGGCACCGAGCTCGGGACCGCCTACATCGAGCGGTTCGCCCCGCACGTGCGGGCGATGGTGCTCGACGGCGCCATCGACCCGACCATCGGGCCCATCGAGCAGACCATCAACCAGATGGCGGGCTTCCAGACCGCGTTCAACGACTACGCCGCCGACTGCGCAAAGTCCACCGCGTGCCCGCTGGGCACCGACCCGGCCCAGTGGGTCACCCGCTACCACGCGCTGGTGGACCCGTTGGTCACCACCCCGGGCAAGACCTCCGACCCGCGCGGGCTGGGCTACGCCGACGCCACCACCGGCACCATCAACGCGCTGTACACCCCGCAGCACTGGAAGTACCTGACCAGCGGCCTGCTCGGGTTGCAGCGCGGCACCGATGCCGGGGACCTGCTGTTGCTGGCCGACGACTACAACGGCCGGGACAAGCAGGGCCACTACGACAACGGCCAGGACGCGTTCAACGCGATCCGATGTGTCGACGCGCCGACCCCCACCGATCCGGCGTCCTGGGTGACCGCCGACCGGCGCCTGCGCGAAGTGGCGCCGTTCCTCAGCTACGGACAGTTCACCGGATCCGCCCCGAGAGACATCTGCGCGCTGTGGCCCGAGCCGGCGACCTCGACACCGCACGCCGCGGCACCGGCCCCGCCCGGCAAAGTCGTCGTCGTGTCCACCACCCACGATCCGGCCACCCCGTACCAGGCCGGGGTCGACCTGGCCCGTCAGCTCGGCGGGCCGCTGATCACCTTCGACGGCACCCAGCACACCGTCGTCTTCGACGGCAACAACTGCGTGGACGCCGCCGTGGCGCGATACCTGCTCGATCTGACGCTGCCGCTGCCCAATTTGCGGTGTCAGGCGTGAGTGCCGCAACGCGCCTGGCGTGGCGTGCGTAACACGGAATTAACAGAGCGTGCCTAGTGTGCGGGATATGGATCGACAGAAGGAATTCGTCCTGCGCACGCTGGAAGAGCGCGACATCCGCTTCGTCCGGCTCTGGTTCACCGACGTGCTCGGGTACCTCAAGTCGGTCGCGATCGCCCCAGCCGAACTAGAGGGCGCTTTCGAAGAGGGCATCGGCTTCGACGGGTCCTCGATCGAAGGCTTCGCGCGGGTCTCGGAATCCGACACCGTCGCGCACCCCGACCCGTCGACCTTCCAGGTACTGCCCTGGGCCACCAAAGCCGGCCACCACCACTCCGCGCGGATGTTCTGCGACATCACCATGCCGGACGGCTCGCCGTCCTGGGCAGACCCGCGCCATGTGCTGCGCCGCCAGCTGCAGAAGGCCAACGATCTCGGCTTCTCCTGCTACGTGCACCCCGAAATCGAATTCTTCCTCCTCAAGCCCGGTCCCGAGGACGGCACCGAGCCGGTGCCCATCGACAACGCCGGCTACTTCGACCAGGCCGTCCACGAATCCGCGTCGAAGTTCCGCCGCCACGCCATCGACGCCCTGGAGTTCATGGGCATCTCGGTGGAGTTCAGCCACCACGAAGGCGCCCCCGGCCAGCAGGAGATCGACCTGCGTTTCGCCGACGCGCTGTCGATGGCCGACAACGTGATGACCTTCCGCTACATCATGAAAGAAGTCGCGCTGGACGAAGGTGTCCGCGCGACCTTCATGCCCAAGCCCTTCGGCCAGCACGCCGGCTCGGCCATGCACACCCACATGAGCCTGTTCGAGGGCGACGTCAACGCCTTCCACAGCGACGACGACCCGCTGCAGCTCTCCGAGGTCGGCAAGTCCTTCATCGCCGGGATCCTCGAGCACGCCTCGGAGATCAGCGCCGTCACCAACCAGTGGGTGAACTCCTACAAGCGTCTGGTGCACGGCGGCGAGGCACCCACCGCGGCCTCCTGGGGGGCCGCCAACCGCTCCGCCCTGGTGCGGGTACCTATGTACACGCCGCACAAAACGTCGTCGCGACGCGTGGAGGTGCGCAGTCCCGACTCGGCGTGCAATCCCTACCTGGCGTTCGCAGTGCTGCTGGCCGCCGGACTGCGCGGCGTGGAGAAGGGTTACGTGCTCGGACCGCAGGCCGAGGACAACGTCTGGGACCTCACCCCGGAGGAACGCCGCACCATGGGGTACCGGGAGCTGCCGACCAGCCTGGACAACGCGCTGCGCGCCATGGAGTCCTCCGAGCTGGTAGCGGAGGCGTTGGGAGAGCACGTTTTTGACTTCTTCCTACGCAACAAGCGCACCGAGTGGGCGAACTACCGCAGCCACGTCACGCCGTTCGAGCTGCGTTCCTATCTGTCGCTGTAGCTGATCCCCGACCGGCGCGCCGGAACCGCGGCGCGGTTGCGCTACCGTCAGTGGCGTGGGCGCCCATCTTCTGTACCGCTTGGCTTGGCATCGTCGGCGGCGCGGGTCGTGACCAAGCCCGCCACGCAGCGACCGAAGTTGCCCAGCGTCGGCCGGCTCGGACTGATGGACCCCCGGGCCGGCGCCCGGCTGACGGAACTGGGCTGGGATCAGCACGACGATCAGGCGCACGTCGACCTGCTCTGGTCGCTGTCGCGCGCTCCGGATGCCGACGCCGCGCTACGCGCCCTGATCCGGCTGGCCGAGGCGCTGGACTCCGGTTGGAACGAACTGAACGCGGCACTGCTCGCCGAACGCAGTCTGCGTGGCCGGCTGTTCGCCGTCCTGGGTTCCTCCCTGGCGCTGGGGGACCACCTGATCGCCAACCCGCAGTCCTGGAAACTGTTGCGGGGCAAGGTCAAACTGCCGTCCGCCGCCGAGCTGCGCGCGTCGTTCTTCGAGTGCGTCGAGGAATCCTCGAATTCGATCGAGCTGCGCCTGCGCGTCCGCTACCGCGACCACCTGCTGGTGCTGGCCGCCCTCGACCTGGCGCCGACGGTGGAAGACGAGCCGGTGCTGCCGTTCACCACCGTGGGTGCGCAACTGGCCGACACCGCCGACGCCGCGCTGGCCGCCGCCCTGCGCGTGGCCGAGGAGACCGTGTGCGCCGACCAGACGCCGCCGCGCCTGGCCGTGATCGCGATGGGCAAATGCGGTGCGCGGGAACTGAACTACGTCAGCGACGTCGACGTGATCTTCGTCGGCGAGCGCGCCGACCCGATCACCACCCGGGTTGCCGGCGAGATGATGCGGGTGGCGTCGGCAGCGTTCTTCGAAGTGGACGCCGGGCTGCGCCCAGAGGGCCGGCACGGGGAACTGGTTCGCACCGTGGAATCCCACGTCGCCTACTACCAGCGCTGGGCCAAGACCTGGGAATTCCAGGCGCTGATGAAGGCCAGGGCCGCAGTCGGTGACGCCGAACTGGCCCAGCGCTACCTCGAAGCATTGACGCCGATGGTCTGGACCGCCTGCGAGCGTGAGGATTTCGTGCCGGAAGTGCAGGCCATGCGGCGCCGGGTCGAAAAACTGGTGCCCGCCGACATCCGGGGCCGCGAGCTCAAACTCGGCAGCGGGGGACTGCGCGACGTGGAGTTCGCCGCGCAGCTGCTGCAGTTGGTGCACGGCCGCAGCGACGATTCGCTGCACGTCGCTTCCACCGTGGACGCGCTGACCGCGCTGGGCGAAGGCGGCTACATCGGCCGCGAGGACGCGGCGAACATGATCGCCTCCTACGAGTTCCTGCGACTGCTCGAGCATCGCCTTCAGCTGCAGCGCCTCAAGCGCACCCACCTGCTGCCCGAGGCCGACGACGAGGAGGCGGTCCGCTGGCTGGCCCGGGCAGCGCACATCCGTCCCGACGGCCGCCACGACGCGGCCGGGGTCCTGCGCGAGGAACTCAAGCACCAGAACGTCCGGGTGTCGCGGTTGCACGCCAAGTTGTTCTATCAGCCGCTGCTGGAGTCGATCGGCCCGCCCGGGCTGGAACTGGTCGGCGGACGCATGACGTCCGAGGCCGCGATACGACAGCTGGCCGCGCTGGGCTACGAGGCCCCGCAGATCGCGTTGAAACACATGTCGGCGCTGGTCAACCAGAGTGGCCGGCGCGGGCGGGTGCAGTCGGTGCTGATGCCCCGCCTGCTGGACTGGCTGTCCTACGCCCCCGACCCCGACACCGGGCTGCTGGCGTACCGCAAACTCAGCGAGGCGTTGTCCTCGCACACCTGGTACCTGGCGACGCTGCGGGACAAACCCACCGTCGGACGACGGCTGATGCACGTGCTGGGCACCTCGGCCTTCGTGCCGGATCTGTTGATGCGCGCACCAGAGGTCATCCAGTCCTACGGTGACGGCGTGGCCGGGCCCAAACTGCTCGAGAGTGAGCCCGCGGCGGTGGCGCGTGCGCTGGTCGCCTCGGCGGGCCGGCAGAGCGACCCGGTGCGCGCCATCGGCTCGGCGCGCACGCTGCGACGTCGGGAATTGGCCCGCGTCGCCTCCGCCGACCTGCTCGGCATGCTGGAAGTCCGCGACGTGTGCGCGGCGTTGACATCCATCTGGGTCGCTGTGCTGCAGGCGGCGCTGCACGCCGTCGTTCGGGCCAGCCTGCCGGCGGACGGGCGGGCGCCGGCGACGATCGCCGTCATCGGCATGGGCCGGCTGGGCGGTGCGGAGCTGGGCTACGGCTCGGACGCCGACGTGATGTTCGTCTGCGAACCGGCCGACGGAGTGCCCGACTCACAGGCGGTGAAGTGGGCAACCACCGTCGCCGAGCAGGTGCGAAAGCAGCTGGGCACACCCAGCGTCGACCCGCCGCTGGAGGTCGACGCCAATCTGCGGCCCGAGGGCCGCAGCGGGCCGCTGGTCCGCACGCTGGCCTCCTATGAGGCGTACTACGCGCAGTGGGCCCAGGCCTGGGAAATCCAGGCGCTGTTGCGCGCGCACGCGGTCGCCGGCGACGCGGAGCTGGGTCAGCGGTTCCTGCTGATGGTCGACAAGACCCGCTATCCACAGAACGGCGTGTCGCCCGAAGCGGTCCACGAGATCCGTCGGATCAAAGCGCGCATCGAGTCCGAGCGGCTGCCCCGCGGTGCCGACCCCAACACCCACACCAAACTGGGCCGCGGCGGACTGGCCGACATCGAATGGACGGTGCAGCTGCTGCAGTTGCGGCACGCGCATGAGATCCCGGCCCTGCACAACACCTCGACGTTGCAATCGCTGGACGTGATCGCCGAACACGGCCTGGTCGAGCAGGACGAGGTGGATCTGCTGCGCCAGGCGTGGCTGACCGCCACCGCCGCGCGCAATGCGCTGGTGCTGGTGCGCGGCAAACCCACCGACCAGTTACCCGGACCCGGCCGTCAGCTCAACGCCGTCGCGGTCGCCGCGGGCTGGCACAACGACGACGGCGGCGA
This sequence comes from Mycobacterium sp. NGS61, assembly GCF_059812325.1. Taxonomy (NCBI): domain Bacteria; kingdom Bacillati; phylum Actinomycetota; class Actinomycetes; order Mycobacteriales; family Mycobacteriaceae; genus Mycobacterium; species Mycobacterium sp. NGS61. Next base: position 319,022 of record NZ_JCALCL010000003.1, read on the forward strand.
GTTTCTGGACAACTATCTTCGAGTGACGAGGCGGGCAAAAGCAGTGGTGCGCAAGGTGTTCGGCAGTTGAGTCAGGAGATGGGCGCGCTCGGCGGTGTGGAGTTCGAGGAATTGAGCCCCGCGGAGGCGGACCGGGTGACAGCCCTGCATGCGCCGTTGGCGCAAGCCGTCCGGGAACTCCTCGACGCCACCATCAGTACCGAGGCGGACGACGACGTCATCGCTGCGGCGACAGCCACCGTCGCGGGGGTCACCGAATCGTTGCGGCAGCGAGTCCGGCCCGGCAGAGTGAGTTACCGCGTCGGCGATCGCCCGCTGCCGTTGGGCAATGCCGTTGTCGGCGTGTGCAATCCGATCGCGCCGCCGGTCGTCGTGCAGCATGAGGGCGGCGGGCGGTGCTGGGCCGAGTTCGTCCTCGGTCGCGCTTACGAGGGCCCGCCCACGCTGGTGCACGGCGGGGTCAGCGCACTGGTGCTCGACCACATCCTCGGCGAGGCGGCCAGCGAGGGACTGCTGAAACCGCGTTTCACCGGAACCATCACCGTGAAGTACCTGCGCGGCACACCGCTGGGCCCGCTGCGGGCCGAGGCCTGGATCGACCGCAAAGAAGGTGTCAAAGTCTTTGCGCGCGGCTTCATCTCGGATGCGGCCGGGATCACGGTCGAGGCGGAAGGTGTCTTCATCGAACCGTCCTGGGTAAGGAACGGGCAGTGAAGTTCTACGTCAGCAGCGCCTTCCTGGACACCCCGGAGATCGTTGAGATCGCCAGGGCCGCTGACGAACTCGGCTACGACGGGATCGGCATTCCCGACCACGTGGTGAACCTCGAGACGCTGCAGACCCCGTACCCGTACACCAAGAACGGGCAGCGCCGCTGGCAGCCGTTCACCGACTGGCCGGATCCGTGGGTGCTGGTGGGTGCGCTCGCCCAGGTCACCACCCGACTCAAGTTCGTCAACACCGTCTACATTCCGGCGATGCGCAACCCGTATTCGGCCGCCAAAGCCATTGGGACCGCGGCGGTTCTGGCTTCCGGGCGGGTGGAGTTGGGCATCGGGGTGGGCTGGTGCCGCGAAGAGTTCGAGTTGATGGGGGAGCAGTTCGCGGCGCGGGGCAAACGCACCGACGAAATGATCGCGTTGATGCGGGAATTGTGGCAACCGGGCTGGACCGAATTCGACGGCCGGTTCTACCAGGCGCCGCGACTGGAAATGCAGCCGACGCCTCCGCCGATCCCGGTGTACGTCGGGGGTCTGAGCGACATCGCGTTGCGGCGGGCCGCGCGCTACGACGGATGGATCGGGGACTTCATCAAGACCGACCGCGCCATCGAGCGGGTGGCTAGGCTGCGGGAACTGCGTGCCGAAAACGGTTTGTCCATGGACGGTTTCACCATCCTGACGCCGTTGATCGATGCGTTCACCGCCGCCGACTACCAGCGCGCCGAAGACGCCGGCATCACCGGCATCATCACAATGCCGTGGATGTTCTACGCCGGGCCGCAGGCCACGCTGGCCGAGAAGATCGACGGCATGCGGAGGTTCCGCAAGGACCTCGCGCTCGACGCCTAGATTCGCGGCCGGGCGGCGCCGTGGGCGATACTCCACCCATGCCTTTTACGGTCGTCTTCGGCAACGGTGAAGCACGGGACTACGGAGCCGCGGACAGCTTCGAGATCACCGACGCCGGCCTGCTGATCATTCAGCTCAAGCGCGAGGACATCAGCCGCCACATCGTGGCGCCGGGCGCCTGGCTGGAGGTGGTGGAGATGGTCGAGGGGCAGCCGGTCAAGATGACGCGGGGCATCATCGCGCACCGCCCCAAGCTGTAGCCCGAGACGCAAAACCCCCCATCTCCGTTGCGGGAAATGGGGGGTTTGCGACTGCTAGCGGGTCTACACGTCGTAGTACAGCGCGAACTCGTACGGGTGCGGCCGGATCTGAACCGGCAGGATCTCGTTGTCCCGCTTGAAGTTGATCCACGTCTCGATCAGGTCGGAGGTGAACACCCCGCCCTCGGTGAGGTACTCGTGGTCCTCCTCCAGCTTGTCGATCACTGCGGACAGCTGCACCGGAGCCTGCGGGATGTTCGCAGCCTCCTCCGGCGGCAGCTCGTAGAGGTCCTTGTCCACCGGTGCCTGCGGCTCGATCTTGTTCTTGATGCCGTCCAGGCCGGCCATCAGCATCGCCGAGAACGCCAGGTACGGGTTGCCCGAGGAGTCCGGGCAACGGAACTCCAGCCGCTTGGCCTTCGGGTTGCTGCCGGTGATCGGAATACGGACGCAGGCGCTGCGGTTGCGCTGGCTGTACACCAGGTTGATCGGGGCCTCGTAGCCGGGCACCAGCCGCTTGTAGGAGTTCACCGTCGGGTTGGTAAAAGCGAGCAACGACGGGGCGTGGTGCAGCAGGCCGCCGATGTAGTGGCGCGCGGTGTCCGACAGGCCGGCGTACCCGGTCTCGTCGTACATCAGCGGGTTGCCGTCCTTCCACAGCGACTGGTGGGTGTGCATGCCCGAACCGTTGTCGCCGAACAGCGGCTTGGGCATGAAGGTGACGGTCTTGCCGTGCGCCCAGGCGGTGTTCTTGACGATGTACTTGTACAGCTGCATGTCGTCGGCCGCGTGCAGCAGCGTGTTGAACTTGTAGTTGATCTCGGCCTGCCCGCCGGTGCCCACCTCGTGGTGGCCCTTCTCCAGCTCGAATCCGGCGTTGATCAGGTTGGTCAGCATCTTGTCGCGCAGATCGACGTAGTGGTCGACGGGGGCCACCGGGAAGTAGCCGCCCTTGGGGCGCACCTTGTAGCCGCGGTTGGGGCTGCCGTCGAGCTCGTTGGGCGAACCGGTGTTCCACCAACCCGAGATCGCATCCACCTCGTAGAACGAGCCGTTGGTCCGCGAGTCGAAGCTCACCGAGTCGAAGATGTAGAACTCGGCTTCGGCGCCGAAGTAGGCGGTGTCGGCGATGCCGGTGGAGATCAGGTAGTTCTCCGCCTTGCGGGCGACGTTGCGCGGGTCGCGGGAGTACGGCTCCAAGGTGAACGGGTCGTGCACGAAGAAGTTCAGGTTGAGCGTCCTGGCCTCGCGGAACTGGTCGATCTTGGCCGTGGCAGGGTCGGGCAGCAGCAGCATGTCGGACTCGTGGATCGACTGGAAACCACGGATCGACGAACCGTCGAAGGCCAGGCCGTCCTCGAACACGCTCTCGTCGAAGAACGAGATCGGGATCGTGAAGTGCTGCATCACTCCGGGCAGGTCACAGAAACGGACGTCGACAAACTCGACGTTTTCGTCTTTGGCAAGTTTGAAGACGTCGTCGGGCGTCTTATCCGTCACAGAAAGCTCCTTTACTCGGTGATTCGCGGCCGACGCTAGGGACGTCATGTTGCGAGTCCGTCAACCCCGTGTTGCACAGGCGTTACGTGCCGCAGCACTCGCGACAGCGCTCGGTCAACCGCCGAGCCCTATTGTGAAAGCCATGGCCCGCAAGATCGTAACTGGTGGTCGGTCGAGGCGTTACGGGCCGTCCCAACGCCCGCAATCGTGGACGATCCGATGACGCGGGAATCAGCTCCCGGTTACCCGGGCCAGACGCTGGGCCTGCCGCAGACCGGCCCGGGGTCGCTGGCGCCCACCGGGCGCCGGTTGGTGGCGTTGCTGGTCGACTGGTTGATCGCCGCCGGTCTGGCCCTGCTCGCCCTGACGTTCGGCGCGATCTCCGAGGCCGTGTTGTCGACGGTGCAGCTGGTGATCTGGCTGGTGCTGGGCGCGGTGTCGGTGCGCCTGTTCGGCGTCACCCCGGGCCAGCTGGCGCTGGGCCTCCAGGTGGCGGCGGTGGACGGCCGGCTGCCCATCGGCATCGGCCGCAGCCTGGCGCGCGTCGTGCTGATTTTCCTGGTGGTCCCGCCGCTGTTCACCGACGCCGACGGGCGTGGGCTGCAGGACCGGCTGACCAACACCGCGGTGCTGCGGCGCCCAGGTCGGTAGCGGTCTACCTGCGGCGCACCGTGCGTTGTACACCGCGCATCTTGCCCGCGTTCGGCAGCGGCCCTTTCGGCAGCATGCCGGCGCCGGCCCGCGACCCCAATGCGGCCAGCCGCGACTCCAGCGACTCCATCTGCTTGGCGGAGATGTTCGACGGCAGCCGGGTCAGGTGTCGCTCCAGCTTGGCCAGCGGAATCTCGCCCTCGCCGTTGCCGACGATGATGTCGTAGATCGGTACATCGCCCACGATGCGCGCGGTGCGCTTCTTCTCCTGGGCCAGCAGCGGCTTGACCCGGACGGTCGAACCCTCGCCGACGAAGATGACGCCGGGCCGGCCGATCACCCGGTGCACCGCGTCGAAGTGCCCGGTCTGCGCCACCCCCGGGGTGACCCGCCACTTGCCGCGCAGGTTGTCCAGCACCCACGCGGCGGCACCGGCCTGGCCATCGGCCTGTCGGTAAATGCTGCGCCGGGCCCGTTGCCCGAAGACGATGAAGGCCACCAACGCACCCAGCATCACGCCGAAGATCGGCATCATGATCGCGGTCAGCCCGCCGGCCCACACACCGATCGCCACCGCGGCAGCCATCACCAGCACGAACGCGGCGATCATGTACGGCAGCAGCCGCTTGTCCTGCTTCCGCTGCATGTTGAAGGCCTGCCACAGTTGGCTCCGGCGCTCTTTGGATGCCGCCTTGCGGGCGGCCGTCGCCTCGGCCTTGGCGGCCTTGCTCTCGGCAGCAGATCGGGATTTAGCCATAGTCAGTAAGGATACGTACGCACCGGTCACCCAGACGTCGCGGTGCGGGCGGTGCGGGCCTGCTCGTAGAGTCGCCCGGCCCGATACGACGAGCGCACCAACGGTCCGGCGAGCACCCCGGCGAAACCGAGCCCCTCCGCGTACTGCGCGAACTCGACGAACTCCTCGGGAGTGACCCACCGCTCGACGGGGTGGTGGCGCGTCGAGGGCCGCAGGTACTGCGTGACGGTGATGATGTCGCAGCCCGCGGCGTGCAGGTCAGTCAGCGCGGTGCGCACCTCGTCGGGAGTCTCGCCCAGGCCCAGGATGAGATTGCTCTTGGTGACCAGCCCTGCCTCCCGCGCCTTTGTGAGCACACCGAGGCTGCGCTGGTAGGTGAACGCCGGCCGGACCCGTTTGAAGATGCGCGGCACGGTTTCGACGTTGTGCGCCAACACTTCTGGGCGGGCATCGAAGACCTCGGCCAGCCGGGACGGCACACCGTTGAAGTCGGGGACCAGCAGTTCCACACCGGTGTCGGGGTTCAGTTCCTTGATTGCCCGCACGGTTTCGGCGTATAGCCAGGCGCCGCCGTCGGGCAGGTCGTCGCGGGCGACGCCGGTGACAGTGGCGTACCGCAGCCCCATGGTCTGCACGCTTTCGGCGACCCGCCGGGGTTCGTCGCGGTCCAACTCGGTGGGCTTTCCGGTGTCGATCTGGCAAAAGTCACACCGACGGGTGCACTGGTCGCCGCCGATCAGGAACGTGGCCTCGCGGTCCTCCCAGCATTCGAAAATGTTGGGGCAGCCGGCCTCTTCGCAGACGGTGTGCAGGCCCTCGCGCCGGACCAGGCTCTTGAGTTGGGTGTACTCCGGGCCCATCCGGACCCGCGTCTTGATCCACGGCGGTTTGCGCTCGATGGGCGTCTGGGCGTTACGCACCTCGAGGCGCAACAGTTTGCGTCCTTCGGGAACGACGGTCACCGTGTCGATGGTACGCGGGCGGCGTCGTGTTCCCGGACGGCCAGCACCCCGTCCAACGCGTTGCCCACCGCGTCGGCGACCGCTGCCCGGACCTGCTCCACGGTGACCGTTCGGTGCAACTCCGCGGACAGTGACGTCACCCCGGCGTCGCTGATGCCGCACGGCACGATCGCGTTGAAAGCGCCGAGATCGCAGTCGCAGTTCAGGGCGAAGCCGTGCAGGGTGGTGGCGCGCGCGACCCGCACCCCGATGGCGGCGACCTTGCGCGCCGGCCGGCCCGGCACCCACACCCCGGACCGCCCGTCGACCCGGCCTACCTCCAGGCCCAGGTCGGTGCACACCTTGATCAGGGCTTCTTCGAGGCGACGCACGTAGTTGACGACGTCGAGCGGCTCGGCCAGCCCGATCACCGGGTAGCCGACCAGCTGGCCGGGGCCGTGCCAGGTGATCTTGCCGCCCCGGTCGGTGTCTATGACAGGTGTTGCGTCCAGCGGCCGTTCCTGCGGTTCGGTGCGTCGGCCGGCGGTGTAGACAGCCGGGTGTTCCAGCAGCACCAGCGTGTCCGGGCCGCCGCCGGCGCGCGCGTCGGCCAGGTCGCGCTGCAACTGCCACGCCTCGACATAGTCGATGCTGCCCAACTGTCGGACGTCGAGGGGGGCGAGGCTGGATCTGATGGATCCCGTCACAGTGGCCAGGTTAGCGGGGGTCGCCTGTTGCGTCGCGTTGCGCCAGCGTGACGCTCGATGTCGCCTGCCACGCTGGGGTGACGCTGGGCGGGCGGTGGTGTGGTGCTTGGGCGCGGGTTGTCACGCTGGCGTGACGCTGGGTGGCGACGGTCGCGCTGGCGTGACGCTGGGTGAGGGGGGCGTGCGGCTGGGTGGGCAATGGTGGGGCGCTGGGCGCGGGTTGTCACGCTGGCGTGACGCTCGGCGGCGACGGCCACGCTGGCGTGACGCTGGGCGAGGGGGGCGTGAGGCTGGGTGGGCAATGGTGTGGCGCTTAGCGTGGGTTGTTGCGCTGGCGTGACGCTCGGTGCCGACGGCCACGCTGGCGTGACGGTGGGCGAGGGGGCGTGACGCTGGGCGAGGGGGGCGTGACGCTGGGCAAACCGAGGCGTGACGCTGCGAGGGGGTATGCGTGCGCAGTCAGTCCTGGTCGCGCCGGGCGGTGGCGTACTCCAACGCCTCGCCAATGGTGTTGTGGTGGAACTGAAAACCTGCTCGCTCCAGCGCCGTCGGGATGACGCGCTGACCGGCGAGCAACCCCTCGTCGGCGAATTCGCCGAGCGCCGCGCGCACCGCGAACCCGGGCAGGACCAACGGGGTCGGGCGGTTGATCGCGCGGCCGAACGCGGTGGTGAATTCGGCGTTGGTCACCGGCGCGGGCCCGGTCATGTTGACGGGACCGGACAGCGTGGGGTGGAAGATGGCGAACAGCAGCGCGCGTACCTCGTCCTCGAGGCTGATCCACGACATGTACTGACGGCCGTTACCGAGCCTGGCGCCCAGCCCCACCGAGAAGACCGGGCGCATCATGCGCAGCGCGCCACCCGCCGGTGCCAGCACCACGCCGGTGCGCGCCAGGACCACCCGGGTGCCGTCGTATTGCGCCGGCAGGGTGGCCGCCTCCCAGTCCACGCACAACTGCGCGAGGAAACCCCTTCCGGCCGGGGCGTTTTCGTCGACGACGCGATCCCTGGTGTCGCCGTAGTAGCCGACCGCACTGGCATTGATCAGGGTGCTCACCCCGGCGTCGGCGACGGCGGCGGTCAACACCTCGGTCGGGGTGATCCGGCTGTCGCGCAGGCTCTGCTTGAACGCCCCCGACCACCGGTGTGAACCGACGTTGACCCCACACAGGTTGACCACGACGTCGACGTCGACGAGCACGTCGGGATCCAATTCACCGCTGTCCGGATTCCAGTGCAGCTCTTCGGAATTCGCCGGCGTCCGGCGCACGATGCGCAGCACCTCGTGGTCGGCGGCGCGGAGCGCGGCGGTCAAAGCCTGACCGATCAGACCCGAGGAACCCGCAATGGCGATTACGGCCTTCGGGAAGGCTTGAGCCATCTCAAAGTCCTAGGTCGGCCTCGAAGGCCCCCTCTTCGAGCCGGTTCTTGATCGTAGTGAGGAATCGGCCGGCGTCGGCGCCGTCGATCAGGCGATGGTCATAGGTCAGCGGCAGATAGCAGATCGAGCGGACCCCGATCGACTCGTTGCCGACGTCGTCCACGATCACCCGGGGGCGCTTGACGATGGCGCCGGTGCCGAGCATGGCTGCCTGCGGTGGCACCAGGATGGGGGTGTCGAACAAGGCGCCTTGGCTGCCGATGTTGGTGATGGTGAAGGTGCCCCCGGACAACTCGTCGGGCTTGAGTTTGTTCGACCGTGCGCGGGAGGCGATGTCGGCGATGGCCCGGGCCAGACCGGCCAGCGACAGATCACCGGCGTTGTGCACCACCGGGGAGAGCAGACCCTGGTCGGTGTCGACGGCGAACCCGAGGTGCTCGGCGTCGTAGTAGGTGATCTCTTTGGATTCCTCGTTGTAGCTGGCGTTGACGTTGGGATGAGTCTTGAGCGCGTCGATCACCGCACGGGCGATAAACGGCAGGTACGTCAGATTCACGCCCTCGCGCTCCGCGAACGACGACTTCGCGCGCGCCCGCAACGCCACGATCCGGGTCATGTCGACCTCGTGGGTCTGGGTGAGCTGAGCTGTCAGTTGCAGCGATTCGCGAGTTTTCTTGGCGGTGATCTGCCGGATCCGGCTGGCCTTCTGCGTGGAGCCGCGCAGGTGCGCCAGTGAGGGTGCCGAGCTGACGGCGGGTTTGTCGGCCGGTTTGTCGGCGGCGGGCTCGGCGGCGGCGGGCTTCTTGTCCTGTTGTTGCTTCTCTTCGGCCTTCTTCTCGGCCAGAGCCAGCACGTCCTGCTTGCGGATCCGGCCGCCGACGCCGGTCCCGGTCACTTCGGACAGGTCAATGTTGTTCTCCGAAGCCAACTTCCGCACCAGCGGAGTGACGTAGGGAGTGCCGTCGGAGTCCTCTGATTGCGACTTCGGCTCTTGGCGGGGCTCCTCTTTCGGCTCCTCCTTGGGTGCGGGTTTGCGCTCTTCCTTCGCCTCTTCCTTGGGTTCCTCTTTCGGCTCGTCCTTGGCCGGGGGCTGGTCCGCGGCCTCTTCGGCCGTGGTCTCTTCTTCTTTGGCCTTCTCTTCTTTGGGCTTGTCTTCTTCCGGTTCGGGCTCTTTCTTCTCCGGCTCCTTGGATTCCGGTTCTGTGGACTCCGACTTCTTGCCCGACGACTTCGAGTCGCCGATCTTGGCCAGTTCGCCACCCACCTGGACGACGTCGTCTTCCTCGGCGGTGATGCTGACCAGGACACCGGCCACCGGGGATGGGATCTCGGTGTCGACCTTGTCGGTGGACACTTCCACCAGCGGCTCGTCGACCTGGACCGAATCCCCGACGCTCTTCAACCAGCGTGTCACGGTGCCCTCGGTAACCGACTCGCCCAACTCGGGCATCGTCACCGAAGTCGCGTCACCGTCGGAGCCGCCCTGATCGTCGGCTCCGTCTGCGCCTCCCGCCTCGTCGGAGTCGTCTTCCTCCGATGGCTCCGCCGCCTCGTCGGATTCGGCGTCCTCGGATTCGTCGGCGCCGCCCGAGTCGCTCTCGCCCCCGGACTCCTCGGCGTCCGCCCCACCGCCGCTGTCGTCGCTGTCATCGTCGGAGTCCCCGATGACGGCCAGCTCGCCGCCGACCTCGACCGTGTCGTCCTCCTGGGCGATGATCTTGGTCAGCACGCCCGCGGCCGGCGACGGGATCTCGGTGTCGACCTTGTCGGTCGAGACTTCGACCAGCGGTTCGTCGACCTCGACCGTGTCGCCTTCCTGCTTGAGCCAGCGAGTGACCGTTCCCTCGGTGACGCTCTCACCAAGTGCTGGCATCTCAACGGAGAAGGCCATCGTTGTTGACTCCTCGATCGGTCGTCGGTCGGCACAGCTCGACCTCTGGCTTACCACATGGTCGTGCACCGGGTACGAAACCCGAGTTGATGTCAAAACCCATCCTGTCACGAGCCACCGACGCTGGACATCCAGGGCGCGCGACTCGGATCGCCGAACCTGTCGGTAGCCGCTGCTACGGTGGGCCACTGATAACGCAGCAATTCGCAGGTGGCGGAGGTTCGATGCCGGCAATACAGCAGGTACCCCAGCAGTTCGTCGACAGCGCCGACGGCGCCCGGATCGCCGTCTACCAAGAGGGCAACCCGGAGGGGCCCACGGTCGTGCTGGTACACGGCTGGCCGGATTCACATGTGCTGTGGGACGGTGTGGTGCCCTTGCTGGAGCAGCGATTCCGGATCCTGCGCTACGACAACCGGGGCGTCGGTCTGTCGTCGACGCCCAAGGCGGTCTCCGACTACACGATGGCCCGCTTCGCCGACGACTTCGCCGCGGTCATCGGCGAACTGAGTCCCGGGCAACCAGTGCACGTACTGGCCCACGACTGGGGTTCGGTCGGGGTGTGGGAGTACCTGACCCGGCCCGGCGCCGGCGATCGGGTCGCCACCTTCACCTCGGTGTCGGGTCCGGCGCACGACCAGCTTGTTGCCTTCATCTTCGGCGCGCTGCGCCGCCCGTGGCGCCCGCGCCGGTTCGCCGCGGCCGTGAGCCAGGCGGTCCGGTTGACCTATATGGCGTTCTTCTCGATCCCGGTGCTGGCGCCGCTGTTGATCCGGCTGGCGTTCCGCAGCGCGGCGGTGCGGCGCAGCGTCGCCGACAATCTGCCCGCCGATCGGATCCGTCACTCCGACAACGTCGCCGGCGACGCCGCGAACGCCGTGAAGGTGTACCCGGCCAACTACTGGCGTTCGTACTCGGGCAAGTTCCGCCGCCAAGGCGTGCGCCCGGTCGACGTGCCGGTGCAGCTCATCGTCAACACCAGGGACAAGTTCGTGCGACCGCACGGATACGACGAGACGGCCCGCTGGGTGCCGCGGCTGTGGCGGCGCGACATCCGGGCTGGCCACTTCTCGCCGATGTCACATCCGCAGGTGATGGCCGCCGCCGTGCACGACTTCGCCGACCTGCACGAAGGCAAGCCGGCCAGTCGAGCGCTGTTGCGCGCCCAGGTCGGTCGGCCGCGCGGTCACTTCGGCGACACGCTGGTGTCGATCACCGGCGCCGGCAGCGGCATCGGCCGCGAGACCGCGATCGCCTTCGCCCGGGAGGGTGCCGAGGTGGTGATCAGCGACATCGACGAGGCCACGGTGAAGGAAACTGCCGCCCAGGTCGCCGCGCGCGGGGGCGTTGCGCACCCCTATGTGCTGGACGTGTCAGACGCCGACGCTGTCGAGGCGTTCGCTGAACAGGTGTGTGCTGAGCACGGCCTACCCGACATCGTGGTCAACAACGCCGGCATCGGTCAGGCGGGAGCCTTCCTGGACACCCCGGCCGAACAGTTCGACCGCGTAATCGATGTCAATCTGGGTGGCGTGGTCAACGGCTGCCGTGCTTTCGGGCGGCGGCTGGCCGAGCGCGGCACCGGCGGCCACATCGTCAACGTCTCGTCGATGGCGGCCTACGCGCCGCTGGGTTCGCTCAACGCGTACTGCACCTCCAAGGCGGCGACCTTCATGTTCTCCGACTGCCTGCGCGCCGAACTCGACGCCGCCGATGTCGGCCTGACCACGATCTGCCCGGGCGTCATCGACACCAACATCATCTCGACAACCCAGTTCAGCGCCGCAGTCGGGATTCTGGACGACAAGGTCGACGGCCGGCGCGGACAGTTGGACAAAATGTTCGACATCCGCCGTTACGGACCCGACAAGGTCGCGAACGCGATCGTGTCGGCGGTGAAGAAGAACAAACCCATCCGGCCGGTCACGTTCGAGGCGTACGCGCTGTACGGAGTGTCCCGGGTGCTGCCGCAGGCGCTGCGCAGCACCGCGCGGGTGCGGGTGATCTGACCCGCGCGCGCTCAGACGCGCAGCGGCGTGCCGTCCTTGCGCCGCACCAACACCGCACCGGCCACCCCGACGAGGCCCAGAACGGCCAACGGAATGGCCCAGCTCCGGCGGCCGGACAGCGAAGACTCGCACGCCGCGACGAAGTCGGTGTGCGGAATGATCTGGTTCAAGATCGGGATGTTGGCGCCGTTCCTGTCATTGGCGTTGCGCGCGCCCGACAAATCCGAGGCTAGGCCGTTTCCACAGCTAACCGTTCCGCCGTTGCTGTTGGACACCGTCACCGGCACCAGGAGCCCGATCACGCCGGCCAGCAGCAGCACGGCGCTTACCGCGATAATCAACCGTCGTACCGTCACAATCAGGCCTTTCCACGAGCTATCCGATATGTGCTCAGGTGATTAGCCGCGACCCGGGGCAGTTAAACGCACCCGAGTTTGCTGCCGGTCCGGCGACCTCGGCTAACCGTTGGCCGCGATGTCTTCCAACACCGCGAACATGGTGCGGGTGGGCACTCCGGTGCCGCCCTTAGGGGAGTAGCCCCACGCGCTGCCGGTGTTGTAGGCCGGACCGGCAACGTCGATGTGCGCCCACTCGACGCCGTCGGCGACGAACTCGCGCAGGAACACCCCGGCCACCAACATGCCGGCGAAGCGCTGACCGCTGATGTTGGAAAGGTCGGCCACCTGCGATTTCAGGTCGTCTTTCAGTTCGTCGGGCAGCGGCATCGGCCAACCGTTCTCGCCGACCCGCTGCGAGATCGCAGCGACCCGGTCCCGGAACTCATCGCTACCCATCACCCCGGGGATTCGGGCCCCGAGCGCGACGGTCTGCGCGCCGGTCAACGTCGAGGTCTCGATCAGATAGTCCGGCCCATCCTCGCAGGCCCGCACGATCGCGTCGGCCAGGATGAGCCGGCCTTCAGCGTCGGTGTTCTGCACCTCGACAGTGATGCCGCCGTATTGTGTCAGCACGTCGCCGGGCCGGGTGGCCGTCGACGACGGCATGTTCTCAGCCATCGGCACGGTGGCGATCACGTCGATCGGCAGCCCCAACTGCGCGGCCAGCGTCACGGTGGCGACCACCGCGGCGGCCCCGCCCATGTCGGAGGTCATGTGGTGCATCGACGCGGCCGGCTTGATCGAGATGCCGCCGGTGTCGAAGGTGACACCCTTGCCGACCAGCGCCACCTTCTTGGCCTGCTTCGAGTTCTTGGCCAGTCGGGATCCGCGGTGGATCAGCCGGACCAGCCGCGGCAGCCGCGACGAGCCCTGCCCGACGCCGACCACGCCGCCGAAGCCGGCCTTCTTCAGCGCCTTGTCGTCGAGGACCTCCACCTCCAGGCCTACCGATTCGCCGAGTTCCCTGGCCCGCTTGGCGAATTCGGCGGGGTACAGGTGGCTGGGCGGGGTGTTGGTGAAGTCGCGGGCGGTGGCCACCGCGGTCGCCACGGCGGCGCCGTGCGCGGCCTGCTTCTTGGCGTCCTTGCCGGCGCTGAGCACGGTGATCTTGCGCAGGCCGGCATCCTTGGGCGCCGTCTTCCCGCTGCGGAACGCGGTGAAGCGGTAGCTGCCCAGGATCAAACCCTCGACGGCCGCCGACGTGACGTCTTGACCCGGCAGTTCGCCCAGCGTGGTGAGCACCGCCTCGGCTTTGCCGAGCGAGCGTGCCGCGACACCGGCCGCACGCCGGACCACATCGGCGGGCCACTCGGCGCGCGGCTTACCCAGGCCGACGGCCAGCACACTGCCCACCGGCAGCGACGACACCACCAGCCGGTGCACCTGCTCGGCGCCACCGGTCGCACCCAGCGCCCGCAGGCCGGCCTCGATTTCGGTGACCGCGTCAGCCGAGAGCACAGTGTCGGTGGCGACCACCTGAGCACGCGACTCGTCGTCCTCGCCGGCGGCGACGACCGGTATCAGCAGTACCGAGGAATCCGAGCCGCGCTTGGGCAGCGCTGTGGCGACCGCGGTGGTGGGGGCGTTATAGGGGGCGTAGGCGCCCGATTGGGGTGTCACGCGCAACCAGCCTAGTCACTGCGTGCCGGGTCCGCGTCGAGCGCATCCCGGCGGTGCAGTTCGAAAGCGGTCACCGGCGCATCGAATCCTTTGAGCGTTAGCGGGCCGTGCGCGGCGGCCGGCCAGTCCGGTAACTGGGCGTGCAGGTCCGCATCGGCCAGGATCTGGCCCGGTGCGGCCGCCGCCACCAGCCGCGCCGCCAGATTCACCGGGTTGCCGAAGTAGTCCCCGTTGATGGCCAGCACGGTGCCGAAGGCCAGCCCCGCGCGCACCTGCAGTCCCTCGTCGCAAGCCTTGGGATGGTCGACGAGGTCGACGGCGGCTTTGGCGAGCTGCTCGGGTGACCCGCACACCCACATCACCTCGTCGCCGATGAACTTCACCACCCGCCCGCCGTCGGCGTGCACCACGTCGGACACCGCGCCGGCGAACTCGTTGAGCATTGCCGACAACTGCGCGGGGGTCAGCGCCTGGGTGAGCGCGGTGAAGCCGGACAGATCGGCGAACCCGACGCCGCACACCACACTCGACGAGGTGTCCCGGATGACGCCCTCGAAATGGGTGCGGGCGCTGGCCAGGTGATGGCGGTGCACGATGTCGATCAGCGCGCCGATCCGGGGCACGAACTCCGCGACCGCGCGGTAGGCCTGCGCGGTGGCGAACTCGTCATGCGTGTGCGTCATCTGGATGTCCGGCGTTCCGGCGCGGATGAGCGTCGACTCGGCCTCGGCGAGCCGGGCCATCGCCGCGCCCAGCACCCGCAGCAACCCGTACCCGCCGTCCCGGCCGACCACGCCCTGCAGCGCGACCCACGTCTGCAGCGCATCGACATCGGCCTGACTGAGCGCGGGCACGTCGGAGCCGGCGATGGTCAGTCCCAGCAGCCCCCAGGCGTGCGCCACTTCATCTGCGGACAGACCGAGCTGTTCTGCGGCCGCGGCCACGGTGTAGATCGGCCGCCCGGACCAGCCCAGGACGTCACCGGCCAGCCCGAACAATCGGCCACGCCGCTCGGCTGCCACCATCTCCTCGACGGTGAAGCCGAGATCGTCCAGATACTTGATCAGGTCGGCGCGCTCGCGCGGATTCGCGATTCCGGCGGCTTCCAGACCGTCCCAATCGAACACCTGCCCAAGTGTGCCAGCAGCGGCAGACATTAGGGTGAGACGCCGTGAGCGGTGCGCCAGATCTGCAGCAAGGCCCGTTGGAAGAACGCCATCGTGAACTGGGCGCGACCTTCGCCGAATTCGGCGGGTGGGAGATGCCGGTGTCCTATGGCGGAACCGTCGGCGAACACAACGCCACCCGCACCGCCGTGGGCCTGTTCGACGTCAGCCACCTCGGCAAGGCGTTGGTGCGCGGCCCGGGCGCGGCGCAGTTCGTCAACTCCGCACTCACCAACGATCTGGGTCGTATCGGTGCGGGCAAAGCCCAGTACACGTTGTGCTGCACGGAATCCGGCGGCGTTGTCGACGACCTGATCGCCTACTACGTCGACGACGACGAAATCTTCCTGGTGCCCAACGCCGCCAACACCGCCGCGGTGGTCGAAGCGCTGCAGGCGGCCGCCCCGGCGGATCTGACCATCACCAACCAGCACCGCGACTACGCGGTGCTGGCCGTGCAGGGGCCGCGGTCCAGCCAGGTGTTGAACGGCCTGGGGCTGCCCACCGACATGGACTACATGGGTTATGCGGACGCGGCGTATGCCGGTGTGCCGGTGCGGGTTTGCCGCACGGGTTACACCGGTGAGCACGGCTACGAGCTGCTGCCGCCGTGGGATTGCGCCGCCGTGGTGTTCGACGCGCTGGTGGCCGCGGTCACCGACGCCGGCGGGCAGCCGGCCGGGCTGGGTGCCCGCGACACGCTGCGCACCGAGATGGGTTATCCGCTGCACGGTCATGAACTGTCGCTGGACATTTCGCCGCTGCAGGCCCGCTGCGGCTGGGCGATCGGCTGGCAGAAGGAGGCCTTCTTCGGGCGGGACGCGTTGCTGGCCGAGAAACAGGCCGGACCGCGCCGGCTGCTGCGCGGGTTGCAGATGATTGGGCGCGGTGTGCTGCGTCCGGGGCTGACCGTGCGTGACGGCGACACCACCATCGGGACCACCACGTCGGGAACCTTCTCGCCGACGTTGCAGCGCGGCATCGCCCTGGCGTTGATCGACACCCAGGCGGGGATCGCGGACGGGCAGCAGGTCACCGTCGACGTCCGCGGCCGGGCGGTCGACTGCGAGGTGGTGCGGCCGCCGTTCGTCGAACTGAAAACCCGTTAGCATCGGCGTTCGCAGGCCAAAAATGCGTTTACACGCGGTTATACAATCGGGCCCATGATCAGCGGCCCACTCGAATTCACGGTTTCTCCCGCGGCGAATCCCGCCGGTGAGGCCGAGCGGGTAGCGATCCTGGCCGACCCCGGGTTCGGCAAATATCACACCGACCACATGGTCTCCATCGACTACACCGACGGGTGCGGCTGGCACAACGGCCGCGTCATCGGCTACGGACCGATCGAGCTGGATCCGTCGGCGATCGTGCTGCACTACGCGCAGGAGGTCTTCGAAGGGCTCAAGGCCTACCGGTGGGCCGACGGGTCCGTGGTGTCGTTTCGGCCCGACGCCAACGCGGCCCGGTTGTGCTCCTCGGCGCGGCGGCTGGCGATACCGGAGTTGCCGGAGCAGTTGTTCATCGAATCTCTGCGCCAGCTCATCGCGGTCGACAGCGCCTGGGTGCCCAGGGCCGGCGGCGAAGAGGCGCTCTACCTGCGGCCGTTCATCATCGCCACCGAGCCCGGCCTGGGAGTGCGGCCGGCCAAGGAATACCGCTACCTGCTGATCGCCTCGCCGGCCGGTGCGTATTTCAAGGGCGGCATCAACCCGGTCACCGTCTGGATATCCACCGAATACGTGCGCGCCAGCCCGGGCGGCACAGGTGCGGCCAAGTTCGGCGGCAACTACGCGGCCTCGCTGCTGGCCCAGGCCGAAGCCGCGGAGCACGGGTGCGACCAGGTGGTGTGGTTGGACGGCGTGGAGCGTCGCTACGTCGAGGAGATGGGCGGCATGAACCTGTTCTTCGTGCTGGGCAAGGGCGGCTCGGCGCGGCTGGTCACCCCGGAGCTGTCCGGTTCGCTGCTACCCGGCATCACCCGGGATTCGTTGCTGCAGTTGGCCATTGATGCCGGATTCACGGTGGAAGAACGCAAGATCGACATCGACGAGTGGGAGAAGAAGGCCGCATCTGGGGAGATCACCGAGGTGTTCGCCTGCGGCACCGCAGCCGTCATCACCCCGGTGGCACGGGTCAAGCGCGGCGAGGACGAGTTCACCATCGGAGACGGCGCGCCCGGCGAGGTGACAATGGCGTTGCGCGACACGCTGACCGGGATCCAACGCGGCACGTTCGCCGATACGCACGGCTGGATGACGCGGCTGGATTAGGGGTCACGCTCGGCGCCTCACCCGCGGACCAAACCCGCCAGCGCCACCGCGGCCGCCGTCGTGGTCACCTCGACCGCAGCGCCCAACACGTCACCGGAGACACCGCCGAATCGCCGCGCACAGTGCGCGACCAAACCCGCCCCGCACAACACCGCCAGCAGCATCGCGACCGGTCCCTGCCAAAGCCGGGAACCCACCGGGACGGCAGCGGCCAGCAGCACGGCCAGCCACCCTGACACCACCCAGGTCGGCTGAGTGCCGGCGACCTGCGCGCCCAGCGCACTGCCGTCCGCGGCCACCACGCCGCGCCGGCAGGCCGCCACCGCGGTGACCCGCCCGGCGGCCACGGACACGGCGATGGCGCCCGCCCCCAGCGTCGAGAACGCCAGTCCCTGCAACGCGATGACCATGACGATCGCGGCGACCCCGAACGGACCCGTCGAGCCGTCGCGCATCACTGCCAGTGCGCGCTGGGGCGGGCCGTAGCAGCCCAGACCGTCGGCGGTATCGGCGACGCCGTCGATGTGCAGGCCCCGGGTGGCCAGCAGCAGCACCCCGACCCCCAGCAACCCGGGCAGCGGGCTGGACGCGCCGAACAGCGCGGCACCCCCCACCGTCACCGCCGCGGCCAACGCCCCCAGCGCCGCACCCACCACCGGCAACGCCGTCATCGCCCCGCGACCCATCGGGCCGACCCGCGACGCCGGCACCGGCAATACCGTAGCGAACGTCAAAGCCGTTGCCAGCGAACGGATCACGGGACCGCAGGACCGGACACGTCGGCCTCGGCGAACGTCGCCATCGAGCCCAGGGCCGCCACCGCGGCGCGCAGCACCGGCAACGCCACCGCGGCCCCGGTGCCCTCGCCCAGCCGCATCCGCAGGTCCACGATCGGCTCCAGTTCGAGAGCCGCCAGGGCCAGCGTGTGACCCGGCTCGGTGGAGCGGTGCCCGGCCTGCCACCACTGCCGGGCCCCGGGCGCCAGCCGCTCGGCGACCAGCGCCGCCGCCGTCACCGCCATGCCGTCCAGCAGCAGCGGGGTACGCCGGATCGCGGCCTGCGCGCAGAAGCCGGCCAGCGCCGCGAAATCCGCACCGGCACAACAGCGCAGCAGCGCGACCGGGTCGTCGAGCATCGAACGCGCCCGGAAGAGCGCATCGCGCACCGCCGCCGTCTTACGCATCCACGCGGCATCGTCGATCCCGGTGCCGAAACCCACCACCGCGACCGGTTCGGTGTTGGTCAGCGCCGCCACCAGCACCGCCGCCGGGGTGGTGTTGCCGATGCCCATGTCGCCGGCGATCAGCAGGTCGGCGCCGGCGTCCACTTCGTCGTCGGCGATCTGCTGGCCCGCGGCCAGAGCGCGATCGACCTCGGCCTGGGTCAGGGCGTCTTCGACGGCGATATCGCCGCTGCCCCGGCGCACTTTGTCGCTGATCTGATTCGTCGTGCCCAGCACCGCGTCGCAGTCGACGGCCAGATCGGCGATTCGCACCGTCGCGCCGGCGAGTTGCGCCAGCGCGTTGATGGCGGCCCCACCCGCTTCGATGTTGGCGACCATCTGCGCGGTCACCTCCGGGGGATAGGCCGACACGCCGGACCGGGCCACCCCGTGATCCCCGGCAAACACCACCACCCGGGCACGCTCGAATTGCCGCGGCGGGCACTGGCCCTGGCAGGCCGCCACCCAGACCGACAGGTCCTCGAGCCGGCCCAGTGCCCCGCGCGGCTTGGTCAGCTCGTCCTGGCGGGCCCGGGCGTCCGCCGCGGCGCCCGCATCGGGCGGCTGCACCGGCGCGAACCCGATCATGCCGGCGCCTTGACCGTGAGCGGCTGGCCCGCCACCACCAGCACCACCCGATCGCACAGCGTGGCTGTGCGCTGGTTGAGGCTGCCCAGTTCGTCGGCGAACCGACGCCCGGACGCGGTGGCGGGTACGACCGACAACCCCACCTCCGGACTGACCAGCACCAACGTCGACCCGAATGCGTCCACCGCACCCAGCAACTCCCGCAGCGGCGCTTCCACCGATCCGCCGTCCCACCCGTCGTTGCGGTCCAGGGTGCCCGTCAACCAGGCGCCGAGGTCGTCGACGAGTGTCGGGGTGTCGGGATGTCCGCGCAGTTCGGCGGCCAGATCGGCGGTCTCCACCGTCGTCCAGTGCGCGGGCCGACGGGCACGGTGCCTGGCGATCCGTTGCGACCACTCCGAGTCGGCCGAGTCCGCCGATCCGGCGGCCAGGTAGCGGACCGCCTGCCGGGGCGCCAGTGCCGCGACGACGGCGTGCTCCGCCCACTCGGATTTGCCCGACCTGATACCGCCGAGTACCAGCGTGCGCACCTCGGGTCAGGCGTCTTTCAGTCGGCTGCCGCGTTCGACTTGGGGTCGGGGCATCCGCATGCGGCGCATCTGCGAGGCCCGTCCGGCCGCGTAAATGCCCAACTTCCAATGGCTTTCGGTGTTATTGGGGAACTTCGCGTCGACCAGCCTGCCGACCTTGCGGCCCAGGACGATGCCGTCGATCGCCATCAACACCATCAGCACCAGCATCGCCGGCGACATGTAGTACTGCAGTTGCGGCACGCCGAACATCAAGGCCAGCAGAAACAGCGCCGACGGCATGAACAGGCCGAGCACGTTGCGCCGGGCGTCCACCACGTCGCGGACGTAGCGTCGCACCGGGCCCTGGTCGCGCGGCAGCAGATACGCCTCTTCGCCGGCTTTCATCCGTTCCTGACGCTCGGTCATCCGGGCCCGGCGGGCGTCCCGTTCGGCGCGGCGCTCCGCGCGGCTGAGTTTCGGCCCGGCCAGCGTCTTGCGCCGGGCCCGCGCTTCGGCCGCCGTCATCGGCGCCGGCGCGACCGGACCCTTGCGGCCCTGACGCCTGGCCTCGTCGCGCTTGGGCGTGGGCCGGCCCTTGGGACCGGTGCCGCGCGACGACCGGGTCGCCTGCGCCGGGGCGGCTTCCGTCCCGGCCGGGTCCGGAGTGTCGTCACCTTCGGCCCCGTTGTCTTCGAAGCCTCTGTTGCGGCCCAACAACTTCACAGCGCCAGGTTACTTCGCCGCTCGCGGGCAGCTGAATGCACCTGTTATGCATGCGCTCGCATATCGGTTAGACCTACGCTGGCCAGTGATGAACGGCTCGCAGGCGTCGGATGATGCTGCCGGTGACTTCGGGCCCGGCCGGCTCCAGCTGCCCGCAATGCGGGTGCTGGTGGCCCCCGACTGTTACGGGGACAGCCTTTCGGCGGTGGAGGCCGCCGCCGCCATCGCGACCGGCTGGACGCGGTCCCGTCCGGGTGACTCGTTCATCGTCGCGCCGCAGTCCGACGGCGGACCCGGCTTCGTCGAGGTGCTGGCCAACCGGATGGGCGGGCTGCGCCGACTCGTGGTCTGCGGACCGCTGGGGGCCGACGTCACCGCCCAGTGGGTCTTCGACGAGCGCTCAGCGACCGCGTATCTGGAATGCGCGCAGGCGTGCGGGCTGGGGCTGCTGGACGGGCCACCCACGCCGGAGACCGCGATGGACGCCCACAGCCGCGGCGTGGGCCAGCTGATCGCGGCTGCGCTGCAGGCCGGGGCGCGGCGCATCGTGGTCGGGCTGGGCGGCAGCGCCTGCACCGACGGCGGGCAGGGAATGGTCAACGAGTTGGGCGGCCTGGACCTGGCCCGCCAGCGGTTGGCCGCTGTGGAGTTGATCGCCGCCTCCGACGTCGCATATCCGCTGTTGGGACCGTGGGGGGCGGCACGGGTGTTTGCTCCGCAGAAAGGCGCGGACACCGCGACCGTCGCCAAATTGGAAGTGCGGCTCGAAGCGTGGGCGTTGGTGCTCGACACGGTGGCTGGGCGCGACGTCAGCGCCGAGCCCGGCGCGGGTGCGGCCGGCGGCATCGGGGCGGGCCTGCTTGCGCTGGGCGGGCGCTGCGAATCCGGGGCGGCCATTGTGGCCGAACTCACCCACTTCGCCGACGATCTCGAAGACGCGGACATGATCGTCACCGGCGAGGGGCACTTCGACGAGCAGTCGCTGCACGGCAAGGTGGTGGGTGAGATCGCGGCCGCCGCCCGGCCGCTGGGAATTCCGGTGATCGTGCTGGCCGGACAGGTGTCGGTGGACAAAGCCACCACCCGCGTGTCGGGCATCATGTCTGCGCTGGCCATGTCCGAATACGCAGGTTCGGTGCGGTTGGCACTGGCCGACGCGGCGAATCAGCTGATGGGATTGGCCTCTGAGGTGGCCGCTCGACTCGGGAATAGCGGTCCGGCGGGGTACCGTTGAAACAGTGAGTTTTTCCTGGCAGGCCCCGGACAGTGCGTCGGGGAAGCCGGGCGGGCCACCCGAACACATGAGCAGGTAGGAGAAGCAATGACGGTGCAGAACGAGCCGACCACCGAGGCCCACGGGGTGATCCTCACCGACGCCGCGGCCGCCAAGGCGAAGTCCCTGCTGGACCAAGAGGGACGTGACGACCTTGCGCTGCGGATCGCGGTGCAACCCGGTGGATGCGCGGGGTTGCGCTACAACCTGTTCTTCGACGACCGCACCCTGGACGGCGACCTGACCGTGGAGTTCGGCGGCGTGACGCTGACCGTGGACCGGATGAGCGCGCCGTACGTGCAGGGCGCGTCCATCGACTTCGTCGACACCATCGAGAAGCAGGGCTTCACCATCGACAACCCGAACGCCACCGGTTCGTGCGCGTGCGGGGACTCGTTCAACTGAGCGGTCAGTACTGCCCCGAAGTGCGCAGCACGTAGGAGCACACCAGGATCTGGCCGCGCTGGAACAGCAACTGCGCGACACCCTGGATCTCTTTGCGCGCCGGCCCGCCCGTGGCCGGCGTCGCATTCATGCTGAACAGCACCTGCGCCTGATACTGCGACAGGTACACGATCTTGTCGATTCCGGTGATCTCCACCTCGGAGAACTGTTTGCGGAACGCGTCGCTGCTGAGCTTGGCCAGGGCCAGGTCGGAGCGCTTGTCCTTCACCGCGTCATAGATGCCGCACATCGAATTGCGGACGATGACGTCGGTGTCCTTGTGCGCCAGCGCGTTGAGGTAGGTCTGGATCGCCGACTTGGCCGTGGCCTCGGGGAAGGTGCTGGTGGTGTTGGCCCCGTTGGTGCGAACCCCGTAGACGATGGCGGTCGTCAGGCCCGCGATCAGCGCAATGGTCAGCAGGATGCCGATCAACAGCCGTCGGGGCCGCCGGTTGGGGTGGGGGGCCGGCGCCGGCGGACCCGGATACGGGTGCACCGGTGGCTCGTTGCCGTCACGCGGAAAATCCAGCGTCTCGGGCCCGACCTGGGGGTACGGCTGCCCCTGCGGAGGTCCTTCATCGCCGACCGCGGGGTTCGGCGGGTACGGACCGGCCATCGTTGTTCTCCTACGCTGGTGGACGAGTCGACGAGAGGTTGCCGTCCGAGTCGCGGCAATCAGGGGAGTTCCCCAGGGCAGGCTAGCGCAACCGTTTTCAGCGTCTGCGCTACGACGGCGTTGGTGGCCGAGCTGACGTTCATGAGAGGCTAGACGACCTTAGAAACGAAGGACGGAGATTTAGTGACCATCGCGGTAACCGGTTCCATTGCCACCGACCATCTGATGCGCTTTCCCGGCAAGTTCTCCGAGCAGCTGCTGCCGGAGCACCTGAAGAAGGTGTCGCTGAGCTTCCTGGTCGACGACCTGGTGGTGCATCGCGGGGGAGTGGCCGGAAACATCGCCTTCGCCATCGGCGTGCTGGGTGGCGACGCCGCGCTGGTGGGCGCCGCCGGCCAGGACTTCGGCGAATACCGGTCCTGGCTGCAGTCCCACGGCGTCAACTGCGACAGCGTGCTGATCTCCGACAGCGCGCACACGGCACGTTTCGTCTGCACCACCGACACCGAGATGGCGCAGATCGCGTCGTTCTACCCGGGGGCGATGTCCCAGGCCCGCGACATCTCGCTGGCCGACGTGGTCCAGCAGATCGGCACCCCGGAACTGGTGATCATCGGCGCCAACGACCCGGCCGCGATGGTCGTGCACACCGACGAGTGCCGCAAGCTGGGGCTGGCATTCGCCGCCGACCCGTCGCAGCAGCTGGCCCGACTCTCCGGCGACGAGATCAAACAGCTCATCGACGGCGCTGCGATCCTGTTCACCAACGACTACGAGTGGGACCTGTTGCTGTCCAAGACCGGCTGGTCGGAGGCTGATGTGATGGCGCAGGTCGAGCTGCGGGTCACCACGCTGGGCGCCAAGGGCGTCGACATCATCGGCCGGGACGGCGCCACGCTGCACGTGGGCGTCGTGCCCGAGACGAGCCAGACCGACCCGACCGGGGTCGGGGACGCGTTCCGGGCCGGCTTCCTGACCGGTCGCAGCGCGGGTCTGAGCCTGGAGCGGTCGGCGCAGCTGGGCTCTTTGGTGGCGGTCCTGGTGCTGGAGTCGACCGGGACCCAGGAGTGGGAGTGGGACCGCTCGCTCGCGGAGTCCCGGCTGGCCGGTGCCTACGGCGACGACGCCGCCGCCGAGATCGCCGCGGTACTCGCCTGAGTCCCCGCCTTTCGCCGTCGTCCGTTTCGCTCTGCAGAGTGAAGCGGCGGCTTTCGGTGTGACGCCAGGGCGGAAAGGCAGTCCGAATCCCGACCTGCGCTCACTCCGGAGTGCGTGATTTCACACGCGAAGCCCGAGGCTACAACTCGACGGGGTAGACCGGCTCGCTGATCTGCGGCACCACGCTGTGCTCCACGAAGATCGCGTGCCACAGCATGAAGATCAGCAACGTCCACAGCCGCCGGCTGTGATCGCTGCCGCCGAGCCGGTGTTGGTCGAGCAGCCGGCGCACCGCGGCCAGGTCGATCAGGTGGCCGGCCTGCGACGACTCGACCATCTGGTAGGCCCACTCCTGCAGTTCGCCGGCGCGCAGCCAATGCCGAATAGGGACCGGGAAGCCCAGCTTGGGCCGGTGCAGCACATGCGCGGGCACGATCGGCTCCAGCGCGCGACGCAGCGCGTACTTGGTGGTGGTGCGGGTGATCTTGGCCTGGTAGGGCAGCCGTGCCGCGACGGCGAACACCTCGGGGTCCAGAAACGGCACCCGCAGCTCCAGCGAGTTGGCCATCGTCATCTTGTCGGCTTTGACCAGGATGTCGCCGCGCAGCCAGGTGAACAGATCGAGATGTTGCATACGTGCCACCGGATCCCAGTCAGCCGATTGCGCGTAGATCGCGGCGGTGACGTCGGTGTGGGTCCAGTCCTCGCGGAATCCGGGCAGCACCTCACGCAGTTGCTCGTCGGAGAAGCTGCGGGCGTTGCCGTAGTAGCGCTCCTCGAGCGTCAGCGACCCGCGGTGCAGCAGGCTTTTGCCTCGCATACCCTCCGGCAGTGGCCGCGAGACCCGACCCATCGACCGGCGCACCGGCCGCGGCAGATAGTCGAAGGGCTTCAGCGACAGCGGCTCCCGGTAGATCGTGTAGCCGCCGAACAACTCGTCGGCGCCTTCCCCGGACAACACCACCTTGACGTGCTTGCGCGCCTCGCGGGCCACGAAGAACAGCGGCACCAGCGCCGGGTCGGCGACCGGCTCGTCGAGATACCAGACGATCTCGGGCAACGCGGCGACGAACTCCTCGGCGCTGACCACCTTGGCGACGTGGCGGGCGCCGATCGCTTCGGCCGAGGCCACCGCGACGTCCAGCTCGGAGAAGCCCTCCCGTTCGAAACCGGTCGTGAACGTGATTAGTCGCGGGTTGTGCCGGATGGCCAGCGCCGCGATGGCGGTGGAGTCGATACCACCGGACAGGAACGACCCGACGGTGACGTCGGCGCGCATGTGCTTGGCCACCGAGTCCTCGAGCACCGCGGTGATCTCGTCGTAGCGGGCCTGTTCGTCGTCCGACGTGATCGGCACCGCCGCGAACCGGGGAACGAAGTAGCGGGCTACCTCGGGGTCGGATCCAGGCCGGATGCGGGCGTAGCAGCCCGACTCCAGGCGCCGGATCCCGCGGTGCAGCGTCTCGGGCTCCGGGACGTACTGCAGGACGGTGTAGTGCTGCACCGCCCGCAGGTCGATCGCCTCGTCGAAACCGATCAGATCGGCCAGGTCCAGCAGGCATTTCTTCTCGCTGGCCACCGCGGTGCCGCCGGTGCCGGTGGCCATGAACAGCGGTTTGATGCCGAACGGGTCGCGGGCGCAGAACAACTCGCGGGTTTCGGTGTCCCACAGCGCGAACGCGAACATGCCGCGCAGCCGGGTGAGCACCTCGGCACCCCAGAAGTGGAAGCCGGCCGCGATCGCCTCACCGTCGCCGTCGGTGGCGAAGACCGCGCCGTGCCGGGTACGCAGCTCGTCGCGCAGTTCCAGGTAGTTGTAGATCTCGCCGTTGAAGACCAGCACGTAGCGGTCCGGCGTGTCGGGGGGACCCCACTTGAGCGGCTGGTGCGAATGCGCGATGTCGATGATGGAGAGCCGGTTGAATCCGAACACCACCGAGCCGTCGGAGTCGGGATCGGCCCAGGTGCCCGGCTCGTCGGGACCCCGGTGCCGCATCAGGTGCGACGCGTCGGAGATCGCCTCGTCGGCCCGGGCGGCATCAGCTGCAGCGCGCCGGGCCCCGTCGGGCTCCTCGGAACCGGCCGGAGCGGCGACGAAAGCCAGCAGTCCACACACGGCGCCCCAGTATGCCGCACTTCACCGGGCTTGGGGATGCAGCGTCCGGCGGGTTGCGGTGACCAGGCAGTCGCTAGGTGAGACGGTGTGGTCTACGCTGCGTAGTATTCGACATCCGAGTTAGACCGGGTCAGCCGGAAGGCCAGTCGGCCCAGCTTGTGATACAGGAGGCGCCCAACGTGACACGACGCGGGCTTGGTCGTTCGCAAAGCTTGTCGCAGTGCGGTTCTGGAGGCGTACGCGGCCCGGCCCGGCGTCTCCGGCCGGTGTTGCTGCTCGTCACCCTCGGCGTGCTGGCGGTCACCCTGAGCGGGTGCACCTGGCAGGACGCCCTGGCGCTCGGCTGGCCCGAGGGCATCACCCCCGAAGCGCACGCCAACCGACAGCTCTGGATCGGCGCCGTCATCGCCTCCTTCGTCGTCGGCATCATCGTGTGGGGTCTGATCTTCTGGGCGTCGGCCTTCCACCGCGCCAAAGACTCCGACACCGACCTGCCCCGCCAGTTCGGCTACAACATGCCGCTGGAACTGGTCCTGACGGTGACACCGTTCCTGATCATCTCGGTGCTGTTCTATTTCACCGTCGTGGTGCAGGAAAAGATGCAGCACCGGGAAGACCCCGAAGTCGTGATCGACATCACCGCCTTCCAGTGGAACTGGAAATTCGGCTACCAGCGCGTCGCGTACAAGGGAGACAACGGCTTCCGGTACGAAGGCCTGGACGAGGCGCGAAAACGCGAGATGGTCTCCAAACCGGAGGGCAAGGACCGGCACGGTGAAGAACTGGTCGGACCGATACACGGGCTCAACACCGAGGACCGGACCTACCTGAACTTCGACAAGGTCGAGACGCTGGGCACCAGCACCGAAATCCCGGTCCTGGTACTGCCCGCCCACCGGCGCATCGAATTCGTGCAGGCCTCCGCCGACGTGATTCACGCGTGGTGGGTGCCGGAGTTCCTGTTCAAGCGCGACGTGATGCCCAACCCGGTGGCCAACAACTCCACGAACGTCTTCCAGGTCGAGGAAATCGTCAAGACCGGCGCGTTCGTCGGCCACTGCGCCGAGATGTGCGGCACCTACCACGCGATGATGAACTTCGAGGTCCGCGTGGTGGAGCCGGACAAGTTCGTGACCTACCTGCAGGCGCGGATCGCCGGAAAGACCAACGCCGAAGCGTTGCGGGCGATCAACGAGCCCCCGCTGGCGACGAAGACCGAGCCGTTCGACACGCGGCGCGGTGAATTGGCCCCGAGCCCAAGAGGTTAGGACAACTCATGCATATCGAAGCCAGGTTGTTCGAGTTCGTCGCGGTGTTCTTCCTGGTCGTGACGGTGCTCTACGGCGTGTTGACGGCCATCTTCGCCGTAGGCGGCGTCGAATGGGCCGGGACCACCGCGCTGGCGCTGACCACCGGGTTGGCGTTGATCGTGGCCACCTTTTTCCGGTTCGTCGCACGTCGCCTCGACACCCGGCCCGAGGACTACGAGGGTGCCGAGATCAGCGACGGCGCAGGGGAGTTGGGCTTCTTCAGCCCGCACAGCTGGTGGCCGATCATGATCGCGCTGTCCGGGTCGGTCACCGCCACCGCGATGGCCCTGTGGCTGCCGTGGCTGATCGTCGCGGGAGTGGTGTTCATCCTCGCCACCGTGGCCGGCCTCGTCTTCGAGTACTACGTCGGTCCCGAAAAGCACTGACCGCGTCCCAAAGGTCACAATCCGGGCATCAGTTGTCCGGCGCCTGTTTGCCGCCGCGGCCGTGTCCGGACCGGTTGGGTAGGGTTTCCGAGGCACCATGAGAATTCACCGAGCGCGCGGGCGCGAATGTAGCCGCGGCGCCGCTCGGGCGGTTGGACAGGGTAGGCAGACATGAGCGGGCCGCATCCGCCGGGACGGGAACATGACGAGCCCGACCTTGTCGGCGAACCTGCCGATGCCGAACCCGGCAGCGACGCCCTCGACTACCCCGATGAGCTCGACGAGCTCGACCGGATTGACGAACACGACGACGATATCGGGGCGGCACCGTCCGAGGCCTTCACGCGGGCGTACTCGGCGCCGGAGTCGGAACTGTTTGTCGGCGGCCCGTATCTGCCCGCCGATCTGGGGCTCTACGACTACGACGGCTACGACGACTTCGACCGCGACGACGACCGATCCACACCGCGCTGGCCCTGGCTGGTCGGCATCGCCGCGATCGTCGCTGCGATCGCACTGGTGACGGCCGTGTCGCTGCTCGCGACGAACGCCGACACCGCCAAATTCGCCAAGCCCGAGGTCAGCACGACGACGACCTCGTCGGCGCCGCCCGCCCAGGACGAGATCACCACTACCAAAACGCCGCCGTCGTCCGAGCCGCCGCCACCGCCGCCGTCGTCATCGTCCGAACCGCCCGAAGCACCCCCGTCGTCAGAGCCGGCGACGACAACTACGCCCCCTCCGCCGCCACCGTCGCCGTCACCGACCGCGGCGCCCCCGCCCGCGCCCAGCCCGTCGGTCGCGGCGCCGCCCCCGCCGCCCAGCACCACGCCGGCCGGCCCGCGGCAGGTCACGTACTCCGTGACGGGCAGCAAGGCCCCGGGCGACATCATCTCGGTGACCTACGTCGACTCGTCCGGACGGCGACGCACTCAGCACAACGTGTACATTCCGTGGTCGATGACGGTCACGCCCATCTCACAATCCGACGTGGGTTCCCTGGAAGCGTCCAGTCTCTTTCACGTCAGCAAACTCAACTGCACGATCATCACCAACGATGGAACGGTCTTGTCCTCGAACTCCAACGACGCACCGCAAACGAGCTGCTGATGGTCGGCAGATACTCCGCCTACCGGCGCGGGCCGGATCCGGTGGTCAATCCCGACGTGATCGACCGCGTCATGATCGGCACCTGCGCGGCGATCTGGCTGGTGCTGATCGGTGTCAGCGTGGCTGCCTCGGTCGCGCTGTTCGACCTCGGGCGCGGTTTCCACAAAATGGCGCGCACTCCGCACACCACGTGGGTGCTGTACGCGGTCATCATCGTGTCCGCGCTGGTCATCGCCGGAGCCATTCCGGTGTTGCTGCGGGCCCGCCGCAGCACCCAGGTGGAGCCGGTGGTGCGGTCCAGAGCGCTGCAGGGGCGAAATCCCACTCGGCAGCCGATCGCGGTGGGCGCGCGTCCCGCTTCCCGTGCGGCGACCGACCCGGCGCGCCGCGACCACGTGAAAGCCTATGGCGCGCTTGACGAATGGTCCGGCGAGGCGGTGGACCGCCTGTGGTTACGCGGAACTGTCGCGCTGACCGGCGCCATCGGCACGGCGTTGACCGGGGTCGCGCTGGCGACTTACCTGATGGCCGCGGGCCACGACGGAGCCTCCTGGGCCAGTTACGGGTTCGCCGGACTGGTCACCGCCGGGATGCCGGTCATCGAATGGTTCTACGTGCGGCAGTTGCGGCAGGGTCACGCCGGGCACTAGGTCTGCCGGCCACTGCCACCGACTGCGGCGGTATGGCCTCCGGATTGCGGAGCGCAGCGGCGCTAGTGGTGCTCCCCGTTGGACGAACCGTTCGACGAACCGTTCGTGCTGCGCTCCTGGTGCTCGCGCAACGCCGTGAGAGCCCGGTGTTCGGCCGCGTGGCCCGCCTCGCGCAGCGCCGAATCCTCCGACGCAGGGTCGGCGGTGAGGAAGCTGCCGCTGCCCGGCGAACCGGCGGAGCCCAGTTTGTTCATCTTCTTGGGCAACGGTGCGCCCTGGTATTCCAGGGGCAGCGGGTGACCGTGGTCGTCGACGGGGCCCAGCGGCTGGTGCAGTTCGATGTAGGCACCGTGCGGCAGGCGTTTGATGATGCCGGTCTCCACGCCGTGCTCGAGGACCTCGCGGTCGCTGCGCTGCAGGCCGACGGCCCACCGGTAGGCGATGAAGTAGACCAGCGGCGGCAGGATCACCATGCCGATCCGGGCGATCCAGGTGGTCGCGTTCAACGAGATGTGGAACTTGAACGCGATGATGTCGTTCATTGCCGCCAGCGTCAGCACCATGTAGAAACTGATCGCCATCGCGCCGATCCCGGTGCGCACCGGCACGTCGCGGGGCCGCTGCAGCAGGTTGTGGTGCGCGTAGTCGCCGGTGAACCGCTTCTCCAGGAAGGGGTAGATGATCAGCAGGACGAAGACCAGCCCCATGATGATGCCGACCCACACCACCGCGGGAATCGTGTGGTGGAAGAAGTAGAACTCCCAGGCCGGCCAGATACGGGCCAGGCCCTCGGTCCACATCATGTAGAAGTCGGGCTGCGAGCCCGCCGACACCTGAGACGGCTTGTAGGGGCCCAGGTTCCAGATCGGGTTGATCTGCAGCAGCCCGCCCATCAGGCCGAGCACGCCGACGATGCAGGCGAAGTAGGCGCCGGACTTGACCGCGAAACCCGGCATCACCCGCACGCCGACGACGTTGTGCTCGGTGCGACCAGGGCCGGGGAACTGGGTGTGCTTCTGGAACCACACCAGCGCCATGTGCACGCCGATCAGGGCCAGAATGATGCCCGGGATCAGCAGGATGTGCAGCGCGTACAGCCGCGGGATCAGGATGGTGCCGGGGAAGTCGCCGCCGAACAGCGCCCAGTGCAGCCAGGTCCCGATGACAGGCATGCCCAGGGTGATCGAGGACAGCGCGGCCCGCAGTCCGATGCCGGAAAGCAGGTCGTCGGGCAGCGAGTAACCGAAGTAACCCTCGAACATCGACAGGATCAGCAGCAGCGACCCGATCACCCAGTTGGCCTCGCGCGGCCGGCGGAAGGCGCCGGTGAAGAAGATGCGGGCCAGGTGGACCATGATCGACGCGGAGAACATCAGCGCGGCCCAGTGGTGGACCTGACGCACGAACAGCCCGCCCCGGATCTCAAAGGAGATGTTCAGCGCGGTCTCGTAAGCCCGCGACATCTCCACCCCGCGCAGCGGCTGGTAGACGCCGTTATAGGTGACCTCGGCCATCGACGGGTCGAAGAACAGGGTCAGCCATACGCCGGTGAGCAGCAGGACGATGAAGCTGTACAGCGCGATCTCACCGAGCAGGAACGACCAGTGCGTCGGGAACACCTTGTTGAGCTGACGACGGACGGCCGCCGACGGGTGGTACCGGGTGTCGATGCCTTCGCCCTGGCTGGCCAGCACGTCACCGATTTTGGGGGGACTGAATTTTGGACTCATGTTGTGGTGCGCTCCCAGAAGGCCGGACCGACGGGCTCGATGAAGTCGCCGTTGGCGACCAAATACCCGCTTTTATCGATTGTGATCGGCAGCTGCGCCAGCGCACGGGCCGCCGGACCGAAGATCGGCTTGGCGAAATGCAACGCGTCGAACTGCGACTGGTGGCAAGGGCACAGGATCCGGTAGGACTGCTGCTCGTACAGCGACGAGGGGCAACCCAGATGTGAGCAGACCTTGGTGAAGGCGAAGAACTCACCGAAGTTGAAGCTCTCCTGGCCCTTGCGCTTGACCACCCGGTCCAGGTCACTGGGCTTGATGCGGATGAGCATCACCGGGTTGCGGACGCCCAGCGAGATCTCGGAGAGCTTCTCGTGGGACTCCACAGTGGTGCCGTCACCGTCGGACTCGCGCCACGGGAACACTGTTTCCATGCCGCCGGCGTCGAGGTCCTCGGGACGCATCTTGATGAACGGCGGGCCGTCGTGGGCACCGGTGGCCCGGGCCAGGTAGATGGTCTCGCCTTTGGTCCGCGGGGTCCACCCCGACGTCCACAGCACCGCCTTCATGCCCTCCGCAGTGGGCACGACCGGTTTCCATGGGTTCTTGATCAGGCCGCCGGCAAACGCGACCAGGGTGCCGAGGCCGAACGCGCCCATACCCATCCCGAACGACAGCCCGATCAGCTTGCGCCGGCCGATCGTCGAGCCTTCATAGGCGTCGGTCAGGTTCGCCACCACGGTCCTGCGGTCGATCTCGCGGGAGGCGCCGTCGTGCCGGTCCTGAATCGTAATCTCTTCCGGGATAAAGCGTTTCTGGAAGAGCACGGCCCCGATCGCGATGGACAGCACGGACATCCCGAAGGTGAAGCCGTACAGCGGGGTGGCCAGCGAGTACATCAGGTTGCCGTCGACGCCCCTGGGCTTGTACTCCCACGGCCAGAACAGGAAGACCACCAGCAGCGCGAGTCCGAAACCGCCGCCCAGCAACAGCCAGGTCGCGACCGAGCGCGCGGCGCGCTTCTCGGCCTTGGTGCCTGCGACCGGCCAGCGCGGCTCCTTATAGACGATGTCGACGCCGTCGATCTTGCTGCCGAGGTCGAGCAGCTCCTGGGTGGACATCGCAGCCAGAGCGGCGTCGTCCGGCTCTTTCTGGCCCTGGTGAGTGGCCGTGTCGGTGTCGGTGCCGGCCGCGCCGTCGCGCTCGGTCGGGTCAGGTCTTTCGCTCATGTGCGCGCCCCAATCCACAGTGCCAGTCCGATGGCGCCGACCATGCCAATGATCCACATCGCCATGCCCTCGGGTGCGGGCCCGAATCCGCCCAACCCGTAGCCACCGGGGGTGCGTTCCTCAGCGACGGTCCGCACGTAGCCGATGATGTCCCGCTTCGCCTCCAAGGACAGCTGCCGGTCGGAGAACTTCGGCATGTTCTGCGGTCCGGTCAGCATCGCGGTGAGGATCTGCTGCTCGTTGGCGGGCCCCAGGTCGGGGGCGTACTTGCCGGACGACAGCGCACCGCCCTTGCCGGTGAAGTTGTGGCAGGAAGCGCAGTTGAGCCGGAACAGGTCGCCGCCGCGACCCAGGTCGGTGCCGCGCAGCGACTCCATCTGCAGGCTGTTGTCGGGATTGCGCAGCACGGTGGGACCGCCGCCGTTGGCCTGCACATAGGCGCCGAGCGCGTCGATCTGGCGTTCGTCGAAGATCGGTTCCTTGCGCTGGGCCTGAGCTTCGCCGCGCATCGCGGGCATGCGGCCGGTGGACACCTGGAAATAGACGGCCGCCTCGCCGACCCCGATCAGGCTGGGCCCGTGGTCGGGCACGCCCTGCAGGTTGGCGCCGTGGCAGGACACGCACGAGGTGTCGAAGAGCTGCTTGCCGGTGCGCAGAATGGCCGCACCGGACTCGTCGGCCATCGCGACCTGCGGCGTCGGCGTGAGCACCGCGGCCAGGCCGCCGGCGAAGGTCAGGGCGATCAGCAGCAGCAGTCCGCTGGTCAGCCGACGGCGCAGCCGTCGCCGCGAGCGGTTGGTGCGCGGCTTCTCCGGCTGGCTAGGCCGCCGGCCGGATCGGGTGGATCCCAGTTTTCTCAACTGAGCACTCCTGTTCTCGGGCCTGTGTTTCGGGGGTCGCTCAACGGATGAAATAGATCACGGCGAACAGCGCGATCCACACGATGTCCACGAAGTGCCAGTAGTACGAGACGACGATGCTGGCGGTGGCCTGCGCAGGGGTGAACTTGCTCATGGTGGTGCGCGCCAGCAGGAAGATGAAGGCGATCAAACCTCCGGTGACGTGCAGCCCGTGGAAGCCGGTCGCCAGGTAGAACACGCTGCCGTAGGCGCTGCCCGGGATGGTGGTCCCGTGCGTCACCAGGTGCACGTACTCGTAGGCCTGACCGAGGATGAAGAACAACCCCATCCCGAACGTGAGCAGATACCAGCGGCGCAACCCGAAGACGTCGCCGCGTTCGGCCGCGAAGACCCCCATCTGGCAGGTGAACGACGACGCGATCAGCACCAGCGTCACCGGCACCGCCTGGTAGAGATTCAGCTCGGTCGGCGGCGGCGGCCAGTTCCCCGCCGCCTGTGCTCGCGCCGTGAAGTAGAACGCGAACAGGCCAGCAAAGAACATGAGCTCGCTGGAAAGCCACACAATGGTGCCGACACTGACCATGTTGGGCCGGTTCAGCGAATGCACCCGCGAGGTAATCGCAGTACCCGAGGTCCCTACCGCACTCGTCACATCCGCAAGTATGACGCTTTGTAGTTGTCGCGCACTACCCGGGTGACTAATTTCCGGAAATTCGGTGGGCCGGGCCCGGTCTGCCGGCGGCTCAGGACGCCGGTTGGGCCGCGTTCGAAGCGCGTGGGACCATCGGCGCGTGGCTGCGTCGTCCGGGGGTGTGGTGTCCGCTGCGGTGCCGACGTGGCCGCAGGTGCTGGGCCGGCTGACCCAGCAGCAGGATCTGATCCGGGGCCAGGCCGGCTGGGCCATGGATCAGATCATGGCCGGGGAGGCGCAACCGGCCCAGATCGCGGCGTTCGCGGTAGCGCTGAAAATGAAGGGTCCGCGGGCCGACGAAGTGAGCGAACTCGCCGGCGTCATGCTCGACCACGCCCGCCCGATGCCGGCCGATGCGGTGCCCGCCGACGCCGTGGACGTGGTCGGCACCGGCGGTGACGGGGTCAATACCGTCAACCTGTCCACGATGGCGTCCATCGTGGTGGCGGCGGCGGGCGTTCCGGTGGTCAAACACGGCAACCGGGCGGCCTCGTCGCTGTCCGGCGGCGCCGACACGCTCGAAGCGCTCGGGGTACGCATCGACCTGGGGCCCGAGCAGGTCGCCCGCAGCCTGCGCGAACTGGGGATCGGGTTCTGCTTCGCGCCGCAGTTCCACCCGTCGTACCGGCACACATCGGTGGTGCGTCGCGAGATCGGTGTGCCGACGGTCTTCAATCTCCTTGGGCCGCTTACCAATCCGGCCCGCCCGCGGGCCGGACTGATCGGTTGCGCCTTCGCCGACCTGGCCGAGGTGATGGCCGGGGTGTTCGCCGCACGCCGGTCCAGCGTGCTGGTGGTGCACGGGGACGACGGACTCGACGAACTCACGACCACCACGACGAGCACCATCTGGCGCGTGCAGGCGGGCACCGTGGACAAGCTCAAGTTCGATCCGGCGGGGTTCGGGTTCGCCCGCGCCGATCTCGAGCAGCTGCGTGGCGGCGACGCCCAGGTCAACGCCGCGGAGGTGCGCGCCGTACTGGGCGGCGCCCGGGGCCCGGTGCGCGACGCCGTGGTGCTCAACGCAGCCGGCGCCCTGGTTGCCCACGCGGGATTATCCAGCCGCGCTGAATGGCTGCCGGCCTGGGAAGACGGGCTGCGCCGGGCCAGCGCCGCGATCGACAGCGGCGCGGCCGAACAGCTGCTCGCGCGTTGGGTGCGGTTCAGTCAGCAGGTCTGAGCTGGTTTGCTCACCGGCGAGCCGCGCCGATCGTGCGGTGGCCGCCCAGCCGGCCCAGGCGCCCGCCGACCGCAGCGGTGTGGCCCACCCCGGGGTGTCGGCGTCGCCGGCGACCCGCACGATCCGCACCCCCGGCGTCGCCAGCCAACGGACGATCAGCGCGGTCTCTTCCACCAGCGTGCCGCCCAGCGGGGCGGGCGACGGCAGGATCGACTGCGCCCCCGCGACAATCGCCTCGACCACCGGCATCGGCGGCACCCCGCGCCGCGCGGTGCCTGCCGCGGCCAGCCGGCCGTGCCGGATGACGGCGAGCTGGTAGCCGTCCGAGCCGTCCGGCTTGGCGGCGATCAGTTCGGGCAGCACGGTCAGGGCACGCAGCCGTTGCCCACGCCAAAGCGCCTCGACGGCAGTGGCGATGTGATCGCGCAGCCGGGCCGCGCTCTCGTAGTGATGCCGGGCGGCCAGGGCCGCGACGTGGGCGACGGCCGCGCCCAGCGCCGTGTTGTCGGTGCCCTCGATCAACCTCGACGCGCGCCGTGTCGCCGCGGCGTACTGCTCGGCCGTCATATCCCGGGCGGCGGGGCACGGCGAGATTTCCAGTTCCGGACATGCGGGGCCGTGCCGGGCGGAGCGGGCCAGGCGCTTGGTGCAGGTCCGCACCCCGGTGAACCGGGCCAGCAGGTGTGCGGTGTCCACAGCGTCGGCGCGGGACCGGAACGGGCCGACGACCCGGTCATGCCGGGGGTTGCGGACCACCGAGAAGCGCGGGAACGCCTCGTCGGTGAGCACCACCCACCACCAGCGGTGCGGGAACCGCGACCGGCGGTTGTACGGCGGGGCGTGGGCGGCCAGCAGACGGAGTTCGCGCACCCCGGCTTCCAGCGCGTGCGCGCACTCGACGTAGTCGACCCCGTCGGCCAGGGCGACCATCTCCTTCATCCGGCTGCGCGGATCGGCGCCGTTGAAGTACTGGCTGACCCGGCGGCGCAGGTCCACGGCGGTGCCGACGTAAAGCACCTCCGCCGCGGGTCCGCGGAACAGGTAGACGCCCGGGCGGCGTGGCAGCGCATCGGCGAAGACCCGTTTGCGCCGCTGCGCGGGGGTGACGTCGGGCAGGTACGAGCGCAGCTCGGAGTAGGTGTGGATGCCCTGGTTGCCGACCCGCTCGATGAGCGCGTGCAGGACGTCCACGGTGGCCCGCGCATCGTCCAGCGCGCGGTGCGTGGGCTGGGTTGCCACGGCGAACAGCCGGGCCAGCTCGGCCAGCCGCACGCTGGGCGCTTCCTCCCGGCTGAGCACCCGCCGGGCCAACCGGACCGTGCACAGCACCTTGGGCCGGGGCCAGCGCAACCGGCAGCGCTCGGTGGCCGCGCGCAGAAAACCCATGTCGAAGCCGGCGTTGTGGGCCACCAGCACCGCGTCGCCGGCGAATTCGAGGAACATCGGCAGCACTGCGTCGATGGTGGGGGCGTCGCACACCATGGCGGTGGTGATGCCGGTCAGTTGCACGATCTGCGGCGGGATGCTGCGCTGCGGGTCGACCAGGGTGGCGAATTCACCCAGGACGGCACCCCCGCGCACCTTGACCGCGCCGATCTCGGTGATCGCGTCCGGGGTGGCACCGTCGCGGCCGACGGCCCGACCGCCGGTGGTCTCCAGATCGACGACGACAAACGTGGTTTCGCGCAGGGTCGGTTCGGTAGGCGCCGCCCAGCTGTCCAGCCCGGCGAAGCTGAGTTGGGTCCCACCGCTCGCGCCCATGACCGTGACGTTAGGCATGCGCACCGACACCTGTTGATTTCCCACGCCGACCGTTGTTGTCGGTGCCCGCCGTTACCGTGCATTTCAGTACGCAGGCCCGACCGAGAGGACCGACTCAGATGGCATTCAGCAGCGGAACCGAAAGCCGCGGTGGCAGTGCGCCACGCCCGGGGGAGCCGGTTGTCATCGACTGCGATGACTGCGCGGTGCGCGGCCCGGGATGCCGCGACTGTGTGGTGAGCGTCTTGCTCGGCGTACCCGAAACCCTTTCCTACGACGAGCAAGTCGCGTTGGAAGCGCTGGCAGAGGTGGGGATGGCGCCGCGGCTGCGCCTGGTGCCGATCCGGCGCGGAAGGGAGTCTGGCGTGGCGTGATACCTCGTGTAGGGTCGACGACGGCATGAACCCGGCTTCACATAAAAATGACAGAAATCTACCTAATTTCTTAACCCGTCCCTTTGGACAAACGTCGATATCATTTCGTAACCTGTTTGAGACCTAAACCAGCTCGTCGCATTGGCGTCGATGGCAGTTTAAGGAAGCAAATCTTGAGGCTCGACTTTAGGCACTTGACCGCGCGCGCAATCAAGCAGTTTGCCATCGGTTCGTTGACGAGCTTCGTCGTGTTTTCCGGCATCACGGCCGCCGCGGTGATGGCCGATCCGGCCGAGGACGCACTGGCAAAACTGAACGAACTCTCCCGTCAGGCCGAGCAGACCACCGAGGCGATGCACAGCGCCCAACTCGACCTGAACGAGAAGCTGGCCGCCCAGCGGGCCGCGGACAAGAAGCTCGCGGACGACCAGGCTGCCGTGGGCGCCGCGCAAGCGAAGTTGGCCACCTTCCAGACCGCAGTGAACAAGCTCGCCGCCGCGACCTACATGGGTGGCCGCACCGACGGGCTGGACGCCATCCTGACCGCCGACTCTCCGCAGCTGCTCATCGACGGGCTGTCCGTGCAGCGGGTGATGGCAGGTCAGATGTCCGCGCAGATGGCCAGCTTCAAGGCCGCCGGCGAGCAGGCCGCCAAGGCCGCGCAGGTCTCCGCCAAATCCGCGGCGGACGCCAAGGCCGCCGCCGAGCAGGCCGCTGCGGTGCGGGCGAACCTGCAGCACAAACAGAGTCAGCTGCAGGTGCAGATCGCCGTGGTGAAGTCGCAATACCTGGCGCTGACCCCGGCGCAGCGCACCGCGCTGGCCAGTCCCGGTCCGGTGCCCGAGCAGGTTCCGGGGGCACCGGCTCCCGAGGCCCTGCCGCCGGGTGCTCCACCGGCCCCCGAGGGCGCTCCCGCGCCTGGCGAGCCGCCGGTGACCGGCGCGCCGTTCACCATGCAGCCCGGCGGAGGCGGGGGTGGCGGGGACCGTGCCGTCGTGGTCCAGGCCGCGTTGACCCAGATCGGGTCGCCCTACGTGTGGGGTGGTGCCGCGCCCGGTGGATTCGACTGCTCCGGCCTGGTCATGTGGGCCTTCCAGCAGGCCGGCATCTCGTTGCCGCACTCCAGTCAGGCGCTGGCGCACGGCGGTCAGCCGGTGTCGCTCGGCGAGCTGCAGCCCGGTGACGTGCTGACCTTCTACTCCGATGCGTCACACACCGGCATCTATATCGGCGACGGAATGATGGTCCATTCCTCCACCTTCGGCCAGCCGGTCCGGGTGGTACCGATGGACTCCTCCGGTCCGATCTACGACGCCCGCCGCTACTGACGATCGCGGCCTCACGCCGGCGTTCCCTGCCGCTGGCGTGCGTGCTGGTCGCTGAGCTGTGTGCGGCGCTGGTCGTCGCGGTTCACCAGCAGGCCGAGCAACCCGCCCCGGTTGTCACCACGTCGTCGGACAGCATCGAGCACCGATTCGCCGTGGGCACCACGCCGGATCGCATCGTGCGGTCAACGAATGAAGGTGGGCCCGATGCCGGTCGCCTGCTGTCCCGGGTGGCAGCGGACATGCGCCCGGCTGTCGAGGCGGTGGTCGCGTTCTGGGGCCCGGACTGGTCACCCGAGATCCCGGTGATCGCCACCGGTACCGATGAGCAGTTCCGGGTCGCCGCCGGGGGTGGTCCGGCGGCGCAGTGGACGGACATCGCCGCGGTCACCGTGGTCGACCGGGTCGATCCGGCGCTGCGCACCGCCCTGGGCGCCCGGATCGTGTTCGCGCCCGGCGCGGCCGGGATGAGCGTGGGTGCATTGCGAATTGTGTTGACGCACGAGCTTTTTCACTTCGCCGCTCGGGCGGACACGGCTACCGACGCGCCCCGGTGGCTGGCCGAAGGTGTGGCCGACTACGTGGCCAGGCCGCCGACCGCGGTGCCCGCCGACGCGGCAACCACCCTGCCCACGGACTCCGAACTGGACGCCACCGGTCCGCAGCGCTCGCAGGTATACGACCGGGCGTGGTGGTTCGCGCGGTTCGTCGCCGATATCTACGGGGTGCCGAAATTGCGCGAACTCTACCGGTCCGCTTGCGGGGTGGGGCATGGCGATGTGCAGACCGCCATCCGTGCCGTGCTCGGCGTCGACGCTGCCGACCTGCCGAACCGGTGGCGGAACTGGGCGGCCGACCGAACCTGATCTGCGCGCGCCGAGGACCGGTTTGCGGACCGGCCGGGCTAACGTGACGTGGTGAGCCGGGTCCTGCTGGTAACCAACGACTTTCCGCCGCGGCGCGGCGGGATCCAGTCGTATCTGGCGGAATTCGTCAGCCGGCTGGCCGGCGCCGGTGCGCACACCGTGACCGTGTATGCGCCGAAATGGAAGGGCGCCGAGGCTTTTGACGCCGCCGCCGGCTATCGCGTGGTGCGCCATCCCACCACGCTGATGCTGCCCGTTCCCACCGTGGACGCCCGGATGCGCCGGCTGATCGCCGAGCACGACATCGACACGGTCTGGTTCGGCGCGGCCGCACCGCTGGCCCTGCTGGCGCCGCGCGCCCGGCAGGCCGGGGCCACCCGGGTGCTGGCCAGCACCCACGGCCACGAAGTCGGCTGGTCGATGCTGCCGGTGGCGCGGTCGGTGCTGCGCCGCATCGGCGACGGGACCGACGTCGTGACCTTCGTCAGCCGCTACACCCGATCTCGGTTCGCGCCCGCCTTCGGGCCCGGCG
This sequence comes from Mycobacterium sp. NGS61, assembly GCF_059812325.1. Classification (NCBI taxonomy): domain Bacteria; kingdom Bacillati; phylum Actinomycetota; class Actinomycetes; order Mycobacteriales; family Mycobacteriaceae; genus Mycobacterium; species Mycobacterium sp. NGS61. Next base: position 358,799 of record NZ_JCALCL010000003.1, read on the forward strand.
CGTCACTGGAGTACCTGCCGCCCGGGGTGAACAGCGACCGGTTCCGGCCGGACCCGGCCGCCCGCGCCGAGCTGCGCAAGCGCTACCGGCTGGGGGACCGGCCGACGGTGCTGTGCCTGTCCCGGCTGGTGCCCCGCAAGGGCCAGGACATGCTGATCAAGGCACTGCCGGCGATCCGGCAGCAGGTTGACGGCGCGGCGCTGGTGATCGTCGGTGGCGGACCTTATCTGGAGACGCTGCGCCAGTTGGCGCGCGACCGTGGGGTCGCCGACCACGTGACCTTCACCGGCGGGGTGCCGGGCGACGAACTGCCCGCCCATCACGCGATGGCCGACGTGTTCGCCATGCCGTGCCGTACCCGCGGCGCCGGAATGGACGTCGAGGGGCTGGGCATCGTGTTCCTCGAAGCCTCAGCCACCGGGGTACCGGTGGTTGCCGGCGATTCCGGTGGAGCTCCGGAAGCGGTGCAGCACAACAAGACCGGGCTGGTGGTCGACGGCAACTCGGTGCAGGACATCGGCGCAGCTGTCACCGGGCTGCTGACCGATCGCGACCGGGCGGCGGCGATGGGTGCCGCCGGCCGGGAGTGGGTGCAGGCGCAGTGGCGCTGGGACACCTTGACCGAGCGGCTCGCGGGCCTGTTGTCCGGGGACTGATCCCGGCCGGCCACGCGCCCGTCGCTATTCCTTGTCGTAGATCGCTTCGATGTCGGACGCGAACTTCTCGGCCACCACGTTGCGCTTGACCTTCATGGTCGGTGTCAGCTCGCCGGTGTCCTCGGTGAAGTCCACCGGCAGAATCCGGAACTTGCGGATCGACTCGGCGTTCGACACCTGCAGGTTGGCCTGCTTGACGGCGGTATCCACCTCCGCCATCAGATCGGGATCGGTGGCCAGATCGCCCACCGAGGCACTGTCGGCTTTGCTGTTGCGACTCTTCCAGCCGTCGAACGCCTCGGGATCGATGGTGATCAGCGCGCCGATGAACGGCTTGTTGTCCCCGACCACCATCGCCTGGCTGATCAGCGGGTGCGACCGCAACTGGTCCTCGAGCACCGCGGGCGCAACGTTCTTGCCGCCCGCGGTGACGATCAGCTCCTTCTTGCGGCCGGTGATGCTCAGGAAGCCGTCTTCGTCGATGGAACCCAGATCTCCGGTGCGGAACCAGCCGTCGGCGAAGGCTTCCTCGGTGGCCTGCTCGTTCTGCCAATAACCGCTGAACACCACGCCCCCGCGCACCAGCAGTTCCTTGTCTTCGGCGATCTTGAGGCTGTTGCCGGGCAACAGGCTGCCGACGGTCCCGATCTTGAGGCCGTTGACCTGGTTGACGGTGATCGCGGCACTGGTCTCGGTCAGGCCGTAGCCCTCGTAGATGGTCAGGCCGACACCGCGGTAGAAGTGCCCCAGCCGGGCGCCCAGCGGTGCCCCGCCGGACACCGCAGCATGGCAGTCGCCACCGAGCGCCGCGCGCAGTTTGTGGTAGACCAGCCGATCGAACACCGCGTGTTTGGTGCGCAGCACCAGGCCGGGCTTGCCGTCGTCGAACGCGCGGCTCCAGTCGACCGCGGTCTGCGCCGCGGCCTTGAAGATGGGACCTTTGCCGTCGTTGGAGGCGTTCTGCGCGGCCGTGTTGTAGACCTTCTCGAACACCCGCGGAACCGACACCACCACAGTCGGTTTGAACTCCGCGAACAGCGGCAGCAGGTTCTTGATGTCGCTGGTGAAGCCGACCGTGACTTTGCTGGTGAACGCGGACAGGGTCAGCGCGCGGGCCAGCACGTGGGCCAGCGGCAGGAAAACCAACAGCCGCTGACCCTCGCACAGCAACGTCGGCAGGCAGTCCTGGGTACCGCGGATCTCGTGCAGCAGGTTGGAATGGGTGAGTTGGCAGCCCTTCGGCCGTCCGGTGGTACCCGAGGTGTAGATCAGCGTCGCGGGATCCTCGGACCGCAGCCCCTCCTGGCGTGCGGTCAGCTCGGCGGGGTCGACCGATTCGCCGGCCTCCACCAACTGATCCAGAGCCTTGGGACCGGAGCCGTCGATGTGCAGCACCCGGCGCAGTGCGGGCAGGTCGCCGGTGAGTTCGGTGACGGTCGCCGCGTGCGCGTCGGTTTCGGCGAACGCCAATACCGCTTCGGAGTTCTTCAGCACCCAGCGCACCTGCTCGGCCGACGACGTTTCATAGATCGGCACCGTGACCGCACCCACCGCCAGGATGGCCAGATCGAGGATCGCCCACTCGTAGCGGGTCGCCGAGAAGATACTGACCCGGTCCCCGGCCTCGACGCCCAGGCCGATCAAACCCAGTGCGGCAGAACGAATTTGACTTGCGGCTTCGGCGCAGGTGACATCGGTCCAGACGCCGTCGATCCGGCGTTGGTAGATCACATAGTCAGGGTCGTCGCGTTCGTGCTCGAACACCACGGCCGCCACATTGTCGTGCTCGGCTACCGAAAAGCGGGCAGGGACACTGTACTGACGCACTCTATTTCCTCGCTTGACCTAGGTGGGGTCGGCTTGCTGTCAACAGCCTAGTGCGGTACCGGGTCGCACCGTCGCGACGTCGGCCAGTATGTGAAGCTGAGGCGATGAACAGCATCCAGATTGCTGACCAGACGTATGTCGCGGCCGACGGGGCGCTGGTCGGGGCCGCGGTCGCCGATCAGTCGAAGTGGCGCCGGTGGTGGCCCGATCTGCGGCTGCAGGTCACCGAGAACCGTGCCGAGAAGGGCATCCGATGGGCGGTCACCGGAGCCCTGACCGGAACCATGGAAGTCTGGCTGGAACCGTCGCTGGACGGCGTGATCCTGCACTATTTCCTGCACGCCGAGCCGAGCGGCGTATCGGCCGCGGAGTTGGCCAAACTGAACCTGGCGAAGATGACGCACCGGCGCCGAGTAGCGGGCAAGAAAATGGCGTTCGAGGTGAAGACGACCCTGGAAGAGTCACGTCCGGTCGGTGTTTCTCCGGTAGTTTAACCGGGTCGAGGTTGGCATCGAGCCGACCGAAGGACGCAGCTCAGGGGAGTACCGTTTCAGCCGGGAGAAGGGCGCTCCCGAGAACGGTGCGGGACGGGAACGCGAAAGGGACTGCCAGGTGGCGGACAAGACGGAGCAGACAATCTATATCGACGCCGATCCGGCCGAGGTGATGGCGGCGATCGCCGACCTCGAGTCCTACCCGGACTGGATCAACGAGTACAAGCAGGTCGAAGTCCTCGAGACCGACGACGACGGCTACGCCAAGAAGGCCTGCATGCTGATGGACGCGACCATCTTCCGGGACACCCTGATCATGAACTACGAGTGGCCCGCGGATCGCAACTCGCTGAGTTGGACGCTGGAGTCCAGTTCGCTGCTCAAGTCCCTCGAGGGCTCATACATCTTGGCGCCCAAGGGTTCTGGCACCGACGTCACCTACCAACTCGCTGTTGACCTGGCCGTCCCGATGATCGGCATGCTCAAGCGCAAGGCCGAGCGCAGGATTATCGACGGCGCGTTGAAAGACCTGAAGAAACGAGTCGAGGGCTGAGTGATTCCGCCGCGCCCACCCCGGCTCGGATCAGCCTTTTCGTCGGCAAGGGCGGGGTAGGGAAGTCCACCCTGGCAGCTGCTACCGCGGTGTGCGATGCCAGCGGTGGTCGGCGGGTGCTGATCGTGTCCACCGACCAGGCGCACTCGCTGGGCGACGTACTGGGTGTCCCGGTGCCGCCGACGGGTACCGGCGACGCAGTCCGAGTCTTCACCGATCTGGAAACCGAAGACGCCGAGCCCAGCGGCGGCTCCCTGGACGCCCTGGCCCTGGACACGCTCGCGTTGCTGGAGCACCGCTGGCGCGACGTCGCCGAGGCGCTCGATGCGCAACTGCCCGACTCCGACCTGGCCAGCATGGCCCCCGAAGAACTCTCGGCGCTGCCCGGCATCCAAGAAGTGCTGGGTCTGCACGCGGTCGGCGAACTCGCCTCCTCCGGCCGCTGGGACCGCATCGTCGTCGATTGCGCCTCCACCGCCGACGCCCTGCGCATGCTGACTTTGCCTGCGACCTTCGGCCTCTATGTCGAACGCGCGTGGCCGCGGCACCGCCGACTGAGCATCGGCGCCGACGACGCCCGGTCGGGCGCGGTGGTGAACCTGCTGGAACGCATCAGCGACAGCGTCGATCGTCTGGGCTCGCTGCTGGCCGACGGGGAGTCGGTCAGCGCGCACCTGGTGCTGACCCCCGAGCGGGTGGTTGCCGCGGAGGCCGCCCGGACGCTGGGGTCGTTGGCCCTGATGGGTGTTCGGGTAGAGGAACTCCTGGTCAACCAGGTGCTGGTGCGTGACGAGAACTACGAGTACCGCAGCCTGCCGGACCATCCCGCGTTCTACTGGTATGCCGAACGGATCTCCGAGCAACGCGCGGTGCTGGAGGAGTTGGACGTCACCATCGGCGACGTGGCGCTGGTGCTGGTGCCGCACCAGGCCGGCGAGCCGATCGGACCCAAGGCCCTGGCCGGACTGCTCGACAGTGCCCGGCGCCGTCGCGGCGAGTCCCCGCCCGGCCCCATTCGTCCCGTCGTCGACCTGGAATCGGGGTCGGGGCTGGATTCGATATACCGACTGCGACTAGCGTTGCCCCAACTCGATCCCGGCTCGCTCACCCTGGGGCGGTCCGACGACGATCTGGTCATCAGCGCAGGTGGGGTGCGTCGCCGGGTGAGGTTGGCTTCGGTACTGCGACGATGTACGGTGCTGGACGCCCAATTGCGCGGCACCGAGCTGACAGTACGATTTCGACCAGATCCGGAGGTATGGCCAAAGTGAGTGGGGCTCATACCGACATCGGTCCCGAACTGCGCCGGCTGGCGCAGTCGATCCTGGACGGCATCGATCCCGGGGTGCGTGCGGCAGCCATGACGGCGATCAGCGGCGGGGCCGGCAAGTGCCAGCAGGTGTGGTGCCCGGTGTGCGCGCTGGCGGCGGTGGTGACCGGCGAGCAGCATCCGCTGGTGACGATCATCGCCAACCACAGTGTCGCGCTGCTGGAAGTGGTCCGGGCGATCGTCGCCGACATCGACGACACCGTGGTGCCTCCCGAAGACGACGTATCCGGTGGTGCCGATTCCGGCGGCCCGGGCGCCGACGGTAACAGCGCCACCGGCGACGGCACCGCGAAAACGCGCTACCAGCCCATCCCCGTTACGCTGCACGAGTGAGCCACCCGGTTGCGAGGTGGTCGGAGCCATCGTCGATGGGTACAGTTGGCGCAGACACCGTTCCGGTGTGGGGCATGAGGGAGAACCATGTGGTACTACCTGTTTAAGTACGTCCTCCTCGGCCCGTTGCTGTCCCTGCTCGGTCGTCCCAAAGTCGAAGGGCTGGAACACGTTCCGAGTTCCGGCCCGGCGATCCTGGCCAGCAATCACCTGGCGGTCATGGACAGCTTCTTCCTGCCGCTGGTGGTGCGTCGGCGAATCACCTTCCTGGCCAAAGCTGAATACTTCACCGGCACCGGGCTCAAGGGCTGGTTCAACCGCTGGTTCTACACCGCCGTCGGCCAGGTGCCGATCGACCGCAGCGACTCCGAAGCCGCGCAGGCCGCGCTGGAGACCGCCAAAGAGGTTCTGGGCCAGGGCAAGCTGCTGGGCATGTACCCCGAAGGCACCCGTTCCCCCGACGGTCGGCTGTACAAGGGCAAGACCGGGCTGGCCCGGCTCGCCCTGCAGACCGGGGTCCCGGTGATCCCGGTGGCGATGATCGGGACCAACGTGGTCAACCCGCCCGGCACATCCCGGTTGCGGTTCGGCCGCGTCACGGTGCGCTTCGGTGAGCCCATGGACTTCTCCAGGTTCGACGGGCTGGCCGGCAACCACTTCATCGAGCGTGCCGTCATCGACGAGGTGATGTACGAGCTGATGGGCTTGTCCGAGCAGGAGTACGTCGACATCTACGCGGCCAGCGTCAAGGACGGCAGCGCCACCGAAGACGGGCCGGCGGGGTCCAAGTCGGAGACCTCCGACGCGGCGCGGATCCCTGAGACCGCCGCCGGTTGACTAGCCCCGAGTGACCCGGAATAGCTAGGCGGCCGCTACCGGCGTGCGTTCGGGGGCGGTAGCGCGTGGTGATGTCAGCTTCGCGGTGACCGTGAGGCCCGCGACGAGGATCACCGCCAGTGCCCACCACACGTAGGACATCCCCAACAGCTGCCGCCACCAGGCCGCGGTCAACTCGTGATGCTTGGGCAGCAGGTCGATCGGCGTCCACCGCATCAGCGCCACGCCAGCGGCGGCGACCACGGCCAGCGCGACGTTGCGCCGCCGCCAGGCCAGCACCGACAGCACCATGACCGCGGGCAGCATCCAGACCCAGTGGTGCGACCACGACACCGGGGACACCACCAGCCCGAACAGGGCCACGCAGATAACGGCCAGCGACGGCTCGTCGGCCCGCAGCACCCTACGCATGGCCCACACGGTCAGCGCCAGCACCACCAGGCACGCCAGCACCCACCACGGCAGCCGCGCGTGTTCGCCGAGCCCCAGCCGGGCCAGCGACCCGGCGATGTTCTGGTCAGTGTTCAGCGCGGAGTCCCCGATGCGATCGGTGTGCCGCAGCGTGTGCGTCCAGTACTCCCAGGAGTCGCCCCAGGCAAGCACGAAGCCGACCAGCGTCGCGACCGTGAAGGTGCCCAGCGCAGTGAGCGCGGCCCGGGTGTCGCGGCGCAGCAGAAAATACAGCAGGAACACCGCCGGGGTCAGTTTGAGCGCGATGCCCACCCCCAGCAGCACTCCGCGCGGCCAGGGAGTGCGACGCGGGAAGCAGTCGGCGATCACCAGGGTCATCAGCACCGCATTGATCTGACCATAGGCGAAGTTCGAGTTGATCGGTTCCAGCCAGACGGTGGCCGCCGCGACGATCAGCACCGCCAGCCAGGACCGGCGCAACAAAGCCGGGCCGGGCAGCAGCCGGGAGTCGTCCCAGACGTTCAGGCTGCTCAGCACGATGGTCGTCGACACCAACAACACCAGCAGGGTCAAGACGGTGATCACGTGCGTGGCGGCCGCCATGCCCATCCAGGCGAACGGGCTGAACACGATCGCGGACAACGGGGGATAAGTGAAGGGCAGATCGACGATCGGTGTGTGGAACAACACGTTGCCGCTGTAGAGCGGACGGCCGTCCAACCAGGCCTGGGCGCCCATCTGGTAGATGTCGATATCGATGCGATAAGGGATGTCGACGAACAGGTCCCAGCACGCGTAGCCCAGTGCCAGCGCGGCGAGGAGCCAGAGCAGGCACCACAGCGAAACCCGCCCGAGTCGACTGCCCACGTCGGGCGACCGCCATTTACTCATGTCGAGGACAGCCTATCGTTGCGGCGCCGGGTGTTGTTCGCACAGCGCGGCTTCCGGGTTGTGCGGATGCGCTGGCGTAGCTTGTGGGGAGTGCACCACTGGCTGCAGCACGACATCATCGATCGCGGCCATCTGCCGCTGCTGTGCTGCCTGGTGGCCTTCATCCTGACGTTTTTCGTCACCCGCACCTTTGTCCGCATCATCCGCCACCGGGACGTCCGCGGCGGTGCCCCGGCCAAATGGTGGCAGCCGCGCAACATCCACGTCGGGTCGCTGCACATCCACCACGTCACGTTCGGGGTGGTGCTGGTGATGGTCGCCGGACTGACGTTGGTGACGTTGTCGGTCGACGGTCAGGTACCCCAACTGTCGGTGGCCGCGACCTTCTTCGGCATCGGCGCGGCGCTGGTGCTCGACGAATACGCGCTGATCCTGCACCTGTCCGACGTGTACTGGGAGCAGGACGGGCGCACCTCGGTGGACGCGGTGTTCGCCGCGGTGGCCGTCGCCGGTCTGCTGATCCTGGGCCTGCACCCGCTGATGTTCCTGTTGCCGATCCGCTACGACGGCGACTGGGTGGTGCTGCAGAGCACCCTGGTCGGCGCGGTGGTGGTGACGTTGCCGCTGGCGGTGGTCGTGCTGCTCAAGGGCAAGGTGTGGACCGGTCTGCTGGGCATGTTCCTGGTGGTGCTGCTGGTGATCGGCGCGGTTCGGTTGTCGCGGCCGCATGCACCGTGGGCGCGCTGGCGCTACACCACCCGGCCGGGCAAGATGCGGCGCGCGCTGGCCCGCGAGCGCCGATGGCGGCGTCCGGTGGTGCGGGCCAAGCTGTGGCTGCAAGGCGCGATCGCGGGAACGCCGCAGCTGCCCGACGACCGCACCGTCGACGCCCAACTGGACCTGGATGTGCACCCCGCCCCGCCGCCCGACGGCACCGAGCCCATCCCTATCAGCAGCTGACCCCCCCTGCGCGAGCAGACGCAGAATCGCACTCCGGCGGGCCGGATCGTGCGATTCTGCGTCTGCTCGCCGGGCGGAGCCGGGCGGAGCCGAGCGGAGCCGGGCTAGCCCGAGCTGAGTCGCACTAAGCTGCGGCGGTGCGGTATTTCTACGACACCGAGTTCATCGAGGACGGCCGCACCATCGAGCTGATCTCGATCGGGGTGGTCGCCGAGGACGGCCGCGAGTATTACGCGGTATCCACCGAATTCGACCCGCAGCGTGCCGGGCCCTGGGTGCGGACCCACGTGCTGCCCAAGCTGCCCTCGCCGGCCTCCCAGCTGTGGCGCTCGCGCAGCCGGATCCGCGCCGACCTGACCGAGTTCCTGCGGGTGGACGGCCCCGACCCGATCGAACTGTGGGCGTGGGTGGGCGCCTACGACCATGTGGCGCTGTGCCAGCTGTGGGGCCCGATGCCCGCTCTGCCCAAAGCGATACCCCGGTTCACCCGCGAGCTGCGCCAGTTGTGGGAAGACCGGGGCTGCCCGCGGCTGCCGCCACGATCGGCTGACGTGCACGACGCCCTGGTCGACGCGCGGGATCAGTTGCACCGCTACCGGATAATCACCGCGGAGCAGCGTTCGCCCTGATCAGCCGGTGCGCACGGCCACAGTTACGATGGACCGATGAACTGGACCGTCGATATCCCTATCGACCAGCTGCCGCCGCTGCCGCCGCTGCCCGCCGATTTGCGTGCGCAACTGGACGCAGCGCTGGCCAAACCGGCCGCTCAGCAGCCCAGCTGGGACACCGAGCAGGCCGCGGCGATGCGCACGGTGCTCGAGAGCGTGCCGCCGGTGACGGTGTCGTCGGAGATCGTCCGCCTGCAGGAACACCTCGCCCAGGTCGCTCGCGGCGAGGCATTCCTGCTGCAGGGCGGCGACTGTGCGGAAACCTTCACCGACAACACCGAGCCGCACATCCGTGGCAACATCCGCACCCTGCTGCAGATGGCCGTGGTGCTGACCTACGGCGCCAGCATGCCGGTGGTCAAGGTGGCGCGCATCGCCGGCCAGTACGCCAAACCCCGGTCGGCCGACATCGACGCGCTGGGCCTGAAGTCCTACCGCGGTGACATGATCAACGGCTTCGCGCCCGACGCCGCGGTCCGCGACCACGACCCGTCCCGCCTCGTGCGCGCCTACGCCAACGCCAGCGCCGCGATGAACCTGGTGCGCGCGCTGACGTCGTCAGGCTTCTCCTCGCTGCACCTGGCCCACGACTGGAACCGTGAATTCGTGCGCACCTCGCCGGCCGGCGCCCGCTACGAGGCGCTGGCCAGCGAGATAGACCGCGCGCTGCGGTTCATGAGCGCCTGCGGGGTGGCCGACCGCAACCTGCAGACCGCCGAGATCTACGCCAGCCACGAGGCGCTGGTGCTCGACTACGAGCGGTCCATGTTGCGCCTGTCCGAGGACGAGAACGGCGAACCGCAGCTTTACGACCTGTCGGCGCACACGGTGTGGATCGGCGAACGGACCCGCCAACTCGACGGTGCGCACGTCGCTTTCGCTGAGGTGATCGCCAACCCGATCGGCGTCAAGATCGGGCCCACCATGACCCCCGAGTTGGCCGTGGAGTACGTCGAACGGCTCGACCCGCACAACAGGCCGGGCCGGTTGACGCTGGTGAGCCGGCTGGGCAACAACAAGGTGCGCGACGTGCTGCCGCCGATCATCGAGAAAGTCCAGGCCGCGGGCCACCAGGTCATCTGGCAGTGCGACCCGATGCACGGCAACACCCACGAGTCCTCGACGGGGTACAAGACGCGGCACTTCGATCGCATCGTCGACGAGGTGCAGGGCTTCTTCGAGGTGCATCGCGCGCTGGGTACGCATCCGGGTGGCATCCACGTCGAGATCACCGGCGAGAACGTCACCGAGTGCCTCGGCGGCGCGCAGGACATCTCCGACAGCGACCTGTCCGGCCGCTACGAGACGGCGTGCGACCCGCGGCTGAACACCCAGCAGTCGCTGGAGCTGGCGTTCCTGGTCGCGGAGATGCTGCGCGACTGACCCCGGCCGATCAGCCGGCGTGCAGCAGGCTGCTCAGGTGCACCCCGATGTTCCAGCCCGCGGTCGCAACCAGCCCGGTCAGGGTCAGCACCACCGCCGCCCAGATCAGGATCATGCGCCGGCCGTGCTGGCGCTCCCACCTGAACTCGTCGAGCGGGATGCCGGCGAAGTGCCCGGAATCGTCGGCGTCGAAGTCGACGTCCTGATCGAAGTCGGCCGGCACATCCGGATCGTCGGGTTCGGGCCAGTCCCCGGGTTCCCGGGTGAACTGACGGGTGGGGTGGGGCACCGGCGCGCCGGCCGGGCGCCCGGCCATCCGATCGTGGTGCAGCGCCGCAGAGCGGTGCTGGGCGGAGTTGCGCGGCGTCGGCACCCGGAAGTCCGGCAGATTCAGCTCTTCGGCGATCGATTCCACGTCGGCGGCCATCTCGATGGCGTCGGCGTAGCGCTGCGCGGGGTCGAGCGCGGTGGCGCAGGCGACGAAGTCGTCGAGCTGCGTGGGCACGCCCTCGATCGCGGCGCCCGGCGGCGGGACCTCGGTGTCCAGCCGCTGATACGCGATGGACAGCGCGGTGTCGCCAGTGAACGGGGTTCGCCCGGTCAGCAGTTCGTAGGTCAGAATCCCCACCGAGTAGACGTCGCTGCGGGGTCCGGCGGTGCCGTCGCGCACCTGCTCGGGTGACAGGTAGGCGGCGGTGCCCAAGATCACGCTGGCCGAGGTGATTCCCGCTGCCGCCACGGCGCGGACCAGACCGAAATCGGCGATCTTGACCTCGCCGTCGTCGGAGATCAGCACGTTCTCCGGTTTGACGTCGCGGTGCACCAGACCGGCCCGGTGCGCGGCGGCCAGCCCGTTCAACACCGGGCGCAGTACCGCTATCACCGCGTGCGGGGGCATCGGTCCGCGCTCGATCAGCAGCTCACGCAGCGTGCCGCCGTCGATCAACTCCATCACCAGAAACGGGTACCTCCCGTCTTGGCCCTGGTCGTAGACCGCGACCAGGTTCGGGTTCTTCAGCCGGGCCACGGTGCGCGCCTCGAGCTGGAACCGGGTCAGGAACTGCTGGTCACCGGAGTAACGCGGGTCCATCACCTTCACCGCGACGGGCCGGTCCAGGCGGGTGTCCAGGCCGCGATACACCGTCGAGGTGCCGCCGCTGGCGATCTTTTCCTGAATGAGGTAGCGGCCGTCGAGCAGCGCGTCGTGCAGCGGGTCCCCGGCCGGGCGACGGTACGGGCCGGTGCGTCCCGGCGGGATGCCGGGCGATCCAGGTTCGGCCACGCAGTCATCGTAGGGGTCGACGCGACTGACCCGCGGTAGGCGCAGATTCCGCACCGAAGGCGCAGACGCGGCCGTCCTGCGGTTCTAGACTGACCTGGTGGGCAGCATCCCGGCCGGCGACGACGTACTCGATCCTGAAGAACCGACCTACGACCTGTCCCGGGTCGCCGAACTGCTCGGCATACCGGTGAGCAAAGTGCAGCAACAGCTGCGGGAGGGACACCTGGTCGCGGTGCGCCGCGCCGGAGGCCTCGTGGTGCCGCAGGTCTTCTTCACCACGTCCGGCCAGGTCGTCAAGAGCCTGCCCGGGTTGTTGACGATCCTGCACGACGGCGGCTACCACGACACCGAGATCGTGCGCTGGCTCTTCACCCCGGACCCCTCATTGACCGTCACCCGCGACGGCTCCCGGGACGCCCTGAACAACGCGCGCCCGGTCGATGCGTTGCATGCGCACCAGGCCCGCGAAGTGGTGCGGCGCGCCCAGGCTATGGCGTACTGAGGGCAGCGTCGTCCGGCGCGTCCTCGACTTCCGGGGCGCGGTTCAGCGAATGCCAGGCCCACAGCGCGGCCGCGGTCGCCAGCCCGACGTGCAGCCAGGAGTACATGCCGTGCGAGCCGTCGGGTTTGAAGATCACCATGATCCACGTCGAGAATCCGGCGATCACGGCCATCGCGCGTCGCGACTGGGCCAGCGGGGCCAGCACCGCCAGCGGCCACGAGTAGTACCAGGGCAGTGCGGCGGGCACGAACAACACCACCACCAGCATCACCGCGGCGATGCCGGTCAGCGCGGCACGGTCGTCGCGGCGGTACCGCCACCACAGCACCGGGAGTGACACCGCGATCACGCCGATGCCCACCAGCCGGGCGATCCGCAGCACGGCGTAGAACTGCACCGGCAGAAACCCGCTGGTGAAAGCGTGAATCAGGTTCGCGGCGGCGGTTGGCACCGTGAGCCAGTTGATGATCTTCACCGACCCGGCCAGCGCGGTCAGCCAGCCCAGGCCGACCCCGGCCGCGACCGAAATCACCCCGAACACCGCCACGAAAATCGCCACCGTGGACAGCGCGGCGACCAGGAACGCCGGCACCGGCCGCCAGCCCCGGTCGTCGCGCAGATGCCGCATCCACACCCACCCCAGGAACGGCAACGCCAGCCCCGCGGTGGCCTTGACGGCGATTGCGAAAGTGAGCAACACGATCCCGGCTACCTGCCGGCGTCGCAGCGTCAACGCGATGCCGGCCGCCATCAGGCCCACCATCAGCATCTCGTTGTGCACCCCGCCCATCAGATGGATCAGCACCAGCGGGTTCAGCACGCAGATCCACAGCGCCCTGGCGCCGTCGGCGCCGACGTGGCGTGCCAGCCGCGGCGCCGCCCAGATCAGCAACGCCAGCCCGGGCAACATGCACAGCCGCAGCAGCATGGTTCCGGCCACCACGTTGTTGCCGACGAGCATCGTCACCAACTTGGCCACCAAAATGAATGCCGGACCATACGGGGCGGTGGTGATCGTCCAGATCGGGCTCACGTCGTCCAGCAGCGAGTTCGGATTGCCGACCGGGCCCACCGCGTACGGGTCGAAGCCGTCGCGCAACAACGCCCCCTGAGCCAGGTAGGAGTACGTGTCGCGACTGAACACCGGTGCCGAGAGCAACAGCGGGGCCAGCCAGCAGGCGGTGGTCACCCGCATGGTGAACTCGTCGGCTGCGCCGGCGAGTACCCGTCGACCCAGCCGCACCCAGGCGATCAGCATCAGACCCACGCCGACCCACAGCACGATCGACGAGAGCACCAGCCCGTGGCCGAACCGCAGCCAGGACATGTGGATCGCCTCCAGCAGCGGGTCGTGCTGGCGGGTGCTGCCCGCACCCAGACCGCCCAGGGTGATCAGCACGGACCCCACGAACCCCAGTCGCGCCGGCCCGCCCTCGGAGCCGGTAGCGACCGTGCGGAAGCGGGAAAAGCGTTGGCCCACGGTTACTTTCGGAGCCGTGGTGTCGGCGGCCGGGGTCGGCGTCGGAGCGCTCATCGATTCAGGCGGACCGGTCGGTGGCCACTCGGGCCAGGTCGGTCAACCCTGCTTTGGCGCTCGCGCTGATCGGCGCCGAGGCCAGCGTGGTCAGCGCACGTTCGGTGAGTTCGGTGATCCGGTTCTCCGCGGCGGCCAGCGCACCCACCCCCTCGATCAATTGCCGTAGTTCGCGCACCTGGGCGTCGGTCAGGTCGGTGCCGATCGATTCGCGCAACAGCCGGGCCGCCGCCGGATCGGACGTCTCGGCCAGGCGGGTGGTCTCGGCCAGCAGCACGGTGCGCTTACCCGACCGCAGATCGTCCCCGGACGGCTTGCCCGTGACCTCGGGGTCACCGAACACCCCGAGCACGTCGTCACGCAGCTGGAACGCCACCCCCAGATCGGTGCCGAACGCCTCGAAGACGGCGGCCACCTCCGGACGGTCGGCGGCGGCGGCCGCCCCGAGCTGCAGTGGACGGGTCACCGTGTAGCAGGCGGTCTTGAAGGTGGCGACGGTCATCGCGGCGGCCAGCGATTCGTCAGCCGAAGCTGATACCGAGGCTTCGGCGACCACGTCGAGGTACTGGCCGCCGAGCACCTCGGTGCGGATCGCCGTCCAGACCCGCTCGACCCGGTCCCGGGCCTCGGCGGTCAGCGGCGCACGGGACACCACATCGTTTGCCCACGTGTGGGTGATGTCGCCGAGCAGGATCGCCGCCGAGATGCCGAACTGGTCGGCGGACCCGCGCCACCGGCGAGCGCGATGCAGCGCTGCGAAGTGCATGTGGGCGGTCGGCTTGCCGCGGCGGGTGGCCGATGCGTCGATCACGTCGTCGTGGATCAGGGCGAAGGCGTGCAGCAGTTCCAGCGCGGAGAACAGCAGCAGCGCATCGGGATCGGGCGCCCGGCCGGCGACCGCGTCCCACCCCCAGTAAGCGAACACCGGCCGCAGGCGCTTGCCGCCGGTGAGGACGAAATCCGCCAGCCAATCGGTCAGGGAGTCGAACTCGGCTCCGAGGTAACCGGATTCACCGCGCCGGTCGTCCAGGTACCGCCGCAGTTGTTCGGTGACAGCGCCGGCCACCTCGACGGTCGCCGACGTTGCCGATGCTTCCAGACTCAGCGCGGCGCCCCTTTCCGATTCGGTGTGCCTCTGGCCCGACAGTGTATGCCGCCGCGGTGTTTGCCGGAGTACGCGGAGCCGCAGCCACCGGCGGCTCGGAGCCGCTGACTACCGCGCCCCTATGCTGTCGTGGGGTCTGTCCAAGCTTTGCGCGACGGAGCGCGAGAACAACTTGTCTGCAGAATGAGGGGCCGCGTGACGCTCAACACCATCGCGCTGGAATTGGTGCCACCGAATGTGGACGACGGCCGCGAGCGGGCTTTGGAGGACGCGCACAAGGTGGTGCGGTACGCCGCCGAGTCGGGCCTGGACGGGCGGCTGCGGCACGTGATGATCCCCGGCATGATCGCCGAGGACGACGACCGTCCGGTGCCGATGAAGCCCAAGCTCGACGTGCTGGACTTCTGGTCGATCATCAAGCCGGAGCTGCCCGGCTTGTACGGCCTGTGCACCCAGGTGACCGCGTTCCTGGACCAGCACACCCTGGGCGAGCGCCTGGCTGCACTGACGGCGGCCGGCATGCAGGGGGTGGTTTTCGTCGGGGTGCCGCGCACCATGAACGACGGCGAGGGCTCGGGCGTGGCGCCCACCGACGCGTTGTCGATCTATCGCGACGCGGTGACCAATCGCGGCGTGATCGTGATTCCGACCCGGGACGGCGAACACGGCCGGCTGAACTTCAAATGCAACCAGGGCGCGACCTACGGCATGACCCAGTTGCTCTACTCCGACGCCATCGTCGGGTTCCTGACCGATTTCGCCAAGGAGACCGACCACCGGCCGGAAATCCTGCTGTCGTTCGGCTTCGTGCCCAAAGTGGAGAGCCGGGTCGGGCTGATCAACTGGCTGATCCAGGATCCGGGTAACTCCGCGGTGGCCGAGGAGCAGGAGTTCGTCAAGAAGCTGGCGGCCAGCGAGCCCGCGGACAAACGCGCTCAACTCGTCGACCTGTACAAGCGGGTGGTCGACGGGGTCGCCGACCTCGGTTTTCCGCTGAGCATTCACCTGGAGGCCACCTACGGGGTTTCCGGGCCGGCTTTCGACACCTTCGCCGAGATGCTCGCCTACTGGGCGCCCTCGCCGGAGACAGTGGGCGGGTAGTAACTCAGGCCGACGACGACTGGTCGGTGGGCGCGGTGAACCGCGGCGAGCGGTCCCGGCTGACCCACGCCAGCATCGCCACCACCCCGGCGACCGCGAATGATGCGATGCCCAGCCAGATGCCGGCCCCGGTGAACGAGCGGGTGTTGGGGTCGGTGTAGCGGGCCGTCGCGGTCATGGTGCTGACCACTCCCGGTTTGAGTTTCCACTGCACGACTTCGGGCTCGATCCGGTCACCGTTGGTGGAGGTGACGGTGCCCGGGAAGGCGACGGTCAACCCGACTTCGGCGTCGGGGTCGGTCACCGAGGTCAGATCGGCGCGACCCTCCAGGATCACCAGGTTGCCGTTGCGGCGCATCGACAGGTTGACCCCCGCGGCGTCGGGGTTCATGTGGGCCAGCTGGGGCAACTCGGCGAAGGTCAGATCGGAGAACACCGCCTGTGAGCCGACGTAGCCGTCGCTGTCGTAGTTCGAGATCGCGACTTTCTGACCGAACGGCAGATTCGAGTCCAGTTGCGGCCCGGTGTCCTTGTTGTTCTTCGGTTTGGCGGCCGCGATGATTTCGCCGGACACCAAGTCGTCGGGCGAGACGGTCAGCGAGGCCCGGACCCGCAGGCATCCGGTGGCCAGCGGCACCACCATCAGCAGCATGACGATGGCCAGCAGCTTGCGGCTCCGGCGGGAGCGCAGCGGGGAAAGTGGGGGAGAGCTGGCGCGCACCAGGTCATCGTGCCAGACCCGGTGTGCCGCACAGCTGCGCCATCCGGTCATAGCGGCAGGGCGCGTCCGAGAATGGCGAACGCGCGCGGATCACCGGCGAAGTAGTAGCTGCGGATGACGTCGGTGAAACCCAGCCGTCGATACAGCCGCCAGGCCCGGTTGGACTCGCCGTTGGTCTCCGGCGTGGACAGCAGGACGTTCGCCTCGTGGCGACCCGCCAGCAGCCGGCGGGCCAGCGCCTCGCCGAGTCCCCGGCCCTGGGCGCGGGGGTGAATGTGCAGTTCGGTCAGTTCGAAGTAACTGGTCATCAGCCGGTCGATGGCCGCCGGCGCCAGACCGCTGCGCTGCAACCCCAGGATGACCTGCTGTTGCCACCACTGGCCAGGGGCGCCCGGGTATCCGTAGGCGATGCCCACCAGCGGTGCGTTGCGGAGTTCGGCCGCCGGGGGTGGCGGGCCGTCCGCGGCCCGCTTGCCCACCTCGACCGCGGCCACCGCCTGCCAGCCGGGCCGGCGGGTGTGTTCCAACCACATCGCGGCACGCTGGTTCTCGGTGCCGCGCGGGTAGCGCATCGCGTCGACATATACCCGCAGCGCGTCGGTGAGGCGGCGCTCCATTTCGGCAGCCGGCAGGTCGACGAGGAAGATCGCCACGTCGCGGTGTCCTCCTCAGCGTTGGTCGGGGTCGGATCGGTGGGTCCAGTATCGGACGCGGGCTCGGCTGCGCGACAAGCAGTCTTGCCGAGCCAGGATGTGCGGCGTGGCACCCGGTGCTGTTGCGGGCCGTATCGCGGCGGCGGTCGTCGCCGGGATAGAATCGCGGGCGAATCAGTGGTACCGCACTAAATGACCTCGTATCATCGGAGTTAATTGCCCCGCAACGGGCTATATGTGTGCTATCGGTGATGACGTCACAATCTTTCGGCAAGGAGGGACGAATGCCACTCTCCGATCATGAGCAGCGAATGCTCGATCAGATCGAGAGCGCCCTCTACGCCGAGGATCCCAAGTTCGCGTCGAGTGTCCGCGGGGGTGGCTTTCGTGCCCCGACCGCGCGGCGCCGTCTGCAGGGCACCGCGTTGTTCGTGGTCGGCCTGGCCATGCTGGTCTCCGGGGTGGCATTCAAAGCCACGATGATCGGGACCTTCCCGGTGTTGAGCGTGCTGGGATTCGTGGTGATGTTCGCCGGTGTGGTGTACGCGGTCACCGGTCGGCCGTTGCCCGGCAAAGCGGATCACGGGGTGTCGCCGCCGAGTGCGTCGCGCTCGCGTCGCGCCAAGGGCGGCGGTGGTTCGTTCACCAGCCGCATGGAGGACCGGTTCCGGCGTCGCTTCGACGAGTAGTCCTGCGCGCCAACACATGACGGGGTAGCCGAGCGGCTGCCCCGTTTCTGTTCGCCGGCCCGATCGTGCCGGTCGGTGCCGGAGCGTCCCGCGCCGGGTCGACGGACACAGTGGCAGATTCCGGACCGCCGGACACCCACAACGCGGCGTACGAAGCCATTCCGTGCCGAACTCGTAGCGAACTTGTGTCCGGTGCCCCCCACCTCGCCCCACCGCCGTTTCGGCGCTGCCAAATAGGCTCTGAAATGCGCTTTTCTGGGTCTTCGAACCCTGTCTGCGGCAGTCTTGCGCACCCCGATGGCGACCCGGTTCGGTGATTCGCCGCTTCGACACTCGCGGAAGGGGTGTTTATGGGGAGAAGTGGGGGATTGTGGGGTATGGTGGCCGAAGTGTTTGGGTGAGAAGCAAGTTGGAGGTGCCGCCGTGTTTCTCGGCACCTACACGCCCAAGCTCGACGACAAGTGGCGGCTCACGCTGCCGGCCAAGTTTCGCGACGCGTTGGCAGGGGGGTTGATGGTCACCAAGAGCCAGGACCACAGCCTCGCCGTCTACCCGCGCTCGGAGTTCGAGCAGCTGGCACGACGGGCCAGCAAGGCGCCCCGCAGCAACCCCGAGGCACGGGCCTTCCTGCGTAATCTCGCCGCCGGCACCGATGAGCAGCACCCCGACGCGCAGGGCCGCATCACGTTGTCGGCCGACCACCGTCGTTACGCCGGGCTGTCCAAGGACTGCGTGGTGATCGGTGCGGTCGACTTCATCGAGATCTGGGATGCGCAGGCCTGGAACAACTATCAGCAAATCCACGAAGAGAACTTCTCCGCGGCCAGCGATGAAGCACTCGGCGACATCTTCTGAGGTGCATGCCGGTGCACCGTGGTCTCTGCCCGAACCGACCCTGGCGTACTTCCCCAACGTCAGGTGCGTGCTTTCGGTCAGAGACCACGGTGCACGGGCGACCAGGCCGGTAAGTCGGTGCGGCCCGAACCGGGGAGGTGTCCAAGTGCCTGACCCGGATTCCGGCGAATCAGGAAGCAGCGCAGGTGATTTCGGTCATGTGCCGGTGCTGGCGCAGCGGTGCATCGAATTGCTCGACCCGGCGCTGACCCGACACCACTCCGACGGTTCCGGTGCCGTCCTGGTCGACGCGACACTCGGGGCCGGTGGGCATGCCGAACGGTTCCTCACCGCCCTGCCGGGGCTGCGACTGATCGGGCTCGACCGCGACCCGACCGCGCTCGACATCGCCGGCGCCCGGCTGGCCCGCTTCGCCGACCGGATCACGCTGGTCCACACCCGCTACGACGGCATCGACGCCGCTCTCGATGAAACCGGTTGTGGCGCAACAGATTCCATCGACGGAGTGCTGTTCGATCTGGGCGTGTCCTCGATGCAGCTCGATCGGGCCGAGCGAGGCTTCGCCTACGCCAAAGAGGCACCGCTGGACATGCGGATGGACCCGTCGTCGCCGCTGACGGCAGCCGACGTGGTGAACACCTACCCCGAAGCGGAGCTGGCCGGCATTCTGCACCGCTACGGCGAGGAGCGCTTTGCCCGGCGCATCGCGGCCCAGATCGTACGGCGACGCGCCCGCACCCCGTTCACCTCCACCGCCGACCTGGTCGCGCTGCTCTACGAGGCGATTCCGGCGCCGGCCCGGCGGACCGGCGGACACCCGGCCAAACGGACCTTCCAGGCGCTGCGCATCGCGGTCAACGACGAACTGGGGTCGTTGCGCAGCGCCATTCCCGCCGCACTGGACGCACTCGCGGTGGGTGGCCGGATCGTGGTGCTGGCCTACCAGTCGCTGGAGGACCGGATCGTCAAACGCGCGTTCGCCGACGCGACGGCCTCCCGGACACCACCGGGGTTGCCGGTCGAACTTCCCGGCCACGAGCCGCGATTCCGGTCGCTGACGCACGGCGCCGAACGCGCCGATGCGGCCGAGATGGAGCGCAACCCCCGCAGCACCCCGGTGCGGTTGCGGGCACTGCAACGAGTAGAGCGGGCAAGCGGGAAGGGCTATGCATGAGCACACAGCGCGAGGCGTCGAAACGTCGCGACACCGATCGTCGCGGTCGACGTGCGGCCCGGACCAGTGCCCGCAACGCGGCTGACGCGTCGCAGCGCCGCAACCCGTCGCGCACGCCGGCGGGTGCCAACCGCGAAGCCCGGGTGCCCAGATCGGGGCCGCAGACCAGCCCGATAACCCGACCCGCGGAACGGCCGGGCCGGGCGAAGAACACCAGCCAGGCCAAGGCTCGGGCCAAGGCCCGGAAAGCCAAGGCGCCCAAGGTGGTACGGCCCAAACTCACCGAACGGCTGGCCGCCCGGCTGGCCGAGATCGACCTGCGGCCACACACGCTGCTCAGCCGTATTCCGTTCGTGGTGCTGGTCATCGGCTCGCTCGGAGTGGGGCTGGGACTGACGCTGTGGTTGTCCACCGACGCGGCTGAGCGCTCCTATCAGCTCAGCGATGCCCGGGAGCGGACCCGGATGCTGCAACAGCAGAAGGAGTCGCTGGAGCGCGACGTGCGGGAGGCGGAATCGGCGCCGGCGCTGGCCGAGGCGGCGCGCAAGCAGGGCATGATCCCCACCAGGGACACCGCCCACCTGGTTCAGGCACCGGACGGCACCTGGGTGGTGGTGGGCACACCGCGGCCCGCCGACGGCGTGCCGCCGCCGCCGTTGAACGCCAAACTGCCCGACGCGGCGCCCCCGCCACCCCCGCCACCGCCGGTGGTGAGCCCGCCTGAGGTTGCGGTCCGGGTCGCACCGGGCACCGGGGACCCGACGCCGCCGCAGGTCTTGCAGCGCGGGCCGAACGGCGCAACCACCCTGGACGGCCCCCACCTACCAGGTATGACACCGGGGGCTCCGACGACCGTGCCGGGTGGTCCGCTACCCGTGCCGGGATCGGCAGTGCCCACCCCGGCGCCCAACTCCGTGCACGCCGACCTGCTGCCGTCCAACGGGTTCGCGCTCCCGGCGCCCGCCGCGCAGCCGCCGGTGCTGGTACCCACACCGCAGCCGCCGGTGCTGATGCCCACACCGCAGCCACCGGGCCTGGTGACCACCCCGCTGCCGGCCAACCCCGAACAGTTCGGGCCCGTCATACCGACGGCGCCCGCGGCCCCCGGGGCCACCCGATGAACCGCGGCGAGGAGCGGCGCACTCCCCGCAAAGCCCGCGACGCCCAGGCGGTGCGGCAACCCAAGCGATCACGGAAAGCCGCCGACGCCAAGCGATCCCGGGCGACTGCCCGGCCCGAGGCAGCGCCGGCAGGACACTCGGCGCGCGCTCGGCGCACCCGCCAGGCGGCCGAAGTCACCACCCGGGGCGCCTCGTTCATCTTCCGGCATCGCGCGGGCAACGGCATCATCTTCGTACTGATGCTGGTCGCCATCGCTCAGCTGTTCTACCTGCAGGTGTCCAACGCCTCGCAGCTCAACGCCCAGGCCGCCGGCCAGCTCAAGGTCACCGACGTCGAACGGGCGATCCGCGGCGCCATCGTGGACCGCCACAACGACCGGCTCGCGTTCACCATCGAGGCCCGCGCGCTGACCTTCCAGCCCAACCGGGTCCGCCAGCAGCTGGAAGAGGCCAAGAAGAAGTCGTCGCGCGCACCGGACCCCCAGGAGCGGCTCGCCGCCATCGCCAAAGAGGTGGCCGGCCGACTGAACAACAAGCCCGACGCGGCGACCATCCTGAAGAAGCTGCAGAGCAACGAGTCGTTCGTCTACCTGGCCCGCGCAGTGGATCCCGCTGTCGCACACGCGATCTCGGCGAAGTTCCCCGAGGTCGGCTCCGAGCGCCAGGACCTGCGTCAGTACCCCGGCGGGTCGCTGGCAGCCAACATCGTCGGCGGCATCGATTGGGACGGCCACGGTCTGCTGGGTCTGGAAGATGCGCTGGACGCCATGCTGGCCGGCACCGACGGTGCGGTCACCTACGACCGCGGGTCCGACGGCGTCGTGATCCCCGGCAGCTATCGCAACCGGCACAAGGCGGTGCACGGCTCGACCATCCAGCTCACCCTCGACGACGATATCCAGTTCTACGTCCAGCAGCAGGTGCAGCAGGCCAAGAACGCGTCCGGCGCCCACACCGTCTCGGCGGTCGTGCTGGACGCCAGGACCGGCGAAGTGCTGGCCATGGCCAACGACAACACCTTCGACCCGTCCCAGGACCTCGGGCGGCAGGGGGAGCGGCAACTGGGCAACCTGCCGGTGTCCTCGCCATTCGAACCGGGCTCGGTGAACAAGATCATCACCGCGTCCTCGGTCATCGAGTACGGCCTGTCCAACCCCGACGAGGTGCTGCAGGTGCCCGGCACCATCTCGATGGGCGGGGTCACCATCCACGACGCCTGGGAACACGGCGTGATGCCCTACACCACGACCGGCGTCTTCGGGAAGTCGTCCAACGTCGGCACGTTGATGCTGGCGCAGCGGGTCGGTCCGGAGCGCTTCTACGACATGGTGCGCAAGTTCGGCCTCGGTCAACGCACCGGCGTCGGGTTGCCCGGCGAGAGCGCGGGCCTGGTGCCCCCGATCGACCAGTGGTCGGGCAGCACCTTCTCCAATCTCCCGATCGGACAGGGTGTTTCGATGACCCTGCTGCAGATGGCCGGCATGTACCAGGCCATCGCCAACGACGGGGTGCGCATCCCGCCGCGCATCCTGAAGGCCACCGTCGCACCGGACGGCACGCGAACCGAGGAACCCCGCCCGGACGGCATCCGGGTGGTGTCGGCGCAGACCGCGCAGACGGTGCGCAACATGTTGCGCGCGGTGGTGCAGCAGGACCCGATGGGTTACCAGCAGGGCACCGGACCCGCAGCGTCGGTGCCCGGCTACCAGATGGCCGGCAAGACCGGCACCGCGCAGCAGATCAACCCGAGTTGCGGGTGCTATTTCGACGACGTCTACTGGATCACCTTTGCGGGCATGGCCACCGTCGACAACCCGCGCTACGTCATCGGCATCATGATGGACAACCCGCAGCGCAACGCCGACGGCACCCCGGGGCACTCCGCCGCGCCGCTGTTCCACAACATCGCCGGCTGGCTGATGCAACGCGAGAACGTGCCGCTGTCACCGGATCCGGGCCCACCGCTCACCTTGCAGGCGATGTAGCCGACTTCCGCACCCACACCCGAGGGGTGTGGCTAGGTAGGGTGTCATGGCTGATCATCGCGATCACGCGACGTCGTACGGAGGTGGTGACTGTGGCGTTGGCCCCCACGGACCTGCGTCCCAGCACCGGCGCCGGGATCCCGCTGGATGTGTTGGCCGCCCAGGTCGGCGCGGTGCTGCCGACGGGCCCCGATCGACCAGATTGCGTCCCAGACCTGCCGGTCACCGGGGTGACGTTGCGTGGTCAGGACGTGCGGCCCGGTGACCTGTTCGCGGCCCTGCCCGGTTCGGTCACCCACGGCGCCCGGCACGCCGGTCAGGCGATCGAACGCGGCGCGGTCGCGCTGCTCACCGACGCCGCCGGCCTGGCCGAGATGGGTGCTGTCGAGATCCCGGTGCTGGTGCATCCGGCGCCCCGCAGCGTGCTCGGCGGCCTGGCAGCCACCGTCTACGGGCGGCCGTCGGCGCGGATGGCGGTGGTCGGCATCACCGGTACGTCCGGCAAGACCACCACGACCTATCTGGTCGAGGCCGGGCTGCGGGCGGCCGGTCGGATCGCCGGGCTGATCGGCACCATCGGCATCCGGATCGACGGCACCGACATCCCCAGCGCGCTGACCACGCCGGAGGCACCCGCCCTGCAGGCCTTGTACGCGGCGATGGCCGAGCGCGGGGTGGACACCGTGGTGATGGAGGTGTCCAGTCACGCGCTGAGCCTCGGCCGGGTGGACGGCACCGAGTTCGCGATCGGGGCGTTCACCAACCTCTCGCGGGACCATCTGGATTTCCACCAGACCATGCAGGAGTACTTCGAAGCCAAGGCACTGCTCTTCGACCCGGCCTCGGCGCTGCACGCCCGCCGCGCCGTGGTGTGCATCGACGACGACGCCGGACGCGCGATGGCCGGGCGGGCAACCGATCCGATCACCGTCAGCGTCACCGGCCGGCCAGCGCACTGGCGCGCCGCCGACGTCACGCCAGTGGGACCGGCCGGGCAAGAGTTCACCGCCATCGACCCCGCCGGCGCGCAGCACCGCGTCGGGATCGACTTGCCGGGCCACTACAACATCGCGAATTGTCTTGTCGCACTGGCGATTCTGGATGCGATCGGGGTGCGGCCGGAACAGGCGGCGCCGGGGTTGCGCCTTACCCGGGTACCCGGGCGGCTCGAGTTGGTCGACCGCGGCCAGGATTTCGTCGCCCTGGTCGACTACGCCCACAAACCCGAAGCGCTGCGTGCGGTGCTGAGCACCCTGCGGCACCCGGATCGGCGATTGGCGGTGGTGTTCGGCGCCGGGGGCGACCGCGACCCCGGCAAGCGGGCGCCGATGGGCGAAATCGCCGCCGAACTGGCCGATCTGGTGATCGTCACCGACGACAACCCGCGCAGTGAGGATCCCGCCGCGATCCGCCGCGAGATCCTGGCCGGCGCCGCCGGCGGTAAGGCCCAGGTGCTGGAGCTCGGCGACCGGCGCGCGGCGATCCGGCGCGCGGTGGCCTGGGCAGCGCCCGGTGACGTGGTGCTGATCGCCGGCAAAGGACACGAAACCGGTCAGCGCGGTGCCAGCGAGGTGCGCCCGTTCGACGACCGCGTCGAACTGGCCGACGCGCTGCAGGACCGCGTGTGATCGACCTGACCGTCGCCCGCATCGCCGAGATCGTCGGCGGCACCCTGGCCGACATCTCCGCCGAGCAGGCCGCGGCCACCCACGTCACCGGGACGGTGGAATTCGACTCGCGTGCCGTCGGTCCCGGCGGACTGTTCCTCGCCCTGCCCGGGGCGCGCGCCGACGGTCACGACCATGCCGGGGCGGCGGTGGCCGCCGGCGCGGCGGTGGTGCTGGCCGCCCGCCCGGTGGGCGTACCGGCCATCGTGGTGGCGCCGCGTCCGGCGCCGGACGGTCGGGCCGGCGTCCTCGAACACGACGTGGACGGTTCCGGCGCGGCGGTGCTGGCCGCGCTGGCCAACCTCGCCGCTGCAGTAGCTGCCGAGCTGGTGGCCGGCAAGCTGCGGATCATCGGCATCACCGGATCGTCGGGCAAGACCTCGACCAAGGATCTGGTGGCCGCCGTTCTGCAGCCACTCGGCGAGGTCGTCGCTCCGCCGGGATCGTTCAACAACGAACTGGGCCATCCCTGGACGGTGCTGCGGGCCACCCGCGACACCGACTTCCTGGTGCTGGAGATGTCCGCGCGCCACCCCGGCAACATCGCCGCCCTGGCCGAGATCGCCCCGCCGTCGATCGGCGTGGTCCTCAACGTCGGCACCGCGCACCTAGGCGAGTTCGGCTCACGCGAGATCATCGCGCAGACCAAATCGGAGCTGCCGCAAGCAGTTTCGCCTGACGGGGTGGTCATCCTCAACGCGGACGACCCGATGGTCGCCGCGATGGCGCACGTGACCCCGGCCCGCGTGGTCCGGGTGAGCCGGCACCGCGACGCCGACGTGTGGGCCGGCCCGGTCGCCCTCGACGAACTGGCGCGTCCCCGCTTCACCCTGCACGCCGGCGGCGCGCACGCCGAGATCCAGCTCGGCGTCTCGGGCGATCATCAGGTGGGCAACGCCCTGTGCGCGGCTGCCGTCGCCCTCGAATGCGGCGCCGACGTCGCACAGGTGGCCGCGGTGCTCGCCGGTGCCGGGCCGGTGTCGCGGCACCGCATGCAGGTCAGCACCCGCTCTGACGGGGTGACCGTGATCGACGACGCGTACAACGCCAACCCCGACTCGATGCGGGCCGGACTGCAGGCGTTGGCGTGGATGGCGCACGGCGCGGCCGATCAGACCGGTGATCGGCGGCGCAGCTGGGCGGTGCTGGGGGAGATGGCCGAACTCGGCGACGACGCGATAACCGAGCACGATCGCATCGGCCGGCTCGCGGTGCGATTAGATGTGTCTCGACTTGTAGTCGTGGGAACCGGGAGGTCGATGAGCGCCATGCACCAGGGTGCGGTGATGGAGGGCTCGTGGGGATCGGAGGCCGTCCAGGTACCCGACCGGGACGCCGCCCTGGCGCTGCTGCGCGCCGAGCTGCGAGCCGGCGACGTGGTGCTGGTCAAGGCGTCCAACTCGGCCGGTCTGGGCGCGATGGCCGACGCGCTCGTCGCCGAAGGTGACCCCGCGTGAGACAGATCCTGATCGCCGTCGCCATTGCGGTGACCGTGTCCATCCTGCTCACCCCGGCGTTGATCCGGCTGTTCACCCGGCAGGGTTTCGGTCACCAGATCCGCGAGGACGGCCCGCCCACCCACCAGAGCAAACGGGGCACGCCGTCGATGGGTGGGGTGGCGATCCTGGCCGGTATCTGGGCCGGCTACCTGGGCACGCACCTGTTCGGCCTGCTCTTCGACGGCGACGGCGTGACCGCCTCCGGCCTGCTGGTGCTGGGGCTGGCTACCGCGCTGGGCGGCGTCGGTTTTCTGGACGACCTGATCAAGATCCGCCGTTCGCGCAACCTGGGGCTGAACAAGACGGCCAAGACCATCGGGCAGATCACCGCCGCCGTGCTGTTCGCGGTGCTGGTGCTGCAGTTCCGCAACGCTGCCGGCCTGACGCCGGGCAGCACGGATCTGTCCTATGTCCGCGACATCGCCACCATCACCTTCACCCCGGCCATGTTCGTGCTGTTCTGCGTGGTGATGGTCAGCGCCTGGTCCAACGCGGTCAATTTCACCGACGGGCTGGACGGGCTGGCCGCGGGCTGCATGGCGATGGTCGCGGGCGCCTACGTGCTGATCACCTTCTGGCAGTTCCGCAACGCGTGCGCGTCGATGGCGTTGCTGGGGCCGCAGACCTGGCTGCAGGGCTGTTACAACGTGCGCGACCCGCTGGACCTGGCATTGGTGGCGGCGGCCACCGCCGGAGCCTGCATCGGTTTTCTGTGGTGGAACGCCGCCCCGGCCAAGATCTTCATGGGCGACACCGGGTCGCTGGCGCTGGGCGGCATCATCGCCGGGCTGTCGGTGACCAGCCGCACCGAAATCCTCGCTGTGGTGCTCGGTTCGTTGTTCGTCGCCGAAGTCACCTCGGTGGTCCTGCAGATCCTGGCCTTCCGCACGACCGGGCGCCGCGTCTTCCGGATGGCGCCGTTCCATCATCATTTCGAGTTGTCCGGCTGGGCGGAAACCACAGTGATCATCCGGTTCTGGCTGCTCACGGCGATCACCTGCGGGTTGGGCGTGGCCCTGTTCTACGGCGAGTACCTCTCCACGATCGGTGCGTGACGTGCTGGGCCCCTTAACGGCGGGCGCGCCCGTCCTGATCGCCGGTGCGCGGGTGACCGGCCGGGCGGTGTTGGCGGCGCTGCACGGGTTCGGCGCCGCCCCGACCCTCTGCGACGACGACCCCGCCATGCTGCGCCCGTACGCCGACCGGGGCGTGGCCACTGTGGCTCCGGCGGCCGCGATCCGGCAGATCGCCGACTACGCGCTGGTCGTCACCAGTCCCGGTTTCCAGCCGAGTACTCCGGTGCTGGCGGCTGCCGCGGCAGCCGGCGTGCCCATCTGGGGTGACGTGGAACTGGCCTGGCGGCTGGACGCATCAGGCCACTACGGGCCGCCGCGGCGCTGGCTGGTGGTGACCGGCACCAACGGCAAGACCACCACCACCTCGATGCTGCACGCCATGGTGACCGCCGGCGGGCTGCGCAGCGCCCTGTGCGGCAACATCGGCGACCCGGTGCTGGACGTGCTCGACAAGCCGTCGGACGTGCTGGCTGTCGAGTTGTCCAGCTTCCAGCTGTTCTGGGCGCCGTCGCTGCGGCCCGAGGCGGGCGCGGTGCTCAATGTCGCCGAGGACCATCTGGACTGGCACGGCACCATGGCCGACTACGCCGCGGCCAAGGCGCGGGTGCTCACCGGCCGGGTGGCGGTGGTCGGCCTCGACGACGCCCGCGCCGCGGCATTGGTCGACACCGCGTCGCAGCGGGTGGGTTTCCGCCTCGGCGAACCCGCTGCCGGGGAGTTGGGCGTGCGCGGCGGGTTCCTGGTGGACCGCGCTTTTGCCGACGACCTGCCGTTGCTGGCGGTCAGCGCGATACCGGTGCCCGGCCCGGTCGGCGTGCTCGACGCGCTGGCGGCGGCCGCGCTGGCCCGCGCGGTGGGCGTTGGGGCCCCGGCCATCGAGTCGGCGATCTCGGCGTTCCAGCCCGGCCGGCACCGCTCGGAGGTGGTCGCGGTGGTCGACGGCATCACCTACGTCGACGATTCCAAAGCCACCAACCCGCACGCCGCCGAGGCGTCGGTGCTGGCCTACCCCCGGGTGGTCTGGTTGGCCGGCGGACTGCTCAAGGGCGCGTCGGTGGACGCCGAGGTCGCCCGCATCGCATCCCGGCTGGTCGGGGCGGTCCTGATCGGCCGGGATCGCGGCGAGGTTGCCGACGCGTTATCGCGACACGCGCCCGATGTCCCCGTCGTACACGTCGTCACAGGCGAGGATGATGTGATGCATGAGACTGGTGGGGCATTTGTTACTAATGTGACGCATGTTAATAACGACGACGAGACCATCGGCACCCGGGTGATGACCGCGGCGGTGGCCGCGGCCCGCGAACTCGCCACACCCGGCGACACCGTGCTGCTCGCCCCGGCCGGCGCCTCGTTCGACCAGTTCAGCGGCTACGCCGCCCGCGGTGACGCCTTTGCCGCCGCCGTCCGCGCCGCGGTCCGGTAGGCGGCGTGGCTATCGCGCTGACCCGGCTGCTGCGCCGGGACAAGACCGTCGGCGACGAGAACTCCGATGCCGAAGGCGTGGCCGAGGCGGCCGAGCAGGATCCGGCCAGCGCTGACCAGCCCACCAAGAGCCCCGCGCCGCCGTCGGGCCCACGCACCCGGTTCGGCACCTGGCTGGGGCGGCCGATGACCTCGTTTCATCTGATCATCGCCGTCGCGGCATTGCTGACGAGCCTGGGCCTGATCATGGTGCTGTCCGCCTCCGGCGTCGAGTCCTACGGCAACGACGGGTCGGCGTGGATCATCTTCGGCAAACAGGTGATGTGGACGATCGTCGGCCTGGTCGCCTGCTACGCCGGACTGCGGATGTCGGTGCGCTTCATCCGCCGGATCGCCTTCACCAGCTACGCCGTCACCTGCATCCTGCTGGTCCTGGTGCTCGTTCCTGGCATCGGCAACCTCGTCAACGGGTCGCGGAAGTGGTTCGTGATCGCCGGCTTCTCGATGCAGCCGTCGGAGTTGGCCAAGATCGCGTTCGCAATCTGGGGGGCCCACCTGTTGGCGGCGCGGCGCGCCGAGCGGGCCGGGCTGCGCGACATCCTGGTGCCGCTGGTACCGGCCTCGCTGATTGCGTTGGGGCTGATCATGGCCCAGCCCGACCTCGGACAGACCGTCTCGCTCGGCATCATCCTGCTGGGCCTGCTGTGGTACGCCGGCCTGGACCTGCGGGTGTTCATCAGCGGTCTGGTCATGGTGGTCATCGCCGGGGCGATCTTCTCGATGTCGGCGGGCTACCGCTCCGACCGGGTGCGGTCCTGGCTGGACCCGGAAAACGACCCGATGGACACCGGTTACCAGGCGCGCCAGGCCAAGTACGCGCTCGCCCACGGCGGCATCTTCGGCGACGGGCTGGGCCAAGGCGTGGCCAAATGGAATTATCTGCCCAATGCCCACAACGACTTCATCTTCGCCATCATCGGCGAGGAACTCGGACTGATCGGCGCGGTCGGATTGCTGGGCCTGTTCGGACTGTTCGCCTACACCGGGATGCGGATCGCGCGCCGCTCGGCCGACCCGTTCCTGCGGTTGCTGACCGCGACCACCACGCTGTGGATCCTGGGCCAGGCGTTCATCAACATCGGCTATGTAATCGGTCTGCTGCCGGTCACCGGATTGCAGCTGCCGCTCATCTCAGCTGGTGGAACATCAACGGCGACAACGCTTTTCATGATCGGCATCATGGCCAACGCAGCTCGCAACGAGCCCGAAGCGGTGGCCGCGCTGCGCGCCGGGCGCGACGACAAGGTCAACCGGCTGCTGCGGCTGCCGGTGCCCGAGCCGTACGCACCCACCCGTCTGGAAACATTCCGCGACCGCAAACGCGCCAAACCGCAGCCCAAGCCGCCGGTCCGCCGCGCCGCCACCCCGCCGCGGCAGGCGTCGGCGCGCACCGCGGAACGGTCGGGTCGCCGGTCTGCGGGCAACTCGCACTTGCAGAAGAGGCATCATGGATCTGGCCAGCAATACGCCGGCCGGCGCCGCACGGGGCGCGCTCGCGCATTGGAAGGTCAGCGTTACGGGTGAATGACATGGTCAGCGAGTCCACCGGCGGGTTGGGGGCAGCGCCCCTGCCCGCCGGTAGCGCGTTGCCGTCCTTATCGGTCGTGTTGGCCGGAGGCGGGACCGCCGGGCATGTGGAACCCGCGATGGCCGTCGCCGACGCGCTGACCTCGCTGGACCCCCAGATCCGGATCACCGCGTTGGGCACCGCGCGCGGGCTGGAGACCCGGCTGGTGCCCGCCCGCGGCTACCACCTCGAACTGATCACCCCGGTGCCGCTGCCCCGCAAACCCAGCGGTGACCTGGCCCGGCTGCCACCGCGGGTGTGGCGCGCGGTCCGAGAGGCCAGGGCGGTGCTCGACGACGTGCGCGCCGACGTCGTCATCGGCTTCGGCGGCTACGTCGCGCTACCGGCCTACCTGGCCGCCCGCGGCAGCCGGGTCTCGGGACGCCGACGCCATCGCGTC
Source organism: Mycobacterium sp. NGS61 (assembly GCF_059812325.1). Classification (NCBI taxonomy): domain Bacteria; kingdom Bacillati; phylum Actinomycetota; class Actinomycetes; order Mycobacteriales; family Mycobacteriaceae; genus Mycobacterium; species Mycobacterium sp. NGS61. The sequence continues at coordinate 389,561 of NZ_JCALCL010000003.1, forward strand.
CCGGTGGTGATCCACGAAGCCAACGCCCGGGCGGGACTGGCCAACCGGGTCGGTGCCCGCTCGGCCGACCGGGTGCTGGCCGCGGTGCCGGGGTCGGGTCTGCACGGTGCCGAGGTGGTCGGGGTGCCGGTGCGGGCGGCGATCACCGCACTGGACCGGGCCGCGCTGCGCAGCGAGGCGCGCGCCTACTTCGGTTTCCCCGGGGACGCGCGGGTGCTGCTGGTCTTCGGCGGTTCCCAGGGCGCGGTCTCGCTCAACCGGGCGGTGTCGGCGGCGGCCGCCGGGCTGGCCGGCGCGGGGGTCTCGGTGCTGCACGCGCACGGCCCCAAGAACACCCTGGACCTGCGCACCCCCGAACCGGGGGACCCGCCCTACGTCGCATTGCCCTACCTGGACCGGATGGATCTGGCGTACGCCGCGGCCGACATGGCGATCTGCCGGTCCGGGGCGATGACGGTGGCTGAGGTGTCGGCCGTCGGGCTGCCGGCCATCTACGTGCCGCTGCCGATCGGCAACGGCGAACAACGGCTCAACGCGCTGCCGGTGGTCAACGCCGGCGGCGGCATGGTGGTCGCCGACGCGGCCCTGACGCCGGAGCTGGTGGTACGGGAAGTCGCCGGGCTGCTCAACGACCCCACGAGGCTGGCGGCCATGACGGCGGCGGCTGCGCTCGTCGGGCATCGCGACGCCGCGCTGCGGGTGGCGCAGGCGGCGCTGGATCTCGCGCGCTCGGCCTCCTCCGGAGGACGGCGGTGAGCGCCGAACAGCTGCCCCCGGAGCTGCACCGGGTGCACATGGTCGGCATCGGCGGCGCCGGCATGTCGGGCATCGCCCGCATCCTGCTGGACCGCGGCGGGCTGGTCTCGGGGTCCGATGCCAAGGAGTCGCGAGGTCTGCATGCGCTGCTGGCCCGCGGCGCCAAGATCCGCATCGGGCACGACGCGTCCTCGCTGGATCTGCTGCCTGGCGGGCTCACCGCCGTCATCACCACCCACGCCGCCATCCCGAAAACCAACCCCGAGCTGGTCGAGGCCCGACGGCGTGGCATCCCGGTCGTGCTACGGCCGGTGGTGCTGGCCAAGCTGATGGCCGGGCGCACCACGCTGATGGTCACCGGCACGCACGGCAAAACCACCACCACGTCGATGTTGATCGTGGCGCTGCAGCACTGCGGGCGCGACCCGTCATTCGCGGTCGGTGGCGAACTGGGGGAGGCCGGCACCAACGCCCACCACGGCAGCGGTCACTACTTCGTCGCCGAAGCCGACGAAAGCGACGGCACGCTGCTGGAGTACACACCCAACGTCGCGGTGGTCACCAACATCGAGTCCGACCACCTGGACTTCTACGGCAGCACCGACGCCTATGTCGGGGTGTTCGACGCGTTCGTCGAGCGGCTGGCGCCGGGCGGCGCGCTGGTGGTGTGCACCGATGACCCGGGGGCGGCGGCGCTGGCCCAGCGCACCGCGGCGCTGGGTATCCGGGTGCTGCGGTACGGGTCCACCGGCGACGACCTGGCCGCGACCCTGTTGTCCTGGGAGCAGCACGGCACCGAGGCGGTGGCCCACCTGCAACTTCGCGGCGAGGCGCAGCAGCGGGTGATGCGACTGTCGGTGCCGGGACGGCACATGGCGCTCAATGCGTTGGGGGCGCTGCTGGCGGCGACCGAGATCGGCGCGCCGGTCGAGGAGGTGCTCGACGGGCTGGCCGGTTTCGAGGGGGTGCGGCGCCGCTTCGAACTGGTCGGCACTGCCGACTCGGTGCAGGTGTTCGACGACTACGCCCACCACCCAACCGAGGTCGCGGCCACCCTGGCCGCGGTGCGGTCGGTGGTCGAGCAGCGCGGCGGCGGGCGCTCGTTGGTCGTGTTCCAGCCGCACTTGTATTCGCGGACAAAGGCTTTCGCCCACGAATTCGGTCGGGCACTGGATGCCGCCGACGAAGTGTTCGTGCTCGACGTCTACGGTGCCCGCGAGCAACCGTTGGCCGGGGTGAGCGGAGCCAGCGTCGCCGAGCACGTGAGTGTGCCGGTGCGCTACCTGCCGGATTTCTCGATGGTGGCCGGCGAGGTGGCGGCCGCAGCCGGTCCGGGTGACCTCATCGTCACCATGGGCGCCGGTGACGTGACGCTGCTGGGGCCCGAGATCGTGGCGGCGTTGCGGTCCCGGTCGAACCGCAGCGCGCCGGGTCGCCCAGGAGTGTTGCAGTGAGCGAGCCCGACCCCGAGGAGTCCGCGTCCCGCGGAGCCGACCTGGTCGACGGTCCGGCCGAAGCGGTACCTGAGTCCGGCGCCACCGAACCTGTTGCGACCGAACAACCCGCGCCACCGGAGGAAACCTCCGAGCCGGACGATTTCGAAGGTCCACGCCGGCGCGAACGCCGGGAACGCGCCGAGCGGCGCGCCGCCCAGGCCCGGGCCGTCGCGATCGAACAGGCCCGCCGGGAGGCCAAGCGGCGCGCCCGCGGCAACGTCCTGCCCGAGCCCAAACCTGTTGCGCGCGGCGTGGTCCGCGGGCTCAAGATGCTGCTCGCGACGGTGATCATGGTGGTCGTTGGCGTCGGGCTGGGGCTGATCCTGTACTTCACGCCGGCGATGTCGGCCCGCAATATCGTGGTCACCGGGACCGGAGTGGTGACCCGCGAGGACGTCCTGAACGCGGCGCAGGTGCGGGTCGGGACGCCGTTGCTGCAGATCAACACCAGCCAGGTCGCCGAGCGGGTGGCCGCGATCCGGCGAGTGGCCAGCGCCCGGGTGCAGCGCGAGTACCCGTCGGCGCTGCGCGTCACCATCGTCGAGCGAATCCCGGTGGTGGTGAAGGATTTCCCGGACGGACCCCATCTGTTCGACCGCGATGGCGTCGATTTCGCGAACGACCCGCCGCCGCCGGCGCTGCCGTACATCGACGTCGAGAACCCCGGCCCGACGGATCCGCCTACGCTGGCGGCGCTCAAGGTGCTGATGGCCCTGCGACCCGAGGTCGCCGGGGAGGTGGGCCGGATCGCGGCCCCGTCGGTGTCCTCGATCACGCTGACACTCTCCGACGGCCGGGTGGTGATCTGGGGGACCACCGACCGTGCGGAGGAGAAGGCGGAGAAGCTCGCGGCGCTGCTGACCCAGCCCGGCCGCACCTATGACGTGTCCAGCCCTGACCTGCCGACCGTCAAGTAGCCGCCGGGTCCACCCCGGGATTGCCACGCCCGCGTGACACTCGGCGCGCGGTCCCCGCGTTTGTCACGCCAGTGTGACGCTGGGCGTCGAGCGCTGCGCTGGTGTGACGCTGGGTGGGACGCCGGCTGGGGCGGGCGCCAAATCTGTCGCGGGTGTCACGCTGGTGTGACGCTGGGCGTCGAACGTTGCGCTGGTGTGACGCTGGGTGGGGCGCCGGCTGGGGCGGGCGCCTAATCAATCGTGGGTGTCGCGCTGGTGTGACGCTGGGCGTCGAACGTTGCGCTGGTGTGACGCTGGGTGGGGCGCCGGCTGGGGCGGGCGCCTAATCAGTCGCGGGTGTCGCGCTGGTGTGACGCTGGGCGTCGAACGTTGCGCTGGGGTGACGCTCGGTGGGGCGCCGGCTGGGGCGGGCGCCTAATCAGTCGCGGGTGTCGCGCTGGCGTGACGCTCGGCGACCACGCTCACGCTCGGCGAAGACACAGCACAAAAATCACCCGCGGCGCGTCGGCGCGCCTGCGGCGTTAGTGCCCGTCGTACCCATACGGTTCTGGTTACGCGGAACTACTTGACATAACTCTAACTCTATGGTTGAGGTTGAGACTTTTGCAAGTAGACACACCGCACCGAAGACATTCAGGGGAACGTGAGCCCTCAGGGAGGAAGACGAATGATGACCCCCCCACATAACTATCTGGCCGTCATCAAGGTCGTGGGCATTGGTGGTGGCGGCGTCAACGCCGTCAACCGGATGATCGAACAAGGCCTCAAAGGCGTGGAGTTCATCGCGATCAACACCGATGCGCAGGCCCTGTTGATGAGCGACGCCGACGTCAAGCTGGACGTCGGCCGCGACTCGACACGTGGCCTGGGCGCCGGTGCCGACCCCGAGGTCGGCAAGAAGGCCGCCGAGGACGCCAAGGAGGAGATCGAGGAGCTGCTGCGCGGCGCCGACATGGTCTTCGTCACCGCGGGTGAGGGTGGTGGCACCGGCACCGGCGGCGCGCCCGTCGTCGCCAACATCGCGCGCAAACTCGGCGCGCTGACCGTCGGTGTGGTCACCCGGCCCTTCTCCTTCGAGGGCAAACGGCGCAGCAATCAGGCCGAAAACGGCATCTCAGCGCTGCGGGAGAGCTGCGACACGCTGATCGTGATCCCCAACGACCGGCTGCTGCAGATGGGTGACGCCGCCGTGTCGCTGATGGACGCCTTCCGCAGCGCCGACGAGGTGCTGCTCAACGGCGTGCAGGGCATCACCGATCTGATCACCACACCGGGCCTGATCAACGTCGACTTCGCCGACGTCAAGGGCATCATGTCCGGCGCGGGCACCGCGCTGATGGGCATCGGCTCGGCTCGCGGCGAGGGCCGCTCGCTCAAGGCCGCCGAGATCGCGATCAACTCGCCGCTGCTGGAAGCGTCGATGGAAGGTGCGCAGGGCGTGCTGATGTCGATCGCCGGCGGCAGCGACCTGGGGCTCTTCGAGATCAACGAGGCAGCCTCGTTGGTGCAGGACGCCGCGCATCAGGACGCGAACATCATCTTCGGTACCGTGATCGACGACTCGCTCGGCGACGAGGTGCGCGTCACCGTCATCGCGGCCGGCTTCGATGCCGGGCCGGGCCGCAAGCCGGTCACCAGCGCCACCGAGACCGGCGGCGCCCACCGGATTGAGACCGCCAAGGCCGGCAAGCTCACCTCCACGTTGTTCGAGCCGGTCGACGCCGTCAGCGTGCCGGTGCACACCAACGGTGCGACGCTGAGCATCGGCGGTGACGACGATGACGTCGACGTGCCGCCCTTCATGCGCCGCTGAGGTCTCGATTTGCTTGCCACTGCGCGACGAACCGGCCTCGAAACATAATGGCCTCACGTCGAAGCACTCTGGCGGGCAACCGATTCCAGATACTGGGCAGGTGAGCGTTCGCATCCGTCGGGTGACCACCACCCGGGCGGGCGGTGTGTCGAAGCCGCCGTTCGACAGCTTCAATCTCGGCGACCACGTCGGTGACGACCCGTCGGCCGTCGCTGCCAACCGTGCCCGGCTGGCTGCGGCCGTCGGCCTGCCCGACGAGCGGCTGGTGTGGATGAACCAGGTACACGGTGACCGCATCGCGGTGGTCGACGAGCCGCGACACGCGGCGATCGACGACACCGACGGGGTCGTGACCGGCACGCCGGGCCTGGCGCTGGTGGTACTGACCGCCGACTGCGTGCCGGTCCTGCTCGCCGACGCGCGCGCCGGTGTGGTCGGGGCGGTGCACGCCGGTCGGGTCGGGGCCCAACATGGCGTGGTGACCCGCGCGGTAGAGGCCATGGTGAGCCGGGGTGCGCGGCCCGGCGACATTTCCGCACTGCTCGGCCCGGCGGCCAGCGGCAGTCGCTATGAAGTGCCCGCCGCGATGGCCGACGAGGTCGAGACGACGCTGCCGGGCAGTCGAACCACGACCGCCGCCGGAACGCCCGGACTGGACCTGCGTGCCGGAATCGCTTGCCAGCTCCGCGATTTGGGAGTGACTTCGATCGAGGTCGATCCGCGCTGCACCATTTCCGACGCGACGCTGTTCAGCCACCGGCGCGGTGCGCCGACCGGACGGCTGGCGTCGTTGGTGTGGATGGAATGAGTGTGATGGCCACGGAGAACCCGGTGCGGGGAGGCGGCGGCGACCGCCAGACGGAATTGACCACGGCCCTGGGGGCGGTGCGATCCCGGCTGGCTGCGGCCGCCGCGGCCGCCGGCCGCAATGTCGCAGAAATTGAGCTGCTCCCAATTACCAAATTCTTCCCAGCAACCGACGTAGCGATTTTGTCCCGATTAGGTTGTCGGGCCGTTGGCGAATCGCGCGAACAGGAAGCTGCGGCGAAGGTGAGTGAAGTCACCCGGCTGTTGACGGCCGCTGCACAACACACCGGATTGCGGGATTTGCATTGGCACATGGTCGGTCAGATTCAGCGCAAAAAAGCCCGGTCCCTGGCGCGCTGGGCGCACACCGTCCACTCCGTCGACAGCATGCAGTTGGTGACCGCGCTCGACCGGGCGGTGACCGTTGCGCTGGCCGGGCACGAGCGGGAGAACCGGCTGCGGGTCTACGTCCAGGTCAGCCTCGACGGCGATGTGTCGCGCGGTGGCGTCGACATGGACGAACCCGGTGCGGTGGACCGCATCTGCGCCCAGGTGCAGGACTCGCGCAGCCTGGAACTGGTCGGTCTGATGGGCATCCCGCCCGTGGAATGGGACCCGGAACAGGCCTTTGACCGGCTGCAATCCGAGCACCAGCGGGTGCGCGCGGCGTTCCCGACGGCGGTCGGGCTGTCGGCCGGCATGTCGGGTGACTTCGAAGTCGCCGTCAAACATGGTTCGACGTGTGTGCGTGTCGGTACCGCGCTATTGGGTCAACGGCGGTTACGGTCACCGTGAATAGTCACTGTAGTCACATCTTCATCACAGGCAACAGATATCCCAGGCTAGAAGGGGTCGTACGATGAGCACACTGCATAAGGTCAAGGCCTACTTCGGGATGGCTCCGATGGAGGATTACGACGACGAGTATTACGACGACCGCGCGCCATCGCGCGGTTATTCGCGGCCGCGATTCGACGACGAATACGGTCGTTATGAGGACCGTGACCGCGATTACGACGATCCGCGCAGAGATCCCCGCGCCGACCCGCGCGGCGACCTGCGCGGTGAGCCGGCCGACTACCCGCCGCCCAGCAGTTACCGCGGCGGCTATGCCGACGAGCCGCGCTTCCCGACGGGCGGGTTCGACCGTGCCGACCTGGCTCGGCCGCGGCTGGGTTCGTGGCTGGGACGCGGCGGCGCCACCCGCGGCGCGTTGGCGATGGACCCGCGCCGGATGGCGATGATGTTCGAGGAAGGCCACCCGCTGTCGAAGATCACCACGCTGCGTCCCAAGGACTACAGCGAGGCGCGCACCATCGGCGAGCGGTTCCGCGACGGCACTCCGGTGATCATGGACCTGGTGTCGATGGACAACGCCGACGCCAAGCGGCTGGTCGACTTCGCCGCGGGCCTGGCGTTCGCGCTGCGCGGCTCGTTCGACAAGGTCGCCACCAAGGTGTTCCTGCTCTCACCCGCGGACGTCGACGTGTCCCCGGAAGAACGTCGCCGGATCGCCGAAACCGGTTTCTACGCTTACCAATAAGCTCACCGGCAGGGGCTTGCGCCGAATAGTTTCCGCACCGCCCGGTAGGTCACCAACTGGCCGACCGGGCGGTGCGCTGTCGACAGCCCACCACGGGAACGGGGCGGGTCGGTAGGCTTGCTGTCGCCGCTACGCCGGCGGCGACGGACATTCTCATCAACGTCATCGTGAAGGTCGGGACTCTCGTTGGTTGTGTTGCTGTACATCGTCGGGTACACCCTGCTGGCCTTCTGGTTGCTGCTGGTCTTCCGGGTCGTCATCGAGTGGATCCGGTCGTTCAGCCGTGACTGGCGGCCCACCGGCATCACTGTGGTGATCCTGGAGATCATCATGTCGATCACCGATCCGCCGGTGAAGCTGCTGCGCCGACTCATCCCGCCGATCACCATCGGCGCCGTGCGCCTGGACCTGTCCATCCTGGTGCTCTTGTTGATCGCCTTCATCGGCATGCAACTCGCGCTCGGCGCAGCCGACGGCGCCACGTAGGCGACCCGAGTTGGTCTTTTAGAGACGGTTCGGCCACGATTTGGCGTCAACTCAGGCGCGTGTTTTTTGAAATCTAAGGAATGTGATTTATTGGCTGCAGAGCTCTAAAAAGAATGAAATCTGTCCTTATTTATTACTCCAATCGGCAACCGCCGAGTCTGGTGTGACAGGATGGGCGGCAGTTGCGCGACGGCTACCGCACCGTTCTACACTTTCAGATTGTTCGACCGTCCAGGAACTCGAGGGGACAAAGAATGCCGCTTACACCTGCCGACGTCCACAATGTGGCGTTCAGTAAGCCGCCTATCGGCAAGCGCGGGTACAACGAGGACGAGGTTGACGCCTTCCTTGACCTGGTGGAGAACGAACTGACCCGACTGATCGAGGAGAACTCCGATCTGCGGCAGCGGATCGCCGAGTTGGACCAGGAGCTGGCCGCGGGAGGCGGCGCCTCCGGTGCCGCGCCCACGGTGGCCCAGCCGATCCCGGCCTACGAGCCCGAGCCCGAGCCGGTCAAGCAGGCCGCGCCGACCCCGGCGCCGGCGCAACCGAGCTCCTCCAACGAGGAGCAGGCGCTCAAGGCGGCCCGCGTGCTCAGCCTGGCCCAGGACACCGCCGACCGTCTGACCAGCACCGCCAAGGCCGAATCGGACAAGATGCTGGCCGATGCCCGCGCGAACGCCGATCAGATCCTCAGCGAGGCGCGGCACACCGCCGAGACCACGGTCTCCGAAGCGCGGCAGCGCGCGGACGCGATGCTGGCGGATGCCACGGCGCGCTCGGAGAGCCAGCTGCGCCAGGCGCAGGAGAAGGCGGACGCGCTGCAGGCCGATGCCGAACGCAAGCACTCCGAAATCATGGGGACCATCAACCAGCAGCGCACCGTGCTGGAAGGCCGTCTCGAGCAGTTGCGGACCTTCGAGCGCGAGTACCGGACCCGCCTGAAGACATATCTGGAGTCCCAGCTCGAAGAACTCGGCCAGCGCGGATCGGCGGCTCCGGTCGATTCCAGCGCGGACGCCGGCGGCTTCGAACAGTTCAACCGCGGCGCCAACTGACCGCTGGGCGGCAACCTGCCCGGAACGCGACGCCGGACACGCGCCAGGCGCGAGTTCAGCGTCATCGACCCTGGTAGGTTTGGCAGTCGCGCCTCGCGGCTGGAGGGATGACCGATGTTGATCATTGCGCTGGTATTGGCCCTGATCGGGCTTGTCGCGCTGGTGTTCGCGGTAGTGACCAGCAACGTGCTGGTTGCCTGGGTGTGCATCGGCGCCAGCGTGGTGGGCGTGATCCTGCTGATTGTGGACGCGGTCCGGGAACGTCAGCAGCGCGATGCGGCCGTCGATGAGGACGACGATGCGAACGCCGAGTCCGAGGACACCGTCGACTATCCGGACGAAGACGTCGAGGCGCCCGAGGAACCGGCGCGGCGTGATGAGGACGCCAAGTAGCGGTCGGTCTACCGCGGTTCGGTCGCAGTGGACAGCAGGGCGCGCACCTCGTCGTCGCTGACCTGATGGAAGTCGGCATAGACCTGCCCGACGGCGTTGAAGTCCCGGGGCATGGTGGCGCACACCACGTCGTCGGCTTCGCGCGCCAGCATCCGGCACCCTGAGGCCGGCCCGACGGGAACCGCGACCACCACCGCCTGTGGCCCGGCGGCGCGCACCGCCCGCACCGCGGCTAACATGCTGGCGCCGGTAGCGATGCCGTCGTCGACCAGAACCGCAATCCTGGCGCGCGGGTCGGCGCCGGGACGCCCGCCGCGGTAGGCCAGTTCGCGCCGCCGCAGTTCGGCCGACTCGGCCTCGATTACCCTGTGCACCTGCTCGTCGGAGATGCGCAGGCTGGACAGCACGTCCTCGTTCATCACCACTCGGCCGCCGCTGGCCAACGCCCCCATCGCCAATTCCGGTTGCGTCGGGACACCCAGCTTGCGCACCAGAAACACGTCGAGGTCGGCGTCCAGCCCGGCGGCGACTTCCCATCCCACCGGGACGCCACCCCGGGCGAGCCCGAGGACCAGCAGATCCGGCTTGCCGCGGTAGGCGGCCAGGGAGTCGGCCAAGACGCGGCCGGCTTCGCGTCGGTCGCGAAACGTGCGGGTCGGCGTGCGCCGAAACAGGGCTCTCGATGGGGTCCGCGGTGGGTTCATGGGTCGCACTCCGCCCTGTGCTGGCAACCACCAAAGCCTACTGACTCACCGCGCCGCTGGGCAGTCAGCAGCAACTCGGTTGCTCGTTACAGCGGGATTACCGACGTATTTCCGAAACATTGCCGAAATTCCTGGTTCCCGTGCTGGCAGGCGCGCTTAATAAACGGGTCATCCACCGCCGGCCGACCTCCGAAACGGGTGGCGCTGCCGATAGGAGAACCCGATGTCCTTCGTGACCACGTACCCCCAAGCATTGACGGCCGCAGCGGGCGCACTGCAACACCTCGGGACGGCCATGGCCGCCGAGGATGCCGCCGCCGCGCCACCGACCACCAGCGTCGTCCCGGCCGCCGCCGACGAGGTGTCCGCACTGCAGGCTGCACAGTTCGCGGCCTACGGCACCTGGTATCAGCAGGTCAGCGCGCAAGCCAGAGCCGTGCATCAACAGCTGGTCACCACCCTCGGGTCCAATGCCGACGCCTACGGCGAGACCGAGGGGGCCAATCAGAGCGCGGCCGGCTCGGAATCGATGTCCGGCCTCACCAACGCGGCATCCGCGGCGGCCGCCAGCCCGGCGGAGGCGGCCGCGTCCGACGACGCGATCATCGGCACGCCGTTCAACTGGTTCCAGAATGTCGGCGCCGCGGCGTCGAACTTCATCGCGCTCGGCCAGGGGCAGTTCCTGCCCGGTTCGGTGACTTGGAATCCCGCGATGGCCGATTTCCCGCCGCTGGGCGTCGGTGCGGCGCCCGCGTTACCGACCTCGGCTATCGCTGGACCACCGGTGGCGGCAAGTGTCGGCGAGGCCGTGTCGATCGGGGCGATATCGGTGCCACCGAGTTGGGCGGCCGGCATGCCTGTTGCTGGCGGAACGCCGGCAACGCTGACGGGCGCGGGCTGGACCAGCGCCGCGGCGCATTCCGCGCCGATCACGACGGTGCCCGCCGGCCTGCCGGCGATCGCATCGGCCGACCGTTCGAGTGCCGGATTCGGGGCGCCGCGCTACGGCCTCAAACCGATCGTCATGCCCAAGCCGACCGTTGTCTGAACCCCCCACTTTAGTAAGGACCGAGAAATGCCTTTTGATTTTGGCGCGCTGTCCCCAGAGATCAATTCAACCCGTATGTACACCGGCCCGGGAGCGGCGCCGCTGATGGCCGCCGCCGCGGCCTACAGCAACCTGGCTGCCGAACTGAGCAGCACGGCGACGGCCGCCGAGTCGGTGATCTCGACGTTGACCGAGGACGAATGGCGGGGCCCGTCCTCAGCGACGATGGCCACCGCCGCCGCCCCCTATGTGCAATGGCTGCTCACCACCTCTGCGTCGCTGCAGCACGCGGCCGACCAGGCGATGGCGTCGGCGGCCGCCTACGAGGCCGCGTACGCGATGACGGTGCCGCCGGCGGTCGTCGCGGCCAATCGCGCCCAGCTGGCAACACTCGTCGCCACCAACATCGTGGGTCAGAACACGCCCGCGATCGCGGCCAACGAAGCGCTCTACGGCGAGATGTGGGCCCAGGACGCCGCCGCGATGTACGGCTACGCCGGATCGTCGGCGCTGGCCGGGCGACTGGACCCGCTGACCGCACCGACCCCGGCCGCCAACCCCGCGCCGAGCGCCACGGCGGATCAGGCCGCCGGCACCTCGACAGGGCTGTCCGCCTTGGTGTCCAGCACGCCGAGTGTCGTTCAGTCGCTGGCAAACCCAGCGGCGGCGGCGCCGGCATCGGCCGTCGGCGACTTCTTCAGCGACAGCCTGGTGCAGAACATCCCCAACGGCATTATCGACATGGCGGCCTGGAACGGTTTCAACGCAATTGTCACTGCAGTGCTGTACTCGCACACCTTCGACGCGGGCCTGATCGCGAGCCAGTTCCCGCCGGATTTGGGCGCCATCGGGATCGGGCCGGCGCAAATGGCTGCGGGTCTGGGTTCCGGCGGCGCGAGTGCTGCGTCGGTATCCGCGGCGGCCGGCCAGGCGACGACGGTCGGCAAGCTCTCGGTGCCCGCCTCGTGGTCGGCCGCCACCCCGGCCACGATGGCAGCGTCCACCGCGCCGTTGGCCGGTTCGGGCTGGACGGTGCCGGCAGAGCAGGGTGCTGGGGTAATGAATGTGGCCACCGGGATGCCGGCCTACGCCTCGGCGGGCCGCGGCGGCTACGGTGTTGGCCCACGCTATGGGATTCAGCCGACCGTGATGCCCCGGCAGGTCCTCGTGTAGGTGTGTTCGCGGCTGCGCCGCTCAACACACTGCACCGGCTTGTCGGAGGTGTGTTCGCGGCTGCGCCGCTCAACACACTCCCTCGGCTCGGAAATGAACGCGAGCGTTCATTTCGCTCGCCTCAGTCGGCTTGTCGGAGGTGTGTTCGCGGCTGCGCCGCTCAACACACTCCCTCGGCTCGGAAATGAACGCGAGCGTTCATTCGCTCGCCTCAGTCGGCTTGTCGGAGGTGTGTTCGCGGCTGCGCCGCTCAACACACTCCCTCGGCTCGGAAATGAACGCGAGCGTTCATTTCGCTCGCCTCAGTCGTGTGTCCGAGGGGGGAGTTGTCCACCTGCGACACGAGTTGAGACTTTTCGACTTAGTCCTTGACCGAACAAACGATAGCCATAGTCACGCTTTTGATCTGCAGGTATTGCGTAAATATGTCTTACAAGCGACGATATATGCATGAGCGAGATGACGGCTGTGGCCGGCGCGGAGATTCTGGGCGTCTCGGCGCGGCAGGTCGCGCGGCTCGCCCGGGCGGGGGAGTTGACGGTGACGCGGACAGTCGGCGGTGCGTTGTTGTTGGATGGTGCGTCGGTGCATCGGCTGGCAAACCAGGTCCGCCACAACGGGCGCCCCTGGACGCCGGCCACGGCGTGGGCTGCACTCGCGTTGCTCTCCGGTGAGCAGGTGGACTGGCTGGAGGCTTCGGCGTTGTCGCGGCTGCGGCACCGGCTGCGGGCTACCAGCGCGTCGCAGTTGTGTTGGATGACGCGTCGCCGCGCCGCGGTGCGTCGGATGCGTGGGTGGGGCACCGACATCGGGCTGCTGGCCTCGGGAGTCAGCGCCTTGCACGATGAGGCGATGTCGGCGCTGTTCGATCTCACGGCTGTCGATGCGGGAGTCGATGGTTATGTTCGTGCCCGCGATGTGGCCGACGTGGTCTCCGCGGCCGGGCTGGTCGACGACGTCGGCGGTGGCGTGATCGTGCGGGTGGTGCCTGAGGATGCCGGCTACGCCGTCGACCACGTCGTGACGGCCACGGTGGCGGTCGACTTGGCCGAGTCGCTGGACACCCGTGAGTCTGCTGCGGGGATCGCTGTCCTGGAGGATCTGCTCTACCGGTTACGTTCCGGGGACACCGGTCGGCGCGTGTCCGGACGACGGCACGGATGAGTCCGCAGGCCGAGAATCGACCTGGCAGGTGAATGCTCCAGCGGGCGAATGGCCGTCGCCGTGGCCGCAGCTCTTCGAGATCGCCCACGCCGTCCCCTGCACGCAGTGGACGCTGGTGGGCGGATTGATGGTGCAGCTGCACGCCGTGCGGGCGGGGATGCCACTCACCCGCGCCACGCGGGATGTGAACATGATCCTGCACATCGAGACCGGTGCGGCGACATTCGGTGGCGCTCGGCATGAGTTGGAACGCCTCGGCTATCGCCTGCGTGAACCTCTCGGCCGCGGGCCGGTACACTGATTTGTCCGCGGTGCTAGTGACGCCGAGACGGTCGACGTCATGGTGGCTGATCGCCTTGCGTCCAAGGTTCATCCGAAGGTGTTGCAGCGGAAGGTGTTTGCCGTCCCCGGTGGGACTTCGGCGCTGCGCAAGACGGTTAACTGTGAAGTAGGGGCCAGCACGGGCGTCGTCACGCTCAGCATTCCCGACCGCTGTGTTGAACCGTCTGCGTCGTGCGCAAGGACAACTGGCAGGCGTGATCTCCATGATCGAGAATGGTCGCGACTGCAAGGACGTCGTCACCCAGCTCGCCGCGGTATCGCGGGCACTGGACCGGGCCGGCTTCAAGATCGTGGCGACCGGACTGCGGGAATGCATCAGCGGTGTCGGTGCCGACGGAGCCAAGCCGATGACGGAAGCCGAGTTGGAGAAACTCTTCCTCGCCCTCGCCTAAGGGTTTCGGGGTTGCAAACGACCTCCCTGGGTCGGGGTGCAGTCCAGCGCGAGTTTTTTTGTTCGGGTAGCTACGCGCTTTTTGTGCCGGTGAGTGGCATATCCGGGGCATCTTCCCCAGCGAGGTCGGAATGGTGATGTCCCTAGCCTGAACCCCAGCTCTCAGGTCCGACGTGCCGGCGCGCCACACCGGGTGGGAAATGATTTGGCAGTAAATGCTCATCGACCCAACCGAGGCTGGGTGGGCGAGCGTGTCGATGTTGTCGACGCGGGTGTCAAGCTTGATATGCGCGGGTTGCTTACCGCAGGACGGACTGTTCTGCTGGAGCGGATCGCTGGTCTAGCTTCGGGCGTAATCACATGCCATGCAATGGAATTGCTCATAGGGGCATTCGCGGATCGCCCGCGGTGCTGTCTACCCCGGCTCTGGTTCGGACAATTTTGGGTGGCTGCCGTTACGTGTCGAGGACCGCCAGCGACCGGCACGAGCCAGGCTACTACTCACCTTCGGCGATGCTCCTCATCGCCTTCCAGCCGTGGGTTACGCCGCCACCGGCACGCAAGGCGGCGGCCACCATGACTGCTTCGGCAACATCAGCCTTGGAGGCGCCAGCTTTGACGGCGCGCTTGGCGTGGTCCTCGATGCAGAACGGACACTGTGTGGTGACGGCGACGCCGACTGCGATCAGCTCCCTGGTGGCCAGGTCCAGGTTGCCACTGTTCTTACTGAACACAGCCTTGTCGAAGGCAAAGAACGCCGAGACCATCTCCGGCGCGGCGTTTTTGATGTCGGCCATGAATTTCACTTCGTCGTCGTGCGAATGCATCGCTGATCCTTTAATTGTCTCGTCGTTCCCGCTTTGTACGCGCAGGCATAGGATCCAGCCTATACTCTAGGGGGGTATAGGTAAACACGCGGATGCGCTTGCCTCCGCGCCAGAACTGTCAGATTCGGCTGGAAATCGCTTCGTCAGGTCGTTGGCGCGGTCCGCACCAGCTCGAGTCGAGGGTGACCGGATCGTAGAAGAAGCCGCTCGTCTTCGGACGCGGGCTCGCCGTGGACCCAGCCTGGCATCCAACAGGAAATCGCGTGTGCCGGACGCGCTGCGCGGGTTGTTGTTCTGTGCCATATGTGGTCGGCGAATGCAAGGTGCTGACCGCTCCTCAAAGCAAACACCACGCATTCTGTACCGCTGTGAGTTGGGTAAATCACGCTCGGTGCCCACCGAACTCGGCGATCACCCGCGCACCGTCTACCTGCGTGAAGACGAGGTGACTGAGCAGCTTGACCCATGGATCGCCAGTCTCGCTGATCCGGTGTCCCTCGCGCGTGGGCAGGACGTGGACTCAGCCCGCAACGCTGGGTATGCGGCTCTGCAGCGCGAACTCGGTGAGGTAAACCGCAAAATCGCCGCTCTGGTCGCGGCGGTGGAGTCGGGTGTTGCCGTCGAGGAACTGAAGGATGCATTGCTTCGCCGCACCGCAGAACGTGACGAACTCAAGGCAAAGCTTGAACGAACTGAGCAGCCGCAAGTCATGTCTGCAGCGCAGATCAAAGAACTGGTGAAGGAATTGGGTGGGCTCTCTGCAGTCCTCGACGCGGCGACACCGGGCGAGCGAGCAGAGGTGTACGTAAATTTGGGCCTGCGTCTTGACTACGATGCGTACCTGCGACAAGTTACGGCCACGGCCGACCTAAGTCGTGTCGCCGGTCGTGTGATCGCGGCTTCGCCGCTCAACACCCTCCATCGGCTCAGAAATGAACGCGAGCGTTCATTTCGCTCGCCTCAGTCGGGTGTCCGAGGGGGGACTTGGCCACTTACGACACGGGTTCTGACCTGGCGAATCGGTACCTGATCGTCATCCATGCCGGGGTCGACCCACCTCTGACGTCGAGCGGTCGGATTAGGGGTCGAGTTGGGCGGGGGCGAGTCGGCACCCGGCGGCTTGGGCTCCGGCGTGCAGGCGTCGGTCCCAAACGGCGACGATCAGGCCGGGTTCGCCGACTGCCAACGCGCTGGCCAGATGGACAGCGTCGGCTTCGCGCAAGGCATGGGCGCGGGCGAGGCGGCCGGCGTGCTGTTCAACCGTGGCGGTGAGTTCGATTGGGCGGGTGGCGGCCCAGAAGTCCTCCCAGTCACGCTCGGCGTCGGCGAGCTCGGATTCGGTTAGGTCGTGATTGCGGGCTGCTGCAGCGAGTGCGGCGCGGACTTCGGGGTAGGCCAGGCGGCTGGACAATGCGGCGTCGCAGCCGTCCCACAGCGCGGATGCCAGCGAGCTTCCTGTCTCGGTGGTGAGAAGTTTAACGAAGGCGCTGGCGTCGAAGTAGACGAGCGGCACCGGTCAGCGCCGCTGGTCGCTGACCTGGTCAGACACCGGCCGCCGCGGTCGGGGCCGGGACCGTCCCGCAGCGACGGGCCGCTGCGCGGTGGCCCTGGCAATCACGCCTTCGGCCGTGAGACGCTCCAAGGTGCCTGCGCTGTCCAGCGCAGCGAGTCGCGCGACCGGAATCCCGCGGTCGGTGATGACGACCTCATCACCAGCCCGAACTCGATCGAGCCAATCGCTAAGGTGCGCGCGCAACTCGGTCACGGATACCTCCACACCGTGAACTGTACACTCGCTGAACCGTGATTTGTACATGTCACTTCTGAGTGTGGCAACGACGACCTGAGAGATTGACCCGCGCAAGCCGGAGGCGAGGTGGCAACGGGCCGGTACACCGATTCGTCCGCGGTGCTGGCGACGCCGAGACGGTCGATATTATGGTGGCTGGTGGCCTTCCGTCCAAGCTGCATCCGAAGGTGTTGCGGCGGAAGGTGTTTGCCGTCCCCGGTGGGACTTCGGCGCGGCTGGCGTTCGTGGTCAGCTGTATGAAGACGGCAGCGCCTCGGTGTCGGACGCCGGGTCTAGCTTGCAGCAGCGGGCTCTTGAATTCTCTGCGTGAGGTGCTGTGTGCGGTGACTGCCGACGATCGCCTTCATTGGCGTTCTGTTGCCAGCGACCCGATTGAACGACTCTCCCAGTAGTAACAGTTGGCCTGAGTCGCGAAGAACCTCGACATCCCTTGGATCGTATTCGTATGACGGAGCGTGCTTCAAGCTGGTGTAGGCGTCCCAGAACAGTTGGCTCCACATGTCCAGTTGGTGGCATTACCCCGAGACCGTGGCTAAGAGACCGAAATCACAACTACCCGTTTGAAATTCAATAGCCCACAACTGACTAGGAACATAAGGGGTAACCGAGCTTCAACTTGGGTGCGATTGCTGAACAACCGTTTTTACTCAATCGTCACGTCGAGGGGCTCGCCCATCGGGCGGCCAGGAGTCGGTACCCGACTCAAGCGGAATATTCAAGGATCGAAGCAGGATCGAAAAGAGCCGCCAATTGGCGATCGCTCCGACAAGTTCGACCAAAACCGCGTGATCGCCATTGAATGCCTTGTGGCACGCGGCCCAGTTTTCCTCGGCAATGACCCCGTCACGTACCACATCATCGGTCGCCGCCAGGACCGCACGCTCGGCATGGCCCAGACGATTGGAACTCTGCCAGTCACGCACCGCCAGAAGGTCATCCGAAGCCACACCGAGCAGCGTCGCGATTCGCCAATGCTGTGTCCACTCATATACCGACCCCGTTACCCAGCCGATGCGCATGATGATCAATTCGCGTAGCCGGGCGTCGAGCACACCGTTAAATAGCAGCGCCTCAAGCATTCCGTACAGGGCCACTGCGAGGCTCGGCTGGTGAAGTGCCACGCGAAATACTGACAGTTCTGCCATCTCTGCGGGCAGCCCACACTCGGCAGCCCGCAGCCGGGCCTGCTCAAGGTCGAGCATCGGTACGCGTTCCGTTCTCGTCACGTGTGACCTTCCTCTGTTGAAGCTCCGCATGCTGTGAGGGCGTGGGCACGAAGACGTTGTGCAGGGCCGCACTCGATTTGGCATTTTCATCTGCAAGCGAACTGAGCAGCGGCGCGAGACCAGCGAATCCGGTTGATTCTCTTGTGATCCGGTCGAACGGCCAGCGGCGCGTGGCCAGAATCTCGAGGGCTGCCCGGTAGGCGGGATACTCCACGCCGAGTGCACCGGCGATGTGTAATTCCTTATACACCAGCGTGTCTGGTTCAAAGCCGGGCGCGCCGCCTCCGCCGCGGGTGCCAGCAACCACGACCCTGCCGCCAGGCCTGGCAAGGGCGACGGCGTCGGCGAACGCGGAGGGTGCTTTGGCGGTGACATCGATGACCACGTCGGCAAGCTGTCCGCCTGTCTCACGCTGGAGCGCTGTCACTGCATCGTCCTGCGATACGTCGATGGGCAGGTCGACACCGAATGATCTGGCTATGGCCAGTCGCTGATCGTCGCGTGGACCGATGCCGGTCATCGCGACGAAAGCGGCTCCCGCCTCTTTCGCCGCCACCGCCGCGCAGATCCCGCGGATGCCCGGTCCCAGTATCGCTACGATACCCCCCGCCTTGGTGTCGGGAAGAGTTTTCCCCCATTGGATACCGGCCCCGAGAGGGTTGAACAACGTGGCGAGAACGGGGTCCATGTCTTCGGCAATCGGGAGTAGCATCGCGTCCCACGGAAGCTCCACATGGGTGGCGTATCCGCCCCATAACCCGGCGCCGATCTCCACGTCGACGAACCCGAACATGGTGGCGATGCCGTTCACCGCACATCGCCGGTATTCGCCGCGGCGACACTCCGGGCAGTCTCGGCAGGACCGGAACACCTCGACGGCCACGCGCTGGCCGGCCCGGACGCACCAGCGTTCGCTGGCCGCATTGCCGACATGTTCGACGATGCCGACGATTTCGTGACCTGGAACGAATGAGAAGCCGGCAGGCAGGTGTCCGGTGAATTGTTCGTGATCTGTACCGCATAGACCACATGCTTCAACTCGCAGGATCGCACCGCGGTCACCGACGTCGGGGATGGTCATCTGGCGCCGCTCCAGATTCCGCGGTCCGGTCAACACCATGGCCTCGGCGATCATGGAAGCTCGAATCCCGTGGACGACCCTGTGTTTCGGAGGCAAACCGTTCTGCCAACGTACATCTCGCCCGCCATCGCCTCGGCAATCTGCGGATCGTCGCTGCGTGCGACGACTCTTCGCCCGTCGGACAGGTGCGCGATGGTCGGTGTCCATCGAGGTCGCCCGTCTCGGTCGTATTCGACCGTGTACCCGTCCACTGTCGCGCGACCGGTCGCCTCGTCGACGCCTGCGACGGCCAGCCGCGATGAATCGATCGGAGTTTGTTCGTCTGCCGTGTCGATCAGTCGCCACCCGGTTGGTGGAGGGGTGGCCGACCACACACCGACCGAATGTTTCGTCGAATACCAACCGAGGCCGGTGACGACGTCGTCCCCGCGATGGGTGACTTCGCCTACGCCGACCGCCACCGGAGTACGCGCTTCTACCGACAATCGATCACTCGCTCAGGGCCACGGGCTGTTGTGAGACACGAATGCGATGGTGTCATATCTGCAGTCAAGCCACAATGGTGTGCGCCCGCGGCATACTGGCTGTTGTGTCGACGAAGTTGGTGCGATGGGGTGCCGCCGCGCCGTCAGATCGTGATTCCGCTCGCGACCGATTGCTAGATGCTGCCGAGCGGTGCCTAGAGAGTTGCGGCGTGGTAGGCACGACCATGGAGGACATCGGCAGAACAGCGGGTGTCTCCAGGGCAACGGTGTATCGCTACTTCCCTAATCGGGAGGCGGTGATGTCGGGCGTCATCATTCGCGCCGCCGAGCGCTATCTCGATCGCATCAACCCCCGGATCGCGGAGCACACCGATCTGGGCTCCGCTCTCGTCGATTTCGTGGAATACACAGTTGAGGCCGCGCGCCGCGAAGAGATCATCGGATTGTTGTTCGGCAGCGACGAGGAACTCGCCGGCGTTGGCCTCGCGGCGGGGACCTCGACGTCACTCTTCGAACTCGTCACCGAGTTTCTCCGTCCCATCTTCAGGAGACACTGGAGTTACGTAGAACCGGGCGTCTCCGTCGACGACGCCGCCGAGTGGGTTCTCCGCACGATACTGAGCCTGCTGACTGTTCGAGGACCGCGGGAGCGCAGTCGTGACGGGCTCCGGACATTTCTTTCAAGGTTTCTCCTTCCCGCAATCCTGGCGAGCGACCATTGTCGACCGATGTGACAGACAAGGCGTAATGTCTCAACCACAGCTGAGGTAGGAGGCCGGACATGTCTGTGCAGTTCACCGCGTTCAACCAGCAGGTCGCTGAACAACTGCAGAGCGCAGCAGAAACCACGGGCGGGCTGGCCGGTTACCTCGGCTTCCGGCACACTGAATTCACTGCTGGACGGCTCGTCGCGGAGATGGACGCACGCGACGACCTGAAGACGCCTTTCGGCAACTTGCATGGCGGCTGCTTGTCGGCCATGGTCGACCATTGCCTTGGAGTGGTGTTTTATCCCGTGATTCCGATGGGATCCTGGGTCGCGACGACGGAGTTCAAACTGAATTTGCTTCGTCCAGTCTCCAGCGGAACCTGTGTAGCCACGGCTGAGATCATCTCGCTGGGCAGAACCAGCGGTGTGGCACGTATCGACATCTGCAACGACGGCAGAGCGGTGTGTGCGGCGCAGGGCACCGTCACCGTCGTCGCACCGAAGGCCATCTCTTGATGTCTGCAAACAGAGCACATGATTCGTCCGCTCCTGTCGTCGAGCGCGTGCCCACGGTGGATGGGCTCTCGCTGGCGGTCGACTTCTACCGCTGTGACGGACCGCGGGCGGTCGTGTTGCTCCTTCACGGCGGTGGTCAGAGCCGGCACGCCTGGGATGTCACCGCCCAACGATTGCATCAGCGGGGCTACACCGTTGCCGCCTACGACGCAAGGGGACATGGTGACAGCGACTGGGATCCAGACGGACGCTATGACATCGAACGGCTGGGGTCCGACCTGTTGGCCGTGCGCGCGTACGCCGGCTCCGCCCGCCCAGTTGCCGCGATCGGGGCATCGTTGGGCGGTTTGACCATCCTCGGCACGCACTTGCTCGCCCCATCGGAGCTATGGCAGGCCGTCGTCCTGGTTGACATCACTCCGCGAATGCAGATGCACGGCGCCCGCCGAGTCCTATCGTTCATGTCGGCCCATCCCGAAGGTTTCGACAGCCTAGAGTCGGCCGCTGACGTGATCGCCGCCTACAACCCGCACCGCCCTCGCCCCGAAAACGTCGACGGCCTTCAAAAAGTCCTCCGCCGACGTGGAGACGGTCGCTGGGCCTGGCGATGGGATCCGGCGTTTGCGACGTCGAATTTTCAGTTCCTGCAGAGTGATTCAGACGACGGCGCAGAGGAGTTCGAGATGATGAGCGCATTCCTTGTCGATGGCGCGCGACAGGTGTCCGCGCCGGCGCTGCTGGTCCGCGGCCTGCTGTCGGACATAGTCTCCGAAGAGACAGTGAAGGATTTCCTCACCTTGGTTCCCCACGCGCAAACCGTTGACGTGTCGGGCGCGGGCCACATGGTTGCTGGCGACAACAACGACGCATTCTCGACGGCGGTCGTCGACTTTCTCGACCGTACCGTTTGACGCCAGTCGTCGGGCTGCGCGGGAGATCCCAGTTCGCCACCTATTCTGCTCGTATGCCAACTGATTCGGCGCGGATGTCGTTTCGCCGACATATCCGCGAGCAGGTCTTGAGGGCGACACGGGAACTCACCATTGAGAAGGGCTGGGAACAAGTCCGAGTGAGTGAGGTCGCCGAACTTGTCGGCGTCTCCCGACCGACGCTATACAAGGAGTTCGGCGATAAGCAGGGACTTGGTGACGCGCTCGTGGTGGCCGAGGGTCAGCGCTTCCTGGAGGGTATCCACGCCATCCTCGCCGAACACACCGGCGACGTTCAGGGCGGCATCACCGCAGCGGTGCGGTTCACCCTGCGTGAAGCAGAAGCCAGTCCGCTCCTGAAGTCGGTGCTGACGTCCAGCCACTCAGGGGATGATCGCGCCGGTGCGCCGACGACGGGCGTTCTTCCTCTCCTGCCGACATCGGCGTCCCTGCTCCAGCTCTCCTCCGCGGCTTTGGTCGCGTGGTTTCACGACCACTTCGCCGATCTCGACTCCGAAGACGTCGAGGAGGTCGCAGACGTTCTGGTGCGGCTCACCGTGAGTCACGTCGTCCTTCCCTCCGCGGACATCGCCACCACGGGTGCGCGGATCTCGCGGGTGGCGCTCCGCTACCTCGGCGTTGGCTATAGATAGCTGTGACTTGAGCGGTCTTAGCCTCGATCCACTGACAATGGACTGTTTGTCGGGGTGTCGGGATAAGGAAAGTGCGTTCTGAGCTGGGAAGATTGATATTGTTCAGGCAACAATCGGTCCAGTTCGAGAACGGCACTTCCGGCGCGAGTGTCCCACACGTTCACCCCGCGGTCCGATGTGTTCGATGAGGACATCTGGTGTCGTGCGCGGGCCTGGTGCCGGTGATGGCGCTGGCTGAGCAGGCAGGCCTATCGGAGTTGTTGGCCAACAAGATTCACATCGCAGCTCCCAGGGTCAAGTCGAGGTCGGCCAATCCGGCTCCGAAACTGGCCACCCTGATCGCGAGCATGTACGCGGGCGCGGATTACATCGATGATGTCGACCTGGTCCGCGCTGGCGGCATAAAAACCCTTTTTCCGCCGGGTGTATCCCCCGTCAACGATGGGAACGCTGTTGCGGGAGTTCACTTTCGGTTATGCCCGCCAATTGGATTCGGTGCTGGCCGAGCATCTGGCCGGCTTGTGTGACCGGGTGAATCTGCTGCCCGGCGCGCAGGCTCGGGCCTTCATCGAACACCCGGGGAGAGGCGACGCTGCAGAAAGACGCCGCAAAGGTCGGGATCTCCGGACCCGCCGGGACAGCTCAATGTGGTGAGAGCCGAAACTCGCTCGGAGAGCGGCCGGTCCATCGCTTGAAGGCGTGTGAGAAGTTGGCGAGGTCGCTGTATCCGAGATCCGTGGCGATCTCACTCACCGATAGGGATCGGTCGAGTAGCTGCAGCATCGCGCGCTCGCGCAGGAATGCTTGGCGCAACTCGCGAAAGGTGGTCTCCTCTTCGGAGAGGCGCCGCTTGAGTGTGCTGGTGGACATCGACAGCTCATGTGCGAACCAATGTTTACTTCGGCGTCCGGGCTCCTTCTGCAGCAGCCGTCTCACCTTCTCCGAGAACGACGTGGTTTCGCTCCGCTGGTCGAGAGTTCGCTGCAGATCGACGATGGCGAGTCGGTATGCGACGGGATCGGAGAACCGGCACACCTCGTTGAGCGTGTCCGCGGGAACATGGAGGAAGGACATCGGAGCGTCGAAGAACAGGCGCCCGGCGGTAAGGTCGTCCTCGCGATCTTTCAAGGCGGCGGGCGCTGGCCAACTCAAGTGGAGTGTGAGGGTCGGCGCCGCACGGACGAGCATGTCCAGCAGTCGCAACAACGCCAACCCGGCGTACGTGACGGCGAGGCAGTCCAGGGCACGATCGCTGGTGTGTCCCCAGAGCCCGACGGTGAGGCCTTGGTCATCTGGATGAAACTGTGCTTTGACAGCCGTCGTGATCAACGGCAGATAAGTCAGCAGCTCTACGATCTCGGCCACTGAGCCCGCGCTGACCAGCGGAACACTCAGCGGGCCGAAGGACGTCAACTGTGCCTGTTCGGCTAACGCAAATCCGAGCAGCGTTGCCTGATCGATGTCTAGACCGGGGTACGCCTCACGAAACCACCGTAACGGGGCCTGGATATCACGCTGAATCAGCGTCGCCTCGTCGGTTCCTTCGCGAGCCATGATGTTGCGAAGCCGCGCGACGGCGTCTGGGTCAAACGCCGGGCTCTCGAGCATTTGCACGAATGCGAGTGGGGGCACACCCGCGTCATTGGGGTTCACTGACCATGGCCCCTTTGAGCCGAAATCACAAGTTTCTGACTCCGGCGAACATAGCCGCAGCGCTCATCTGGCGCAAGACTTGTGTCAAGTAACTGAGGACACGCAAGGAGCCTGGCTATGGCAGTTGTCACATTTGTCTCCCACGGCGGCGAGAAGTATGAGGCGCCTCTCGAGGAAGGTCAGTCACTGATGCGGGTCGCGACCAACAATGCGGTGCCCGGCATCGACGGCGACTGCGGAGGCGAAGCCGCGTGCGGCACCTGCCATGTGATCGTCGATCCGCAATGGTCCGATCGGGTCGGCCTCTCCGGGGCCAATGAAGAGGAGATGCTCGCGATGAACCCCGAGCGTCAGCCGACCTCCCGGCTGTCCTGCCAGATGCAGGTCTCTGAGGCGTGGGACGGTTTGATCGTCCATCTGCCCGAGTTCCAACTGTGATGACGAAAGAGAGGTGAGACGTGAGCAATATTCGCGAGGCAGTCACTGCCAAGGCTCAGGCAACAATTCCGATGGACCGAATAATCCAGGGCGCCCACCTCTACGACAGAACGCGGCGCTGGGTCACCGGCACCAACGGTGAAAAAATCTTCATCGAGCGACCGATCCCGCCGGCTGACGAGGTTGAACTGACCGACATCGACCTTAGCAATCCTTTCCTCTATCGTCAGGGTCGCTGGAAGTCCTATTACGAGCGCCTACGCAACGAGGCTCCCGTGCACTATCAGGCCCACAGCGCGTTCGGCCCGTTCTGGTCGGTGACGCGGCATGCCGACATCGTGGCCGTCGACAAGAACCACGAGGTCTTCTCCTCCGAGCCGTTCATCGTCATCGGGAGCCCGCCGCGCTTCCTCGACATTGCGATGTTCATCGCGATGGACCCCCCAAAACACGACCGGCAACGGCAGGCTGTCCAGGGTGTGGTCGCACCGAAGAACCTGCGTGAGATGGAGGGCCTCATCCGCGAGCGGGTGGTAGACGTGCTCGACGCTCTGCCGCTTGGCGAACCGTTCAACTGGGTGCAGCACGTCTCGATCGAGCTAACCGCGCGCATGCTGGCCACGCTGCTGGACTTCCCGTTCGAGCAGCGGCGCAAGCTCGTCCAATGGTCCGATCTCGCCACCTCCATGGAGCAAGCCAACGGTGGGCCCTCGGACAACGACGAGATATTTCGCGGCATGGTCGATATGGCTAGAGGTCTCAGCGCTCACTGGCGGGACAAGGCAGCCCGGACAGCTGCCGGAGAGCTGCCCGGCTTCGATCTGATCACCATGTTGCAGAGCGACGAGAGCACCAAGGACCTGATCGATCGCCCGATGGAGTTCTTGGGCAACTTGGTATTGCTGATCGTGGGTGGCAACGATACGACCCGCAATTCCATGAGCGGTGGTGTTCTGGCGCTGAACGAGTTCCCTGACCAGTTTGAGAAGCTGAAGGCGAACCCCGAGCTGATCCCCAACATGGTCTCGGAGATCATCCGGTGGCAAACCCCGCTCGCGCATATGCGCCGGATCGCCAAGGCCGACACTGTGCTCAACGGGCAGTTCATCCGCAAGGGCGACAAGGTCCTGATGTGGTACGCCTCGGGCAACCGCGACGAGCGCGTGTTCGATCGGCCCGATGACCTGATTATCGATCGGGCCAACGCCCGTAACCACATCTCCTTCGGTTTCGGCGTGCACCGCTGTATGGGTAACCGGCTGGCCGAGATGCAGTTGCGGATCCTGTGGGAGGAGCTGCTTCCGCGGTTCGAGAACATCGAGGTCGTCGGTGAGCCCGAGTACGTGCAGTCCAACTTCGTGAGGGGGATCAGTAAGCTGATGGTCCGCCTCACCCCGAAAGGTGGCGCATGACCGTGCAGCGAGCGGTCATCGCGGGGGCCAGCCACGCGGGCACCCAGCTCGCCGCCAGTCTTCGCCGAGAAGGGTGGGACGGCGAAATCGTCCTCGTCGGCGATGAGTCGGCGTTGCCCTACCAGCGGCCCCCGCTGTCCAAGTCGTACCTGGCCGACAAATGCGAACTGGCCGAACTCGCGATCCGCAACTCGGATTTCTACGCCAAGCAGCGGATCCGACTCCTGGATGCGACGGTGGCGGCGGTCGACCGCTCGGCTGGTCATGTCGTGCTGAGTACCGGCGACGCACTGCCCTACGACAAGCTCGCGCTGTGCACTGGCGCCCGGCCTCGTCGGCTCCCCACCCCGGGAGCGGACCTGGCCGGAGTCTTCTACCTACGCACCGCCGCGGACGGCGAGATGATCCGAGAGGCCGCCGGCCCCGGGCGTCGGGCGGTGATCGTCGGCGGCGGCTACATCGGACTGGAGACAGCCGCCTCGTTGCGTGCACTGGGTCTGGAGGTCACCCTGCTCGAGGCGACCGGGCGCGTCCTTGAACGGGTCACCGCCCCGGAGGTATCGGAGTTCTTCGACCGGATCCACCGGGAGGAGGGCGTCAACATCCGGACGGGCACGCTGGTCGAGGCTCTGTCCGGCGACGGCAGGGTCCGCGAAGTAATCCTGGCCGGTGGCGAATCAATTCCCGCCGACCTCGTCATTGTCGGCATCGGCGTGGAGCCGAACACCGAGCTCGCCGCCACCGCGGGCCTGGTCGTCGACAACGGCGTCGTGATCGACGATCAGGCCCGGACTAGCGACCCCGACATCGTGGCCGCCGGGGACTGCGCCAGCCACGACATGGCCCGTTACGGCCGTCGCATCCGCCTGGAGTCCGTGCCGAGCGCGGCCGAGCAGGCCAAGGTCGCCGCCGCGACCGTCTGTGGGAAGTCCAAGAAGATAGCGGCCCTTCCATGGTTCTGGTCAGATCAATACGACCTCAAGCTCCAGATCGCCGGTCTCAACACCGGGTACGACGAGGTCGTCCTCAGCGGCGACCCGACCCGGGAGCGCGACTTCACCTGCTTCTACCTCCGTGCCGGCGAGCTTCTTGCCGCCGACTGCATCAACCGTCCCCGCGACTTCATGTTCAGCAAGCGGGTCATCACGCAGCAAGTCGCCGTCGAACGGGCCGAACTGGTGCTCGCCGGCTCGGACTGAGGTGCCGGCGGTGCGTAGGCGGTGGGAACGACGACGGCGGATGCGACGCGTGTCTTGGAGAGGTACTTCAGTGACAATTGCCATCCAGCCCCGCTGGCAAAGGAACGCTAGCGGCTGCCCGGCGGTCGCCTTGGCGCAGCGCATCAGGACCTAGTGGGGTTTCCCAACGAGCATGACGATTCTTTCCGGAGGAGCAGCGTCAGAAGTCGGTGCCTGTTCTGTTCTGTTCTGTTCTGACAATGAGGTTAGTTGAGGTTGACGGTGGCGGTATTTAGGGACGAGGACGAGGTCTATGCCTTCCTGGGCGGGATCTTTCGGCGGGGTTTGGAGAAGGAGGGTCTGGCGGACAAGCTCGCGAATTCGGGTGTGGTGTTGCGGGTGCATTACACAGATCCGGATGCGGTTGTGACGGTGGACATGCCGAACAAGGTGGTGGAGACCGGAGCGGCCAGTACCGCGGTGCCCAACGTGGAGTTGTTCATGTCGGCAGACACGGGGAACAAGTTCTGGTTGGGGAAGGTGAACTTGACGATGGCGATGGCCAAGGGAACGGTACGTGCGAAAGGTCCGGTGCCGAAGTTGATCAAGTTGATCCCGCAGGCCAAGAACCTGTTCCCCGAGTACCGGTTGATGCTGGAGAGCCAGAATCGGCAGGACCTCATCGATGCGTGACCCTCGCCTCACCGCGGGCTGTAGGGCGGGTGTGCGATGAGGAGCACGATGCAGGACGTTGCGTTGACTGTGCCCGCGATCGTGGCCCATGCTTCGGCAGTCCATGGCGATCGCGAGGTGCTGACTGCGCGCGGACCCCGGCAGATCTCTGGGGTGTCCTATCGCGAGGTGGGTGAGCGTGCGGCACGGTTGGCAAATGCTTTGCGCCAGATCGGCATCCGTGGAGATGAGCGTGTCGCGACGCTGCAATGGAGCAACCAGGAGCATCTGGACTGTTACGCGGCGGTGCCGTCGATGGGCGCGGTGCTGCATACGTTGAACCTGCGGCTGCCGCCGGAACAGCTGACGTGGATCGCCAATCATGCCGAGGATCGGGTGATCATCGTCGACAGTACGGTGCTTGCCCTTTTGGCGGCGGCGTTGCCGTCGATGACCTCGGTGCGCACGGTGCTAGTGACCGGAACCGGCGATCTTGCCGCGGTCGAGGGGTGCGGAAAGGACGTCCTACGGTACGACGATGTGGTGGCCGCCCAGTCGAGTACGTTCGAGTGGCCCGATGTCGATGAGCGGTCGGCTGCAGCGATGTGCTATACGAGCGGTACCACCGGGCACCCGAAAGGTGTTGTCTACAGCCATCGTTCGACGTGGTTGCACTCTCAGGCGGCGTGCACCTCGAATGCCTTGGGCATCGGTCATGACGACACGGTGTTGGCGATCGTTCCGATGTTCCACGCCAACGCGTGGGGGTTGCCGTATGCGGCGATGATGGCCGGCGCGCAGCTTCTGCTGCCTGACCGTTTCCTGCAGGCGGGGCCTTTGGTGGAGATGATCGAGGCGGTGCGGCCGACGATGGCGGGGGCGGTGCCGACAATCTGGACCGATGTTCTGCATTACTTGCGCGACAATCCTGGCCATGACGTGAGTTCGCTGAAGATGGTGGCCTGCGGTGGTTCGGCGGTTCCGCGGTCGTTGATGACCGCCTATGACGAGCTGGGCATCCGCATTGTGCAGGCTTGGGGGATGACTGAGACTTCCCCGCTGGCCTCGGTCGCTCTGCCGCGGAGTTCTGATACCCCGGAGAGGTCGCTTCACCTGCGCGCAACCCAAGGCCGGGTGGTGGCCGGTGTGCAGGCCCGCATCGTCGATGACAGCGGTGCAGAACAACCGTGGGACGGAAAATCGGTGGGGGAGATTCAAGTCCGCGGCCCGTGGATCACTCAGTCGTATTACGAGAATGACAGTCCGGCGGCGTCGCCGGACGGGTGGTTGCGTACCGGGGACGTCGGGACGATCAGCGCGGACGCGCTCATCGCGCTGACCGACCGCTCCAAGGATGTCATCAAGTCCGGGGGCGAATGGATCTCCTCGGTGGAATTGGAGAACGAGTTGGCCGCTCACCCTGCGGTGCGCACCGCCACGGTGATTGGAGTGCCCGACGACAAGTGGCAGGAACGGCCGCTGGCGGTGGTCGTCCTGGCTGCCGACCGCACCGCCACCGCGGCGGAGCTGACCGAATTTCTGCGTGCGCGGGTGGCCA
Source organism: Mycobacterium sp. NGS61 (assembly GCF_059812325.1). NCBI lineage: Bacteria > Bacillati > Actinomycetota > Actinomycetes > Mycobacteriales > Mycobacteriaceae > Mycobacterium > Mycobacterium sp. NGS61. The sequence goes on from NZ_JCALCL010000003.1 coordinate 418,799, forward strand.
AGTGGTGGCTACCGGAACGGTGGGCGTTCGTCACCGACATTCCGCTGACTTCCACTGGCAAGTTCGACAAGAAGAAGCTGCGCCGCCAGTTCGCCGACGGTGACCTCATCATCGAGACGCTGGCGTGAATCATCAATCCACTGCGACCGAAACACTGACGTTAAGGAGACACACATGAAGACACGTGCTGCAGTGCTGTGGGGCCTAGGAGAAAAGTGGGAAGTCGAGGACATCGAGTTGGATCCTCCCGGCCCCGATGAAGTGCTCGTCCAGCTGACCGCGACCGGGTTGTGCCATTCCGACGAACACCTCGTGACCGGCGACCTGCCCATTCCGCTGCCCGTCGTCGGTGGCCACGAGGGTGCCGGCACCGTGGTCGAAGTGGGTGCGGGTGTCGAGAACGTCGCCGAGGGCGATTCGGTGATCCTGACGTTCCTGCCGTCGTGCGGGCACTGTTCCTATTGCGCGCGGGGGATGGGGAACATGTGCGACTTGGGTGCCGCGCTCATGATGGGACCCCAGATCGACGGCACTTACCGTTTCCATGCCAGGGGTGAGGACGTCGGCCAGATGTGCCTGCTGGGCACGTTCTCGGAATACACCGTGGTCCCCAAGGCGTCTCTGGTCAAAATCGACCAGGGGACACCGCTGGACAAGGCGGCGTTGATCGGGTGTGGTGTGACGACCGGGTACGGGTCGGCGGTGCGCACCGGTGAGGTGCGTGCCGGGGATACCGTGGCGGTGATCGGAGCCGGTGGCATCGGCATGAATGCGATTCAGGGTGCCCGCATCGCGGGCGCGTTGAACATCGTGGCTGTCGATCCGGTGGCGTTCAAGCGTGAACAAGCCGGCGGTTTCGGTGCGACGCATGCCGTTGCCACGATCGACGAGGCCTGGTCACTGATCAGTGACATCACCCGCGGCAAACTCGCCGATGTCTGCGTCTTGACCACCGATGTCGCCGAAGGGTCCTACATCGGCGAGGCGCTGTCCTTGGTCGGTAAACGCGGCCGTGTGGTCGTTACCGCGATCGGGCACCCCGAAGACACCTCGATGTCGGGTTCACTGCTGGAATTGACGCTGTATGAAAAGCAGATCCGCGGCGCTCTGTACGGTTCTTCGAACGCCGCCCACGACATCCCGCGGCTCGTCGAGCTCTACAACGCCGGACACCTCAAGCTGGATGAGCTGATCACCCGTGAGTACACCCTCGATCAGATCAACGAAGGCTACGCGGATATGCGATCGGGCCGCAACATCCGAGGACTCATCCGATTCTGATAAAGCAGCCGAAGCGCGGGAGCGCGACCACGGGAGCAAGCGAGCTGAGTACAACGGTTGAGTGCTGCGCGTCTGTGGCTCTTACCGTTGACGTGTTGATGCAGGACTAGCGATCGAAAGTCAATGTGCCCCATCGCCATAGGCTGTCGAGATGCGCGGCTGAGGTTGGCTGCGGTCACGCGTGTTGGTGTTGGCACCTACTGTCAGCCGGGAAGCCGTGATGAAACGTAGCTTTTGACGAGTCTCAACAGTGCTACTGACAAGGAAGGAAGCGGCGATGACGAGGATTCAAGTTCCCTATCCCCATAGGAGGGGAGGGCACTGTGGTTCCGGTGCGCTTCGTGACCTTACTGAATGGGCCCAACTCGGATGGGGGACAGAAGCACTCAGTGAAGGATTGGTCTTCACCCTCGGCGGAGTCTTGGACTTCTCGTACGTCCGCTCTACGCAGTTGTTCCCCCAGGTGTACCTGGTAGGACGAGGAAGCGACCTGGAACAGGATTACCTCTCCCGGGTTGGCGCAAAGTTCGTCGTGCGATCGACCGATGACCCGGACGTGGGATGGGCATTTGTGACCGACGAAATCGACAAAGGTCGACCCGTCATGGTCTGGGCTGACATCGGCGAACTTCCTTACCTGCGCGTCCGATTGCACATGAGCCGTCACGACATTGTCATCACCGGATACGATGACGAACAACGGGTCGCCTATGTGGTCGATAATGACCGCGAGACAACCCAGACGGTGGCCTACGACGACCTACGCCGGGCGCGGTCCTCGGTCGGGTTTCCCACACCTACCCGGCACACCACATATCACGTCGACTGGCCAGAGCGAGTGCCAGACCTTGGGCCGATCGCGGCCGCTGCACTCGCCGCGAGCGCAGCGTTCATGCGCGGCGGTGCCGTAGGTGCGCCGCTACTGCGCATCGAGGCAGCTGAAGTCGAATCTTCCGGTTTGAAGGGTGTGCAGGACTTCGCCGATGACGTAGGGCATTGGCCAACGCTGTTCGATGACGATGCCCTGACCGCGGCATTGTTCGGGCTCGGGGCGTTCATCGAGAAAGCCGGTACCGGCGGCGGGCTCTTTCGTACGCTGCAGGCAGACGGTTGCCAGAACATCGCCGATCTCCTAGATGACGCCGCCACTGCCGAAGCGGCTGCCGCGGCCCGACATGCTTCCAAAGCGTGGTCTACGCTTGCGGCCGCAGCCACGGATGCCGGCACATCGCTACGGAGTCGTAGTCTAGCTGCGGCCAAAGTCGCCGCGACGATCCCGGACGCCGAAACGCGCCTCGTCGAAGCCCTCGAAACGGCCAGTCGATCCGTTGGCACTGTCGATACCGGCATCGAAGCTCATCTGAAAGGCTATCTGTGAGTGGCACTTCAAATCAATCGAGTTTCCTGAAGACTACTGGTTTCTCGATTGGCAGCATGACGATGTTCAGCGCTTCGCCCAGAACGCGGTCGGTGACGTTCGTGACCCTTGTGCAGAAGGCGAGGTTGACCGTCACCGCTGTGGGGGACAGGATTTGGTATGACCCCTATAGCACCGACGACGACCCCGAGCATTATCGGGCGAGCTATGCGGCGACAGCGTCGAGGGCGTATTGCGGGGCAGGACCAAATGGCTGATAGTGACGGAACTGGAAGGTGTACCGCAGCGATGATCTCGGCGGGCTAACGAGTCCTTTACATACTGTCTTCGGGCGATCAGCCCAGCCGACGTCGGCGCAGTTCTTCAGTCGCATGGTGGTCCATGCACTGCGTGGTCCTATTTAGGAGGATTTCGTCATCGACGAGCAAGCGGAAGAAGATTCGGCCATCGCGTGGTGGCATAACTTTCAGAATCGTGTTATCGCCGCCGACGGCGACTACCTCGATGCGCACCATCCGTGGTGCCTTGGTTGCGGCACAGACAATCCGCACGGTCATCGCCTGCGAGCGCGTCGGCGTGGCGACGGGGTGGGCGCCAGGCATATCTTCGACGGCCGACATCGCGGCGCACCCGGGATCGCACATGGCGGCGCAGTCATGACGGTTCTTGACGACACGGTGGGCATGCTGCTCTACGTCGTCGGTGAGATGGCCGTCACCCGTAAGCTCGACACCGAGTTCTTCGCGCCGGTATTGCTGGGGGTTCCCTACGAGGTCAGCGCGGAGCTCGTGTCCAGAACCGGCCGGAAACTCGAAGTGCGGACAGAATTGCGCGAGGAAGCCACCGGCCAGCTGGTCGCGTCCGCGTCCGGGTTATTCGTCGTCGTCACGCTGGATCACTTCACTAGCTCCATACAGAAGGCGTCGTCAATACGCTGCACTGCGCGACCACCCTGGGAAGGATGACTCAACCCGTAAATCTGCTCATTTTTCAACCGGCGCAGGCTGCTCAGGATTGAACCGGGGCCGACAGGGGGTTTGCTAAGCAAACGCGTACTCGACCACATCGTGGTGTACCAGCCTTCGGTAGCGTGACGCCGCAGCGTGTCGGCGAAAATACCGCCGGTCTCATCTGTTGTGGCCCGCCGGGGAGTTGATATCGACCTGGATGTGCGAAGCGGCCGGGTCAGGTTTCTGGCCGAGGGTATACAGGCCAAGACTGCCGAGAAAACCCGCACAATGCTCGATAAGCACTTCGGTCGATAGGTTTAGTTGTCCGTCTATCCAGCGACGGAGAATCTCGAACAGGCCCCCGACACCGTAGGTAGCGGCGAGATCTGCGACCTGAATCACCTCGCTGGGTATATCGAGATGCAGGCGGGCCTCTCTGAGGACGAGCTCCGCAAATTCGGACATCAGTTCGCTTCGCAGCTGCCGAAGCAGGGGTTCAGCGCCCGATTCGACAAACAATATGCGGGCCATGCTGGGATCGTTCTCGATCATCTGAACCAGGGCCTTTATCGGAGCGTAAGCGAGTTCTTGAGGAGCAACGGTGTCATCCGGTATCGCCTTGGTGATCACGGCTTGGAAGGTGGTGGAGATCTTGGTGAACATCGCACGCAGGAGCGCGTCTCTGTCGCGAAACTGCTGGTAGAAGTACCGGCTCGTCACTCCTGACTCCGTACACACAGCGGTCACGGTGCACGCGGCGGCTCCCTGCTTGCCCATGAGCGCGACCGCGGCGTCAATCAGCAGTGCGCGGCGCTGCGCATCGCGTTGAGTTGCGGACAGCCCGCCATAAACACGTGCTGGACTCATGCCCTACATTCTGGCAGTCTCATGTGACAAGGCCTAAAGTCAGATCACGCAACGGAGGAAGGACCCCGTCAAGATGCCGGAAGATCGAGCCTCGACCAAGAGCCGTGTATTGCCAAAACCCCGGCGCGTTCGTTTCCCCATGCCCACCTCCACGAAGCGGCGACACTTCGTGGATGGCGACCTGGTGATGAGCCATTTCATCTCGGTGCTTTCTGCGACCTTCCCGGAAGGGGAAGACTTCTTCATCCGCTCGGTCAAGTATTTCCAGAGTTCCATCGACGATCCCCAATTGCTGACAGCGGTCAAGGGTTTCATCGGGCAAGAGGCCACACACCGACACCAGCATCGGCTCCTCAACGAACGGCTCCAGGCCATGGGTTATCCGACCGCGCGGATCGACCGCCACGTCGCACGCCTGATCAAGCGATTGGAGCGGCGCTTTTCGCCAGAAATGCGGCTGTCGATGACCTCTGCATTGGAGCACTACACCGCGACGCTCGCTGAAATCATTCTCACCAGCGATGACGCGCAGAAGCTCATCGGACAGACAGAGGTTCGACCGATTCTGCTGTGGCATGCGTTCGAGGAGTCGGAGCACAAAGCCGTCGCCTTCGACGCCTATCGGCTGATTGGAGGCACCGAGCGCACCCGCGTACGGGGCATGCGGATCGCCTCTGCAATTCTGTTCGGCGAACTCATTCTGCAGACTGCGCTGTCGATGGCCTCTGACAAGGCCTCGTATAACCCGGTCACGTTGGTGCGTAGCCTACGTCGCTTCAGTCGCACCCCGATGTTCACCGCCGATGCGCTGCAGCGATTCCGTTCGTACAACCGCCCCGGCTTCCACCCTGATGATTGGGACAGCACCGCGGTCCTGGAGCGATGGAGCAAGGAACTGTTCGACCAAGACGGCTCACAGAAGGTCATCGCTCAGCCGGGGTAGCAAAAGTGCGTGAGGAGGGCGACGCAGAAAGACACTGTTTCTGCGTCGTTCCTCCAAACAATCGACAGCGCGCCTGTCGTCACGGATTGGATGCCCGGTGGCGGGTCAAGGCGACAGTCATACAGACAAGTGCAGTCGGCCTCGAAACTCACGGAAAGGTTAAGCCTCAGCCGCTGACGACGTAGCGTTGAGCCAAGGTTTCAGCCAGTCGGCTCGTGTGCGCGACCACTTCCTTTTCGGTCACCGCGAGCAAACCGGAGTGCCAGGCCGTGATGACTTCGACGAACCCCCCCACCGCAACCAAAGTGTCCATACGAAGGGCCGTCTCGTCGGCGTCTTCTCTGAGATGTGGCCGGCTTGCCTCGACGACCAACTGCGTTGCCTCCTGCAGCGCCACAGCGCGGCGATCTTGCAGCGGTGAGCTACCTACATGCTGAGCGAGGAGGATGTGCGCCCGGCCAGGATCGCGTGCGATCCGGTCGACCACGATGGCGATCGCCGCGGTGATGGTTTCGATCGGCGGCCGATCCACACGCTCGTCGAAGAGCGCGGAAACCTCGCCGAGCATGTCATTGCGAACGCCATCCCACGCTGCGACGAGAAGATCCTCGCGCGTCTTGAAGTCCTCGTAGAAGTATCGATCGTTGAGCCCTGTCCGGGCGCACACGCCGCGCATAGTCACTGCGGCCCAACCGCTCTCACTCCAAATCTCGGTCGCAGCCTCGATCAATTGCTGCCGTCGCTCTGCTCGACGCTCAGCACCGGTCCGACCACCCCAGCGCGTGTTTCTCGACCGCACATCAAACATCTTGACAAAACGTCGGGCTCACGACCAAACTGGTGGCATGCGACACCAATGGTGGCTGATGCCCCCAAATCAATGGTCTCCCGCACCGGAAATCAGTGTCGCGATCCGAAAGGCAAGCAGATGAGGTTCTTGCCGTTCGGTAGTTCACCAGGTAGAACCCACCGCGCCCACGCAGTAGTCACAGGCGCAGGGAGCGGTATCGGCCGCGCGTTCGCCGTTGAGCTTGCACGCCGAGGTGGACGTGTTGTGTGTGCGGACAAAGACCCCATCACTGCGAAAGAGTCGGCCGAGTTGGTGAGGCAGGCCGGCGGCGAGGGTTTCGACGTCGTATGCGACGTCACCGACCTTGAGCAGGTCCGTAACCTCGCTGATGCCAGTGAAGACTGGTTTGGCAAGGCGGCGAGCCTGGTGATCAACAACGCCGGAATCGGTGCGGGCGGCAATCGCATCGGCGCTACGTCGGTCGAGGACTGGAACGCTGCGATTTCTGTCAACCTTTGGGGTGTTATCTACGGGTGCGAGACTTTCGTTCCCCGGCTCCGGAGCAACGGCCGTGGCGGAGTGATCAATGTGGCGTCCGCCGCGAGTTTCGGCTCGGCGCCCCGAATGGGGGCATACAACGTGAGTAAGGCCGGAGTGCTCGCTCTGTCCGAGACCTTGGCGGCCGAACTGAGCGGTACTAACGTCAATGTCACAGTGCTTTGCCCCACCTTCGTCAAGACGAACATCGCCAAAAATCCTCAGATTGAGGAGTCGGCGGCGAAACTCGCGACCAACCTGATGAGGTGGACCGGCATTTCGCCGGATCAAGTGGCTCGAACGACCTTGAACGCGCACGATCGCGGACAAATCTATGTAGTGCCCCAACTGGACGCGAAAATTTTGTGGCAACTGAAAAGAGCTTTACCCGGTCAGTTTACGCGGGCGTTGGGGCTGGTGGAGCGCGTGGCCTCATGGAACGATCCAGCCGAACAGAGGGAGCAGTGAAATGGCGTTCGCATATAGCGACATGCTCGAGACGATCAAGAACAAGCAATGGGCTCTCGCCGATATCGATTGGGGCGCCCCTGGTGCGGAGTTGATCACCGACGAACAGCGTCCCAAACTCAAGCAATTCATGTCCGACGTGGTGTGGATTGAGCATGTCGGAGCGCGCGCCTTTGCTGCGATGGCCCCGAAGGCGCCCTTCGAAGCGCTCGGAGACATTTACCGTTACTTTCACGCCGAGGAGCAGCGTCACGCCAACGCCGAACTTGCTCTGATGCGTCGCTGGGGCATGATCGAGGAAGGCGAAAAGCCTGTACCGAATAAGAACATCCGTCTCGTGATCGAGTGGCTAGATCGGTACGCTGAGGCTCTTCCTCTGACTGTCATCGGCGCCGCGATTCCCGCACTGGAGACCGCGCTGGACGGGGCCCTGCTGAAATTTCTCCTTGATGAGGTCGACGACCCAATTTGCGGGGAAGTATTCAATAAGGTCAACAGCGACGAATCGCGGCACCTTGCAGTAGGTTTTCAAGTCCTGAATGACCTCGGCGCCAGTCCCATGCGAATCCATGCAATCCAAACGGTCGGCGCTGTGATGGACCCCCGTATTCTCACTGGCGCGTTGCTGTATATACCGCTTCTCACGCGCATGTTGATGAATCTCAACGCGATGGGGCTATCCGAAGAGAAGCTGTACAACGCGGTGACGCGATATGGCAATGTCGGGGACCGCAGTGAGCACACGCGGAGGGTGCCTGGATATCACATCTTGAAGGCCCACATGTCCTCCTCGATCAAGCGGTCCCAACCCCTTCACTTCGTTTCCCAGCGCTTAGGCAATGCGATCGACATCTTCCCCGTGCAAGTACTCGGGCGACCGCCTTCATGGACGGATGAACTGACCTATGAACCGGTCGCTAAATGACGGACACGGTAACGACTTTGATCGTCGGCGCCGGCTTCGCGGGTATCGGTACGGCGATGAGAATGCTTCAAGCGGGCGTTAACGACTTTGTCATCTTGGAGCGATCACATCGCGTCGGGGGCACCTGGCGTGACAACACTTACCCCGGCGCCGCCTGCGACATTCCGTCATTGCTGTACTCCTACTCGTTCGAGCCGAACCCAGGCTGGACTCGCGCATACTCGGGGAGCGCAGAGATCCTCGCCTATATCGACGCGATTGTCGCGAAATACGATCTTGGGAGGTTCATTCATTTCGGTGCGGACGTGAGTGCACTGGAATTCGACGAGGATGCCGGAGAGTGGGTTGTCGACACGACCGGCGGCAGGCGGTATCGGGGCCGTTCAGTCGTGATGGCTAGCGGACCACTTGCTGACGCCAGTTTCCCGGATATTCGTGGCATCGAGTCGTACGAGGGGAAAAAGATTCACAGTGCTCGGTGGGACCACTCCTATGACATGAGCGGTAAGAGGGTGGCGGTTATCGGGACCGGGGCGAGCGCTGTGCAGATCGTTCCCGAATTGGTCCAGTTGGCGGCGTCGGTCAAGGTGTTTCAGAGGACGCCCGGCTGGGTCCTACCGAGGGTGAATTTCCGGCATCCGGCCTGGGCGCGTTCGACTTTCAAGCGCATGCCGGCAACCGAACAGGCCCTACGAGGTGCGTGGTTTTGGGCGCATGAGGTCATGGCCGTGGGCATGGTTTGGGATACCGCTGCCACATCTGTCATCCAAGCGGCCGCGAAGGCGAATCTGCGTCGGCAGGTGAAGGATACCTGGTTGAGACGTCAGCTAACACCGCAGTTCAGACCTGGGTGCAAACGCATGCTTATGACTAACGACTATTACCCTGCTCTCCAGGCCGATAACTGCAAACTCGTCAGCTGGCCGATCGCCACACTGGCTCCGAACGGAATTCGAACCGCCGACGGCATCGAGCATGAGGTGGACTGCATAGTATTCGCGACAGGCTTCGATGTGTGTAAACGCGGTACGCCATTTCCGATCCTGGGGCGCGACGGGCGAAAACTCGAAGACGCGTGGTCTGAGGGGAGATTTGCCTACAAGAGCGTGAGTGTGGCCGGGTATCCGAATTTGTTCTTCACTTTCGGGCCTAATTCCGGTCCTGGCCACAACTCCGCTCTTCTATATATGGAGGCGGCAATCGATTACATCGTAAAAGCGATCGAGCTCTTGCGCGACCAAGGTAACGGAGTCCATACCCTGGATGTGAAAGAGAATAGCCAAAACGCGTACCACTCCAATATTCAGCGGCGGTTACGACGCACGACATGGAACTCGGGTTGCAGCAGCTGGTATTTAACAGAGGATGGCTATAACGGCACGATGTATCCGGGCTTTGCGACTCAGTTCACCAGGGAACTGTCCCGTCTGGATATGCGGGATTACGATATCACTCGGCGTGACGATGCTGACCTGAAGTTGACACAAACACGCTGAACTGCAGCAGCGGATAGGGTAAACATCAAAGCGCACGTGAGGAAGTAATGGGTTCTGAGTCTGGGCAGCACTACGAAATTGTAATAGTCGGAGCCGGGTTTTCTGGGATTGGTACAGCGATCAGCCTGTTGAAGGCCGGATTTGCGGACTTTCTTATAGTCGATGACGCCGATGGCGTCGGCGGTACATGGCACTGGAATACGTATCCGGGAATAGCGGTCGATATTCCGTCCTATAGTTACCAGTTCTCTTATGAGATGCGAACATCCTGGTCACGTACTTACGCTCACGGGGATGAGTTGAAGGCTTATGCAGAGCGGTGTGTAGAAAAATACGGACTCCAAAATTACATCCGGTTCAACACGACTGTGGACGAAGCCTGTTTCGACGAAGGCGCCGCACTATGGCGGCTGAGCTGCTCCTCTGGTCAGAATCTGACCGCGCGTTTTGTGATAAATTGCTCTGGCGTTCTCAGTCGGCCGAAGTGGCCTGATATTCCAGGAGTGCGCGACTTCGCCGGCGTGACGCTGCATACGGCCAGATGGGACCATACGAAAGATCTCACCGGTAAGCGGGTGGCGGTGATCGGGACTGGGGCATCTGCGGTGCAGCTGATTCCCGAAGTCGCGAAGATCGCATCAAGTCTGACGGTCTTCCAGCGAACGCCGATTTACTGCTTGCCGAAGCCGGATTTCTCCATACCGAGCTGGGCCGCGACAGTGATGCGGTTGGTGCCAGGGGCACAACTGATGACGCGCACTGCGAGTCAGGCGTTCGTCGAGTTCACATTTCCCATCGCAGCTCATTTTCACTCGTTGATCCCTGTGTCGGACCTCATGGAAGAGGCGGCGAAACGCTATATGCGTCGGGCGGTCGACGATCCGGTGACTCGAGACCAACTCATTCCTCGCTATTCGTTGGGTTGTAAGCGACCGAGTTTCCACAATTCCTATCTCGCAACGTACAACCGTCGCAATGTTTCGCTCGAGACCAGCGGCATCACCCATGTCGACCATGCCTCGGTTCACACTGAAGATGGCAAGAGTTATCCGATCGATGTCATGGTCTTGGCCACCGGGTTCAAAGTGATGGAGTCGGGCAATATGCCGACTTATGTGCTGAAGGGACGCGGTGGAGTGGAGCAGTCTGCCTGGTGGGATGAGCACCGCCTCCAAGCCTTCGAGGGTGTGAGCGTCCCAGGGTTCCCGAATCACTTCAATATCTTCGGTCCCTATGGTTACAACGGCTCCTCGTACTTCACACTCATCGAGGCGCAAAGTCGGCATATCGTCCGCTGTCTTCGTCGTGCGCGCACGCTGAAGGCTGATTACGTAGAGGTCAGACAGCAGGCGAACGATCGCTACTTCGGTGACATGGTTAGCCGCCGACATCGACAGGTTTTCTGGCAGCCGAGCTGTTCCAATGCCAACAGTTACTATTTCGACAAACACGGCGATGTTCCGTTGCGTCCGTCAACTACCCTGGAGACTTACTGGCGTAGCCGCACCTTCCGGCTCTCCGATTACCGATTTGAACGTCGCGCAGAATCCGTTGGCGCACGGTGACCAACACTGATGCGGCGGACCGGCGCCCCAGTCTTGCAAGTCATTTCGTGGCAATGACTTCGCGAAACACACTGCGTCCGCTGTCGCAACTCATCCCGTCGAGCGCCCACGGCCTCGCGGTGATGGATCGCGTACTCCGGATGGCGCTTGTGGGATCGCGGCCCCGCCGAAGCGTGGCGGTTCGCACAATAGATACCGAGTTCGCCGGGAATCAGATACGCGGGGATTGGATCACTTCTCCTGCAGTCGATCCACACGCGGTTCCGTTGCTCTACATTCATGGCGGCGCCTACTCCATGTGCTCACCGGCTACCCACCGCGGCCTGCTCGGTGAACTTGCCTCCGCGAGCGGTCGGCCCATCTTTGCGGTGAGGTATCGGCTAGCTCCACGCTATCCCTTTCCCGCTGCCGCCGACGATGCACTGAACGCATACCGCTGGCTCGTCACAGGGCAGCCTTCGGCTTCCGGCGAACGCGGTGTTGCGGTGGCCGGGGACTCGGCGGGCGGCCAGCTCACGATGGCCACCGCCCTTGGCGCACGTAGTGACGGACTGCCGCTGCCGGATTCGATGCTTCTCATGTCTCCGGTCCTGGATCTGACATGTGAACTCGCGAGGGCACGCGAACTTCGCCGCCGTGATCCTTTCGCCTCTGCTCGGTCCGCGGCCCGCGCTCTTGACCTGTACGTGGCTGGTGCAGATCACCGCAATGAGCGAATCAGCGTGCTCGACGCAGACCTCAGGTCCATGCCACCGATCCTGATTCAGGTAGGCGGAAGAGAAATGTTGATCGATGACTCGAGGCATCTTGCCGACCGCCTCCGATCGGCCGGATCAAGCGTTGAGATACAGGTGTACCGGGGACAGATCCACGTGTTCCAAGCCATGTTCCGAATCCTGCCCGAGGCTCGTGAGGCGATCCACCGCGCTGGAAACTTCCTGAAAGCTTCGGCCCACCGGTGAAAGTGTTGGGACCGTGGATGCTCCACTGCCACCGCGCCATCAACTGCTTCTTAGCTGTCTCATGACAGGCGGCTTTGCGAGGGATCCTCGAGGACACGATCCGTCGATAGTGATCATCGGGGCCGGCGTCGCGGGTATCGCCATGGCCCATCAGCTGAAGAGGGACGGATTCACCAACTTCACCATGGTGGAAAAGGCTGCAGACATCGGCGGCGTCTGGCGCGACAACACCTATCCAGGAGCGGCTTGCGACGTGCCGTCAGCGTTGTACTCACTCTCGGACAAGCCCAACACTCGTTGGTCGAGACGTTATGCAGAACAGCCCGAGATACTCCAATATCTTCGCCGACTCGTCCTGGCCGACGGAATGGACCTGCATTTGCGCACGCGGACCGAAGTCGTCGAGATGACCTTCGATGAACAGGCCGGCCGTTGGCGTTTGGTGACCGGATCCAGCGAGACGATCTGGTGCGATGTCGTGATTTCGGCCGTGGGGCAGCTCTCGCGACCTCATACGCCGAATATTGCCGGCGAAGACACCTTCGAGGGGCCGCGTTTTCATTCGGCGCGTTGGGACCATTCGGTATCGCTGCGCGGCAAGGAAGTAGCCGTCATCGGGACAGGCGCAAGCGCGATACAGTTTGTGCCACGGATCGCACACGAGGCACAGCGCGTAACGCTGTATCAGCGCACGGCGCCTTGGATTTTGCCGAAGTGGGACAGCAGGTACGGACGTCTTCACCAACAGCTGATTAAGGTTCTGCCGCTGTGGCTGCGTCTTGAGCGTTTCGCGGTATGGCTGATTTTTGAAGTGCTCGCAGTGACGTTGGTCGACGCGAAGCCCTTGTCACGCATTCTCGGCGCGGTCGCCCGCTACCACCTCCATCGGCAGGTTGCCGATCCAATGCTGCGCCGGCAACTCACGCCATCAGATGCGCCGGGGTGCAAGCGGGTGTTGTTCTCGAATGATTACTACCCCGCGATTGCCAACGGTGAAGTCTCGTTGGTGACCAACGCGGTTGCGAAGCTTTGCGACAAGGGAGTCGTGACCGACGATGGCGTACTCCATCGCGCGGATGTCGTCATTTACGGAACAGGTTTCCGCGCTACCGACTTCCTCGCCCCGATGCGTGTTCGCGGCTGGGGCGGAGTGACTCTGGACGAGGTGTGGGGGACGCAGGCGCACGCATACCTGGGCATTACAGTCCCGATGTTCCCGAATCTCTTTCTCCTCTATGGCCCGAACACGAATGTCGGTTCCGGGTCGATCATTTACATGATCGAGTCTCAGGTCCGCTATGTCGGTGCCCTCATCAAGATTTTGGCGAGTGACCCAGGGCGTACGGTCGACGTCAGGCCAGACATCGAGCAAAGCTACAACACACGATTGAGCCGGCGGCTGCGAAGGTCGGTGTGGGCGCTTTGCGCGAGCTGGTACACGACCTCGAGTGGCGCGATCCCGACGAACTGGCCTGGGCCTACATTTGCCTACCGGATCCTCACCCGCAAACCACGCAGTCACGATTATCTATTCAGGCACGTTGAACGCCTTCAGTTAGACGGCCCGAGTGAGAACCGCGCGAGGCTGCGCAGATGATCCGGGTCGCAGGCGGTGTCTAACATTTCACTGTTAACTGTTCGAATATTGACATTCAGCACATCTATGTAAACTATTACCAGATACCCGTGCAGCAGAGCGCCCAGGAGGCATCGTGGCTAATCAGCTTCTCGCAATCACGCGTCACCCCAAGGAGCGGTTGACGTCTGTCCTGTTGGCGCCCGCCCCCCGCGTCGTCGATGACAAATGGCGACAGTGGAGTCGGGACTGGAGAGTCCGGGAACTTGCGCCGGCCCCCGCCGGATCTGGGCTGAGAGCCGTCCTAGGGGACGCTGGACTCCCGTTGCTGGGGCACACTGTCGACTACATCCGATTTGGTTCAGAATTCAGTCGGGAGCGTTACGAACGTTTGGGCTCGGTGTCGTGGATGGGCGCATTCGGTACCAAAATGGTGGTCATCGCCGGTCCAGACGCAACGCGTGAGGCGTTCACAAGCGAAGCCAAGGCCTTTTCTCAAGATGGCTGGTCCTTCCTGATCGATGCTTTCTTCCATCGCGGGTTGATGCTCATGAGCTTCGACGAACATTTGATGCACCGGCGCATCATGCAGGAGGCGTTCACGCGTCCTCGCCTGACCGGATATGTCGGGCAGGTGGCCCCGTGCGTTCGCGCAGCCGTGCCCGCGTGGCCGACCGGTCCGTCGGTCCGGATCTACCCGTTGTTGAAGAATCTCACCCTCGATATTGCCACGGATGTCTTCATGGGTGGCCGCGGCAAGGACGAGAGCGCTGCTGTCAACGAGGCGTTCGTGTCCACTGTTCGCGCGGCGAGTTCCTTTGTGCGAGTTCCACTCCCGGGCACCAGGTTCCGCGCCGGCGTGCATGGGCGGCGCGTGTTGGAGGACTACTTCTCCCGACACCTGCCGGCCGCGCGTGCAGGCGAGACCGACGATCTATTCGCCGCCCTCTGCCAGGCGACCACAGAAGACGGTGAACGGTTCTCCGACGAGGATGTGATCAACCACATGATCTTTCTCATGATGGCCGCCCATGACACCTCCACGATCACCACCACTGCTGTCACCTACTTCCTCGCTAAACATCCTGAGTGGCAGGAGAAGGCAGCGGCGGAGGCGCGGTCCTTCGGTCACGATTCGCCAGATATCGACGAACTGGAGCGGATGACGGTCCTCGATCTGATCCTCAAAGAAGCTCTGCGTCTGCTGGCGCCCGTTCCGCTGGTGATGCGCAAGACCGTCCGCGATGTCGCCATCGACGGCTATCACATCCCCCGTGAAACCTTGTGCGCAATCACACCCGCCGTAAATCACTTCGACCGCAGAATATGGAGCGACCCGGACCGTTTCGATCCGTCGCGCTTCGATGAGCCCCGGCGCGAGGACCAACAGCACCGATTCGCCTGGGTGCCGTTCGGCGGGGGGGCGCACAAATGCATTGGGATGCAGTTTGGCACACTCGAGGTGAAGGCAATCCTGCACCAGATGTTGCGTACCTACACTTGGACGGTCCCAAACGACTATCACGTGCGTTGGGACAACACCTCGCTGCCCATTCCCGTGGACGGACTGCCTGTGACGTTGCGGCACCGATGAGCGGTGAGAACTCGCCTTACCTGGAGCCCACGGAGTTCCTCGATTGGCAACATGAATCGGTACGCGACTTCGTTGCATCGGCGACCCGCGGCGCGGTCGACGACACCACGAAGGCCATAGCCATCTTCACTGCGGTCCGCGACTCGATTTGGTATGACCCCTACACCGTGACCGATGACCCGCATGCGTATCGCGCCAGCACCATCGCAACTGCAGACCGCGCTTACTGCGTCCCGAAGGCGGTGCTCTTGACGGCGGCCTGCCGAGCAGCAGGCATCCCAGCGCGGCTGGGGTTCGCCGATGTCCGAAACCACCTTCAGACCGAGACATTGCGTGAGCGGATGGGCGGTACCGACGTCTTCGTCTACCACGGATACAGCCTCATGCATCTCTGCGGTGTCTGGGTCAAGGCAACTCCGGCGTTCAATCGCGAGCTATGCGCACGGTTCGGCGTCCCGCCAATTGATTTCGACGGGCGCACAGACGCCCTGCTGCACGGGTTCGCCGGTGACGGCACACAACACATGGAATATCTGAGGGATCGAGGCGCCTTCGACGATCTACCGCTGGCAGAGATCCTGCAAGCGCTCAGAACCCACTACGGGACGCTCATAGGCGATGCGAGTCGCCATCCAGACCTGTTCGCCTGAAGGGCCGATGCGTAATGCACAGCACGATGCAAGACGTCCAGCTCACAATCTCGGCAATTGTCCGCCATGCCGCCTCCATTCACGGAAACAGCGAGGTGATCACCCCCGACGGAATTGGATACCGAAGTATGTCCTACCGTAGCGTCCTGGGGCGAGCGGGCCGACTTGCCAATGCGTTGCGCGGGCTCGGAATAACGGCAGATCAACGGGTGGCCACTTTTCAGTGGAGTAACCAAGAACATCTCGAGGCCTACTGCGCGGTTCCCTCCATGGGCGCGGTGCTGCACACCCTCAACATTCGTTTGGCTCCAGAGCAACTCGCGTACATCGCCAACCATGCCAGCGATCAGATCATCCTGGTGGATGCGTCGGTTGCGCCATTGTTGGCTAGTGCGCTACCAGCGATGGAGTCGGTGCATACGGTCATCGCCACCGGGGGCGGCGACCTCGCTCCGCTGCAGCGATGCGGGAAGACGGTGTTGCGTTACGAGGAGATCCTGGCGCAGCAACCGGAGACTTTCGATTGGCCCGAGATCGATGAGCGTTCCGCCGCGGCCATGTGCTACACCAGCGGGACTACTGGAAATCCCAAAGGTGTTGTCTACAGCCACCGTTCGACCTACCTACATGCACTGACCGCCTGCACGTCGAACGCCCTGGCAGTGAGCGAGGCCGACCGTATCCTGGCCATTGTCCCGATGTTTCACGCCAATGCGTGGGGACTGATCTACGCGGCGTTGATGTCTGGTGCGGACTTGGTATTACCCGATCGCCATCTGCAAGCCGCGCCGCTGGTGTCGATCATCGAAGAGACTCAGCCGACTATCGCCGGTGCAGTGCCGACGATCTGGAACGATGTCGATCGATACCTGGAATCGAATCCCGCCCGGGACATCTCCTCACTTCGGCTGGTTGCCTGCGGGGGATCGGCAGTCCCCGTCTCGCTGATGCGGGCATTCGAAGACAAGTACAACGTGCCTATCGTGCAGGCATGGGGCATGACCGAAACCTCGCCGCTGGCTACCGTCGCACGCGCAGCGCACGGAGTAGGCGAGACCCGTGCGTGGGAGATGCGCGAAAGCCAGGGTCGGCCGATGTGCGGTGTCGAGATCCGGTTGCGTGACGACCACAAGAAGACAGTGCCGTGGGACGGTCGATCAGCGGGTGAAATACAGGCGCGAGGCCCGTGGATCACCGGCGCCTACTTCGGCGACGATGATCCGGACAAGTTCGACGGAGGGTGGCTGCGCACCGGCGACGTCGGCCGGATCGACCCGGACGGGTATCTCACGCTGACCGATCGTGCGAAGGACGTCATCAAGTCAGGTGGAGAATGGATCTCCTCAGTCGAGCTGGAAAACACGCTGATTGGTCACCCGGCGATCTACGAGGCTGCGGTGGTGGCAGTTCCCGACGACAAATGGCAGGAAAGACCGCTCGCCCTGGTCGTGGTTCACCGTGGAGCCGAGGTCGACATCGACCGACTGCGCGCGTTTCTGTTGGACAAGGTCGCCAAGTGGTGGATCCCGGAGCGGTGGAGCTTCGTGTCTGAGATTCCCCGAACAAGCGTCGGGAAATACGACAAGAAGGCCATACGCGCGCGTCACTCCGCCGGCGAGTATCAGATCGAAACGTCCTAAGAAATCAAACCCATTGATATTGAACAGCCGAGAGGGAATCCTGTGACAGCATCAATTTCTCCCTGGATGAGCGCCGAATTGCTCGAGCTTCGTGACCTTGCCGCGAAGTTCTTCTCGACCGAATTGGCCCCACATGCGCAACGTTTCGCAGACCAGCACCAAGTTGACCGAGAATTGTGGCACAAAGCCGGCGAACTAGGCCTGCTCTGCATGTCCATACCCGAAGAATACGGCGGGGGAGGCGGCACATTCGCGCACGAAGCCGTCGTACTCGAAGAGCAAGCCCGAGTCGGGGACAGCTCATGGGGCGCAGGGCTGCACAGCGGAATCGTCGCGCACTACATCCTCCAGTATGCGGCCGAAGAACTACGGAGGCAGTGGCTGCCCAAGATGGCCTCAGGCGAAATGATCGGTGCTATCGCCATGACGGAGCCAGGGACCGGTTCTGATCTGCAGAGTGTCAAGACCAAAGCAATTCTTGACGGTGACGAGTACGTGATCACCGGCGCAAAGACCTTCATCACCAACGGTCAGCAAGCCGACCTGATCATCGTCGTCGCCAAGACAGATCCAAGTCAGGGCGCCGCCGGCATCTCGCTGATCGTCGCCGAAGCCGATCGACCCGGATTCCGGCGCGGCAAGGTCCTCGACAAAATCGGCCAACGCGGACAAGACACCTCCGAGTTGTTCTTCGACGACGTAAGAGTGCCCCGCTCGCACCTCCTGGGCGAGACCGAGGGTCAGGGTTTCATTCAGCTGATGACGCAGCTACCTCAAGAGCGGCTCATCGTCGCGGTTGGGGCGGTCGCGGCGATGGAACTTGCCGTGGAGCAGACACTCAAATACACCCGTGAGCGGGAAGCGTTCGGACGGCCCGTCTTCGGCTTCCAGAACACGAAATTCATCTTGGCCGAAGCTGCAACCGAAACGCGCATCGCACGAGTATTTTTGGACTACTGCATCGACCTACACCTCGCGGGCCAACTCGACGTCCAGACCGTCGCCATGGCGAAATGGTGGACCACTGAGCGAGCGATGAAGGTGCTCGATGACTGTTTGCAGCTCCACGGCGGATATGGGTACATGACCGAGTACCCCATCTCGAGATTGTGGGTGGACCAGCGCGTGCAGAAAATCTACGCCGGCACAAATGAGGTGATGAAGGAAATCATCTCGCGTTCCCTATGACCCTGAACGATTAGCCACCTGCACATTACTCACCTGGGAGGATTGATGGCATCTACAGAGGTGCCATATCGCCACGAAATGGGTGGACATTGCGGATCGGGTGCCCTTCGGGAGTTGATACCAGATGCTCCTATCTTCAGGCAATGAGTTCTTCAGGCAATGAGTTCGTTGGTTCTTCTGCTGGGTTGGCGGAGGGCGTGGTAGATCTCGCGGGCGATGTACGCTTGATGCAGCGCATGATCTCGTTCTTGGTTTTGCCTTCGGCCAGGCGGTGAACGAAGTAGTCGCGGGTGGGCTGGTGACGGCGCATGCGCACCACCAGGATGACGTGCAGGGCACGGTTGGCGTCGCGATTGCCTCCCCAATTGAGCCGGTGGCGGATCGTTTTGCCGCTGGAGGCTTCCAGTGGGCTGACCCCGCAGAGTTTGGCGAAAGCGGCGTCGCTGCCGATCCGAGCGGGGTTGTCGCCGAGGGCGGTCAGCAGCGTGGCAGCGGTGTCGGGCCCGACGCTGTAGCTCGGGTGCGGCGGTGGCGGTGATGGTGTCGACGTGGCGTTCGAGTCGGGCGGCTGCGGTGTCGAGCTGGTGGCAACGTGCCGCCATCGACTTGATAGCAGTAAAGAAAGTTCTCACATCGCAGGCCAGCGGCGGTCAGGCGGGCGTTGGTCGCGCCTGCTGCCCGCGGCGTCTCGATGCGGCGAGGAGCGAGGACAGTCCTGGCTTGTCGTGGTGCCAGGATGCCGTGGCCGTTGAGATGTACAGCGCTCGTCGTCGTGTGCAAGCTTGTGTGGCGGCGGACGGAGGGCGAAGCGTAGCGAGCGGCGCGGACGGGAGCGCCAGCGGACGGGAGCAGAGGGAGTGTAGCGAAGCCCGCAGGTAGCCGCCGGTTCCTCGCGGGCTATGGCGGCCCGGGCTCCGCTGAGCATCAGTTGCGGGTCTGCGCCATGGCGATGGGACTCGTAGGATGGCGGTTGTGAGCGGGATGCTGGCGCAGCGTGCACGGCGAGAGGCCGAGACGCGACTGGTGGGGCAGCTGCGGCGGTTGGCGCATGTGCGGGGTGTCGCGACGACTGCCGAGCGGCTGAGTCGGCGGTTCGATGCCCAGACAGCGGACTCTTTGGTGGCAGCGGCGTGGCTGCACGATATCGGCTACGCACCGTCGTTGCGCCGGACCGGGTTTCATCCGCTCGATGGCGCAGAGTTTGCCCGGGCGGCGGGTTTTCGGGAGCTGGTCGCCTCCCTGGTGGCGTTCCATACTGGGGCGCACGCGGAAGCTGCCGAGCGCGGCTTGTCAGGTTTAGCGGCGTTCAGCGATCCGCCCAGCGATGTTCTGGATGTGTTGACCTTTTGCGATCTGACGACCGGGCCGGACGGGGCGCCGGTATCACCGCGAGATCGATTGATCGAGGTGTTGGGCCGCTATGGACCCGAGGACCCGGTGCACCGCGCGGTCGACGCGGGGCGCGACGAACTGTTGGCGGCGGTCCGACGGGTACGCGATTGGCTGTAAACCCAGCCGGTTAGCCGAGGTAGGGGCTGTCGCGGTGTTGCAGGTAGTGCTCGATGCGCAGTCGCATCGACGGGTGCATGTCCAGATTGGGGATGTCGTCGGGATCGGTCCAGGCGATGTCGGTGCTTTCGTGATCGATGGCCAGGGTACCGCCGAGAACCTTGGTGGTGAAGGACAGAGAGAACTGTTGGCGGACTTCGCCATCGGTGAACGCGACGACATGCTGCGGGTTGGTGTAGACACCGACAAGGCCGGTGACTTCAATGTCGAGCCCGGTTTCCTCTTTGACTTCCCGGACGGCGGTGTCGGCAATCGTTTCGCCGATGTCGTGTCCGCCGCCGGGTAGCGCCCACAGGGTGTTGTCGCGGCGTTTGATCAGCAGGATACGACCCTGTTCGTCGGTGACGATGGCCGAGGCTGACGGAACGACGCTGTTGGGCAGCGGGGCGTTGGGGTCGTTGTAGTAGTCGGTTCGCATAGGGTTCAGCCTTTCGCGCTGAGCGGTCTGGCGCGATCCCAGACCTGGGTGAAAGCGTCTTCGAGGGTGGCCCAGAGCCGTGGTTCGTGGTGGCGCGACAGCACAAGCACGGGGTTGTTGCGCCCGGGTGAGCCGTAGATGTGGAAGTTGACGATCATGGCGTCGTCGACCCGGAAGATCGACGTGTAGAGCGTGGTGTCGTGGGTGCGGATATCCAGCCCCGGGGTATCGGCATGCGGGGCGAGCAACTCCACGGACGTGCGGCAGCGGGCGATGACGGCCTCGCCGATGCCTTCCTCCTTGCCGCGCAGGATCGTGGTGGCAGTGTCAGGATCCCCGACGAGAAACCGCACCGCCACACCGCGGGCGGCGGCGTCGAGCAGAATGTCGAGGAAGCCGTCGAGGGTGTCAAACAGGAACGTGGCCGCCAGGACGAGGATGTCGATGCCGGTGGTGGCGTCGCCGAAATGCTGCTGCCACGTCGTGATCGGCAGCTGGGTGCGGCTGGCATACAGCGTCGCGGTGAACGGACCACCCAGCGACGTCGTCGCCAGCGCGCTCGCGGTAGGGGCAGGATACTGGTTGGGCCACAGGTTGTGCGGTGTGCAGCCAAGCAGCTTAGCGGCGCGGCGGGCGTTGTCCTCGCGGACGTTGTAGTCGATGTTGGCCAGCCAGCGGCGCACCGTCTTGATATCCACGCCCACCGCAGTGGCGAACCTCTGTGGGGAGAGTCCCTTGGCGTGCAGCCGTTGGGTGAGGCGATCGTTGGGGATCGTGGCGGCCTCGGCGTCGCCGTCCTGATCGCCCGTCGTCTCAGCGCACATCTTTCCGTGTCATCCCTGTCCATCCTCAGCGCGTGGTTCCTAGTTTGCCATGCGACTGCCGCCGCCCCGCGGCGGTGATGCCCGTCCGATGCCCACGGGCATGTCCCTGTCGTGTCCGAAATGTCTGCGGCAGTGTCGGCAATGCCTGCCAACGTCCCTCGCTACGTCCGCGATGTCCACGTGAACTGAGCCCAGCGCCGCAACGGGCGCAAACAGATCACGAAAGGAACAGCGGGACAATGCGTTTAAGAATCGACACATCAGGCACACGGTTCATCGTCACCCGAGCGGCCGAGCCGCGGCTGAACTTCGAGACCGGCAGCCCAAAAGTGGACACCGCCACCGGCGTGCCACTGTATGCCGCGCAGCTGTTGGCGTTGGATGACACCGGTGGTGAAGTGCTCAACGTCACCGTCGCCGGGGATCCGAAAGTGACAGTCACCCAACCTGTTTCAGTCGCGGGTCTGGTTGCTATCCCTTGGGCTCAAGGTGATCGCAGCGGCGTGGCGTTCCGTGCCGACGCCATCACCCCCACCAACCCCGCGGCTGCGCCGAGCGATCAAGCGTCCCGCGCGCAGAAATAACCCCATTTGCTGGGGCGCGGCGCTCGTGGGTGTCGCGCCCCAGCACGTGAGCTGCTATCGACCATTCACTCACCAGAGGGACGCCTGTCATGGCATCAAACTACAAAAACAGCAAGAACTCTCAATCCAACGACGACGACTGGATCACCGACCTCATCCTCTCACTGTTCAAAGCGGCCGGGTATCTGCTGTGGTGGGCGGTCCTGTTCCCGGCCATCAGCATCCCGATCATCGCCAGCGTGGCGATGGCCATTACCCATGGCTCACGCGCGGGTCTGATCATCGGTATTGCTTTCGCTGCCGCGTATGCGGGCTGGGCGTGGCTGGACCCGCGATCGTTTCACGGATGGGTCACCGAGCCGGTGCGGCGGCGCTGGTTGACCTGGTCGCGCTACACCCGCACCTGGCAATCGGTGTGCACCCTGCACGGCCTGACCGCCACACTTGGCGAACGCACCTTGGTGCCGACCTTGCAGTCGGTGCGCATCGGCAAGACGACCGACGTCCTGGCGCTGCGAGTGGTCACCGGCCACTCCCTGGCTGATTGGCACAAGCAATCCGAGGCGCTAGCCGCCGCCTGGCGTGCCGACCGGATCGCCATCCGCGCGACCGCGCCCGGAGAGCTACGCATCACCCTGATGCGCGGCGACGTGCTGGCCGACCCGATTGCCCTGCCCATGCCCACGACGGCGACTGCGGTGGATGTGGGGTCGGTGCGGGTCGGGATCACCGAAACCCGCCACTGGTGGCACCTACCTCTGCTTGGCCACCACCTGCTCGTGGCTGGCGCGACCGGCGCGGGGAAAGGTTCAGTGTTGTGGTCACTGATCGCTGGCCTCGCCCCCGCCGTGAAAACCGGACAAGTGCGGCTCTGCGTCATCGACCCGAAAGGCGGCATGGAACTGGGCGCCGGAGCACCCATGTTCACGGTGTTCACCCACGACGCCACTGGCACCACCCTGTACCTGCTGCGGCAACTAGTGGAGGTGATGCACGCCCGCGCCAATCGGTTACGGGGCAAGACGCGCATGCACACCCCGACTCCGACTGAGCCGTTATTCGTGGTGGTGATCGATGAGATCGCCGCGCTGACTGCGTATGTGACCGACCGCAAGGTGCGCAGCGAAATTGAACAGCTGTTGGGCCTGCTGCTCTCCCAAGGCCGGGCCGTCGGCATTTCGGTGGTGGCAGCGGTGCAAGATCCGGCCAAAGACACCCTGCCGGTGCGGCAGCTGTTTACCGTGCGAATCGGGTTGCGGTTGACCGAAGCCACCCAAACCACCATGGTTTTGGGCCAGGGCGCCCGCGACGCGGGGGCCGACTGCGATCACATCCCCGACACCACTCCCGGTGTGGGCTACATGATGATCGATGGCACGGCCCAACCGGTGCGGGTACGGGCATTTCACGTCGCCGACCACGACATCGCCACTCTGGCAGCACGATTCCGGCCACCTCGTGCCGCGACCCGAACCAACCAGTCCAACAGCGGGCGCACCGACACCGCCCGGGGTCAACGGTGACTACTGCAACGACAGCCCCCACGCTGGTGTTGCCCGGGGTTCCCGGCTCGATCGACACCAATGCGGTGGTGGATCAGATGGTGCGCCGCGCGTCCTCGACGGGGTTCGAATCGTGGTGGCGGCGCGCGGAATCTGTTGGCTTCTGCGCCCACCCCATCCAACTCAGAGGTACCGACGAGATAGGCCGCGATCGGGTGGTGTGGACACGGTGCAACAACCGCCGCGCACAGGTATGCCCATCGTGCTCAGACCTGTACGCCCGCGACACGTGGCAGCTCGTGCACGCTGGCACCGCCGGCGGCCACCACAACATCCCCGCAGCAGTGGCCGATCGTCCGCAGGTGTTCGTCACCCTCACCGCACCTAGCTACGGGCCTGTTCACGCCGCCGCGCGTGCAGGCGACAAGAAGCAGCGTGTGTGTCGCGACCACCACCACACTGGCGGCTACCGCCGATGCCCGCATGGAAAACCACTGTGGTGCAGCACAACCCACGGCGAAGGTGATATCTATGCGGGACAGCCGATCTGCGCGGACTGCTACGACTACACCGGGCATGTCCTGTTCACATGGCACCTGCCCGAACTGTGGCGACGCTTCACCATCACCCTGCGACGCACACTGCGCCGAGAGCTACGTGCTTCGGGCGCCGACCCGGATGCGGTGCAGGTCAGCTTCATCAAAGTCGTCGAACTGCAAGCCCGGCTCATCCCGCACATTCATGCCCTGATCCGCCTCGACCCGCCCGACAGCGATGACTCTGGCGGTCATGACTGGCATGCGCCCCTTGCGGCAACCGAACTGGCCACCATCATCCAACAGGCCGTTCGAACCGTGGCCGTGACGGTCACCGACTCATCCTCAAATACAGCGACACGGGTGATCAGGTTCGGCACACAAGTCGACACCCAACCCATCGACAACCGGCACGCCGGCACGGACGGCTCTGCTGTGCAGGAGGATTCACCACACGGCGGGGTTCTTCCAGGCCGCCGCGTAGCTCGCTACCTCGCGAAATACGTCACCAAATCCTTAGCTGACGTCGGGATCAGCGCGCGACGCATCTCCACCGAGGCCATCGCTGACCTCGATGTCTGCGACCACGTTCGGGCGATCCTGACCGCCATCAGCCAACTCGCCGATAAGGGACTGGCCGGTGTCGGTCGGTGGCTGCACACCCTGGGCTACCGGGGCCACATCACCAGCAAATCCCGCCGCTATTCCACCACGATGACCGCGCTGCGCGAACGTCGCGCGGCCTGGACCCGTGAACAACGTTTAAAAAGCACTGCGCACCAACATGATCTCGGCCTCGACTCCACCGATGGCGATGATCTGGTGGCATGGGAATTCGATCGTGCCGGCCCCACCAGCCTCGGCGACCGGACCCTCATCTACTCCGCGGCCGTCCAACACATCCACACCCGCCGCATCGGACTGATCGAAGTCCGTGGCCAAGCCCGCAATCAACAATGGGATCCGCCAGGGGGAAGCGATGGCTGACAGGTCCCGAGCAGCACGTGCTCGCTCCGGGTGTGACGCTCGTCCCGATGCGCCGACGGTGTCAGAGGGGGGTGTTGAAATTGTTGTGCCCAACCAATATCGACTTCCGTCCGAGGCCAACCGCGCGCTGGTACACGTGATAATGGCTGTGCGGGACCGGATGCTTGGATCAGGGAGGGGAGTGGCGTGAGCCTGAGGTTCGCCTTCTATGGCCGAGTGAGCACGGAGGACGCTCAAGACCCGGAGGCGAGCCGCAGCTGGCAGAAGCGGCGTGCCATGGACCTGATCACTCCGCACGGCGGATTCATCGCCGCCGACTACTTCGATGTGGGACAGAGCCGTTCACTGCCGTGGAAGCGCAGGCCAGAGGCGTCACGTCTGCTTGCTGATGTCGCTTGTCGGGACCGTAGCTTTGATGCCGTAGTGATTGGGGAACCCGCCCGTGCGTTCTACGGGCCGCAGTTTGCGCTCACCTTCCCTGTCCTCACGCACTACGGAGTTGGCCTGTGGGTACCCGAGGTCGGCGGAGCGGTCGATCCCGGCTCCGAGGCACACGACCTGGTGATGACTCTGTTCGGCGGCATGAGCAAGGGAGAGCGCGCTCGAATCCAGATGCGCGTCCGTACGGCGATGTCAGCACTCGCGCACGACACCGCCAGATATCTCGGTGGTCGACCACCCTACGGTTACCGGCTCGTCGATGCCGGCCCGCATCCAAACCCTGCCAAGGCCAATCTTGGGCAGCGGCTTCACCGCCTCGAACCCGACCCCGCGACATCTTCGGTCGTCGAGCGGATCTACCGCATGTACGCCGACGGAGCGGGCCTGCGCTATATCGCGCAACGGCTCACCGACGATGGTGTACCGTCACCGAGCCAGTACGACCCGGCACGGAATCGGCATCGTGACCCACGAGGATGGTCCCATTCGGCGATCCGCGCGATACTCGACAACCCGGCGTACCGCGGTATCCGTGTTTGGGGCAAGCAGGAGAAATACGAGGTTCTGGTCAACCCCGATGATGTCGCTGCGGGGTATGAGACTCGTATGCGGTGGCGTGATGAGGCCGACTGGATCGCACCAGAACGCCGCACGCATGAAGCGCTGATCCGTGACGAACTAGCGCAGGCTGTTCGTCTTCGGATGCAGGCGCGGCGGGGTCCCGGTCTTGTTTGCAGCAGAGAGTCAACAGTGCCATATGCACTGCGTGGGCTGCTGTTCTGTGCCGCATGTGGACGGCGGATGCAGGGCGCTGCCCGCGCCGGGAAGCGAACAACACGCATCCTCTACCGTTGTGAGCTCGGTAAGTCGCGTTCGGTACCCGCGGACCTGAGTGATCACCCGCGCACCGTCTACCTCCGTGAAGATGAGGTGACTGCGCGACTTGACGAATGGATCGCCACCCTGGCCGATCCGGCCGACTTGGCACGCGGGCAAGACGCGGACCCGGTAGCAGGGGCTGGCTACGCGGCCTTGCGGCGCCAGCTCAGCGAGGCGAATGCGAAGGTTGCTGCTCTGGTTACCGCCGTGGAGTCTGGTGTGGCCGTTGAGGATTTGACTGTTGCATTGCGCCGCCGCACCGCCGAGCGCGACGAGCTGAAGGTCCGTCTTGAGCAAGCGGAGCGACCTCGCGTCATGACTGCCGCACAAATCAGCGAGTTGGTTGAGGAATTGGGCGGGCTGTCAGCAGTGCTTGGTGAGGCAACCGGGGCGGAACGCGCTCAGGTATACGCAAGCCTGGGCCTGCGCCTCGACTACGACCCGCATCTTCAGCGAGTCACGGCGACTGCCGACTTAAGTCGTGTCGCCGGACGTGTCCGAGGGGGGACTTGAACCCCCACGCCCATTAGTAGGGCACTAGCACCTCAAGCTAGCGCGTCTGCCATTCCGCCACTCGGACATAACCAACCGCAAGAGTTGGCAGCTAAGGCTATCGGATCGGTCCGCCACGACCCAATCGGCCCAGCACGGGCGGCGGGAGCGCGCTGCGGAGTGGTAGGAAAGGAGACTGTGACCCTTCCCGCTGACCAGGTTTTCGTCGACGACGTGGCTGAGGTGGTCAGCACGCTGATCCGGTTCGACACCACCAACACCGGCGATCTGGCGACCACCAAGGGCGAGGAGCAGTGTGCCCAGTGGATAGCCGGGCAACTGGCCGAGGTCGGCTACCGGACCGAATACGTCGAGTCCGGAGCGCCGGGTCGCGCCAACGTGTTCGCCCGGCTGCCGGGGGCCGATCCGTCCCGGGGGGCGCTGATGATCCACGGGCACCTCGACGTGGTGCCCGCCGAACCCGCCGAGTGGAGTGTGCATCCGTTCTCCGGCGCCATCGAGGGCGGCTACGTTTGGGGCCGCGGCGCGGTCGACATGAAAGACATGGTGGGCATGACGTTGGTGCTGGCCCGCCATCTGCGCCGGACCGGCATCGTCCCGCCGCGCGACCTGGTGTTCGCATTCCTCGCGGACGAGGAGAACGGCGGCAAGTACGGGGGACAGTGGCTGGTGGACAACCGCCCCGACCTGTTCGCCGGGGTGACCGAGGCGATCGGCGAGGTCGGCGGCTTCTCGCTGACCGTGCCGCGCCGCGACGGCGGGGAGCGCCGCCTGTACCTGATCGAGACCGCCGAGAAGGGCATCTCCTGGATGCGGCTGACCGCGCAGGGCCGCCCCGGGCACGGGTCGATGGTGCACGACCACAATGCGGTCACCGTGTTGGCCGAGGCGGTCGCCCGATTGGGTCGCCACCAGTTCCCGCTGGTCATCACCCCCACGGTCGCGGAGTTCCTCGCCGCGGTCGGCGAGGAGACCGGACTGGTCCTCGACGTCACCTCGCCCGATCTCGACGGGGTCATCGACAAGCTGGGCCCGATGGCCCGCATGCTCAAAGCGGTGCTGCACGACACCGCCAACCCGACCATGCTCAAGGCCGGGTACAAGGCCAATGTGGTGCCTGCGACCGCGGAGGCGGTGGTGGACTGCCGCGTGCTGCCGGGACGGCAGGCGGCCTTCGAAGCAGAGGTGGACGCGCTGATCGGGCCCGACGTGACCCGAGAATGGATCCGCAGCCTGGACTCTTACGAGACCACTTTCGACGGCGACCTGGTCGACGCGATGAACGCCGCGGTGCTTGCCGTCGACCCGGACGGGCGGACGGTGCCCTACATGCTCTCCGGCGGTACCGATGCAAAAGCGTTCGCGCGCTTGGGAATTCGTTGCTTCGGGTTCAGTCCGCTGCGGCTGCCGCCGGAGTTGGACTTCTCGTCGCTGTTCCACGGCATCGACGAGCGGGTACCCATCGAAGCGCTGCGGTTCGGCACCCAGGTGCTGGCGCACTTCCTCACGCACTGCTGATCACACGAAAGGACTGTTCATGACTGTGCCCAATCCCTATGACGCGTTGCCCGACCTGCCGTCGTTCACCCTGACCTCGGAGTCGATCACCGACGGAGAATCGCTGGCCAACGCTCAGGTCAGCGGAATCATGGGCGCCGGCGGTGAGGACGTGAGCCCGCAACTGAGCTGGTCGGACTTCCCGGCGGAGACGCGCAGCTTCGCGGTCACCGTCTACGACCCGGATGCGCCCACCGCCTCCGGATTCTGGCACTGGGCGGTGGCCAACCTGCCGGTCGACGTCACCGAACTTCCGGCCGGCGCCGGCGACGGCAACAACCTGCCGGGCGGCGCGCTGACGCTGCTCAACGATGCCGGGCAGCGACGCTACATCGGCGCGGCCCCACCGCCCGGGCACGGGCCGCACCGCTACTACGTCGCCGTACACGCGGTGGATGTCGACAAACTCGAACTCGACGAAGACGCCAGCCCCGCCTACCTGGGTTTCAACCTCTTCCAGCACGCGATCGCCCGGGCCGTGATCCACGCGACCTACGAGCAGAAGTAGGCGCCGGGCACGCTCGATGCGCGGCTGCGTGCTGGTGCTGCCGGGTGGGCAGGTCCGCAGCGAGCAAACGTTTCGGTGGTGGCAGCCGGCCGGGTTGCGGATGGCTTTCCTCGTCTACGCCTTGCGGCGTCGGCTCGGACGCGGTGTCAAAGTGGTTCTGGTGCGCTACCGGCTGCGGGGGTGGAACAGCCCACGCCAGGATCCGGTAGGTGACGCCCGGACCGTGCTCCGTCTGCTCCGCGCCCGCTGCGAGCCGGAAAAGGTTGTGCTGGTTGGACATTCGATGGGCGGGCGGGTCGCGGCGCACCTGGCCGCTGAGGGTGGCATCGATGCGGTGGTGGCCTTGGCGCCGTGGTGGCATGGCGACAAGGGCGATCTGATCCCGGTCGGTACGCGACTGCTGGTGGTGCACGGCAGCGCGGATACTCGCACCGACCCGCAGATCTCCCGTGCGCAGACGCAGCGCGCCCGGCAGCGCGGGGTGGACGCCCAGTGGGTGGGCATCGAGGGGGTCGGCCACCACATGATCCGGCATTGGCGCGAATGGCACTCGCGCACCGCCGATTTCATCGCCGACCAGTTGAGCTAACCCGGCGGTGTCTCTCTGCCGACCGCGGATCCGACGGCGTCACCCAGCCCGCGGAAGCCACCGTCGCGCAACCGCTGGGCGAGGCCGTCGTGAATGTGCTTGGCCCACAGGCCTCCTCCGTAGACGAAGCCGGTGTAACCCTGCAGCAGCGAGGCTCCGGACACGATGCGCTCCCAGGCGTCGTCAGCGGTCTCGATGCCGCCCACGCTGATCAGCGCCAACCGATCCCCGACACGCGCATACAGTCGGCGCAGCACCGCCACAGCGCGTCGCGCCACCGGCGGGCCGGAGATGCCGCCGGGGCCCAACTCGTCGACGCCGGGCGTACGCAGGCCGTGCCGCGACACAGTGGTGTTGGTGGCCACGATGCCCGCCAGACCCAACTCCACGGCCAGATCGGCGATGTCGTCGATTTCGGCATCGGCGAGGTCGGGAGCGATCTTGACCAGCACCGGCGTCGTGGGGGCTTCGGCCAGCACGGCCGAGAGCACCGGCCGCAGGGACTCCACCGCCTGCAGATCACGCAGGCCCGGTGTGTTCGGCGAACTGACGTTGACCACCAGATACGACGCCAGCGGCGCCAACAGCCGGGCGCTGGCCCGGTAGTCTTCCACCGCGTCGGCGGCGGTCTTGGTCTTGCCGATGTTTACCCCGAGCGGCACCTCGGGCACCCACTGGGCCAGCCGCGCGGCCAGCGCGCCGGCGCCGTGGTTGTTGAAGCCCATCCGGTTGAGCAGGGCGCGATCCTCGGGCAGCCGGAACAACCGCGGAGTCGGATTGCCGGGCTGCGCGTGGGCGGTGACGGTGCCGATCTCGGCGTACCCGAAACCCATTGCGCCCCAGACTGACAGGCCGGTCCCGTCCTTATCGAAGCCGGCCGCCAACCCCAGGGGCGCCGGAAAACGCACCCCGAACACGGTGCTGGCCAGGATCGGATCCGTCGGGGCCAGTCTCCGGCTCAGCGCGCGGCGGGCCGGCCCGCCGGCGGTGGCACCGCGCAGCGCAGCAAAGACCAAGGTGTGCACGCGTTCGGCCGGCACCTGGAACAGCACGCCACGCAGCAGACCGTACACGCTCACGGTTCCGACGGTTCGGTTACACGAATCTTCTTGCGCCGCAACAACACCCGCCTGCTGCCATCGGTGTAGAGCCGCACCCGGGTCAGCTCCCAGCCGCGGTACTCCGCCTCGATCGACAGCCGGGTGGACGCGCTGAGCCGGGTGACATCCGGCGGCAGCCGCAGCGGGGCCCACTCGTACTCGTCGGACATATCCGCTTCCCACCCGGCGGGCAGTCGGCTCCACCGCGGCGCCGTCACTGCCGGCCCGCCGCGTGCTCGATGACCTGAACTCCCGCACCGGACGCGGACACCACATACAAGGTGTCCGACGCCTCGTCGAAGGCCAGCGAGTTCGGTTGCTGCACGGTTGGGTAACGCACCTTTTCCACGGGGATTCCGGTGCTCAGATCGTAACCAACGACCTCGTTGGACGCCGTCTGGGACACCCACGCCAAGGTGTTGGACCCGACCAGACCGTAGGGCGCCCGGCGCACCGGGAACGCCTGACGCAGGATCAGCGGGTTCACGCCGTACACCAGCAGCAGGCCGCCGCGGGTGTCGGCGACCAGCACCCGGCCCGCCGGGTCGACGGTGAGCGTCGTCGCCCCCTCCCCGGCCCGCAGCGCCTGCTCGGCGCGGCCGTCGGCGCCGATCGACGTCACCGAGGTCTGCCCGCAGTCCAGCACAACGGTCGTATCGCCTTGTGTCGCAAGCGCATCGACGCGCGCGAAGATCTTGGTGCGGTTGGCGATGTTTGTTGGGAGTACGTCGCCGTCGAGCGTGTATACCGCGCCGTCGGCGCTGCCCAACACCAGCCTGCCGTCGGCACGCCGCGCGATCGCGGTGAAATCCACCCGCTCGGCGACGCGCACCGCGGTGCTGGTGCCGCGCGCCAGGTCGACGGTCAGGTAACCGCCCGAGGTCGCCAGGTAGGCCGTCCCGCGCCCGTCGCCGGCCAACGCGGTCGCGGGTCCGGGCAGTGGGATCTCGCGCGGTGCGGCCTGCGCGCCGATCAGGGCGATGCTGGCGGGTGCGGCCGGGTCGGGGCCGGGGGACAGGACCACCAACTGGCGGGTGCCGGCGTCGAATACGGCGCGTTGCGGGTGCCCCCCGAGTGGTCGCACCGTGCCGGCCGGATTCGCAGCGGGCGGTGCCACCGCGGGACCGGCGGGTTGGATGGTGGGTGGCGCGGCCGTCAGCCCATCCGACGAACACCCAGCCACCAGCATCAGCAGCGTCAGCAGCGCCACCGCGCACCGATTCGGTGACCTCAACCGACCACTCCCGCGACGTCGGCGGCAACCCTGGCTTGTCGAAGGAACGGCACCGCGCTCAATTCCGTCATTTTGGCGGTGTGAAACGGTACGGCGGGGGTATTCTGCCCGTATGACCGTCATCGTTGACCGGCATATTGCAAACCATGAGTTTGTTTTCGAGGACATCAGCGCTGGAATCTTCGCCAGCGGGTATGGACAGGTCGGGGATGGCCGCAGCTTCTCCTTCCACATCGAGCACCATGCGCTCGTCGTTGAAATCTACCGGCCCCGCCTCTCGGGACCCGTTCCGCAGGATGAAGACGTGGTGGCGCGCGCTGTGCGCAGCGTCCGCGACATCGACCTCACCGATGAACGCAGCCTAGCCGCCGCGGTACGCGACTCCGTCGCCCACGCGGTACCCGTCGCGCGCTGAACCGGTCTCCGCAAGCTCCACCCTCAACCAGGTACGGTCGTCGTCGTGTCCGCCGTCGTGCCCATGTCCTGGGGACAAGTCGTCGTCCTTTCCGTGGTGCAGGGACTGACGGAGTTTCTGCCGGTCTCGTCCTCGGGGCATCTGGCGATCGTGTCGCGGGTGTTCTTCAGCGGGGACGCCGGTGCGTCGTTCACCGCGGTCAGCCAACTGGGGACCGAGGCCGCGGTTCTGCTCTACTTCGGGCGCGACATCGTGCGCATCCTGCGTTCGTGGTGCAACGGGCTGATCGTGAAGTCTCAGCGCGACGCCGACTACCGGCTGGGCTGGTACGTCATCATCGGCACCATTCCGATCTGCGTGCTGGGCCTGCTGTTCAAAGATCTGATCCGGTCCGGCGTGCGCAATCTGTGGGTGGTGGCCGCGGCGCTGGTGGTGTTCTCGGGGGTGATCGCGCTGGCCGAATATCTGGGCCGGCAACGACGCGACATGGAACATCTGAACTGGCGTGACGCCGTCATCGTGGGCGGCGCGCAGTGCCTGGCGCTGGTACCGGGAGTGTCGCGCTCCGGGGCGACCATCAGCGCCGGGTTGTTCCTGGGGCTGGAACGCGAACTGGCCGCCCGCTTCGGTTTCCTGCTGG
This sequence comes from Mycobacterium sp. NGS61, assembly GCF_059812325.1. Lineage (NCBI taxonomy): Bacteria > Bacillati > Actinomycetota > Actinomycetes > Mycobacteriales > Mycobacteriaceae > Mycobacterium > Mycobacterium sp. NGS61. Next base: position 451,905 of record NZ_JCALCL010000003.1, read on the forward strand.
CCATCCCGGCGGTGCTCGCCTCCGGCCTGTTCTCGCTGCCCGACGCTTTCCACCCGATCACCGAAGGGATGAGCGCCACCGGCCCACAGCTGCTGGCATCGACCCTGATCGCGTTCGGGATCGGCCTGGCCGCGGTGTCGTGGTTCCTGCGTTTTCTGGTGCGGCACAACATGTACTGGTTCGTCGGGTATCGGGTGCTGGTCGGTGGCGCAGTGCTGATCCTGCTGGCGACCGGGACGGTCGCGGCGACATGACCGTGCTGCTGGTGCGTCACGGCCGGTCCACGTCGAACACAGCGGGGACCCTGGCCGGCCGCTCCGAGGGCGTCGACCTTGACGACAAGGGACGCCAGCAGGCCGCCGGGCTGGTCGATCGGATCGGTGATCTGTCGATCCAAGCGGTGGTGACTTCGCCGCTGCTGCGGTGCCGTCGCACCGTGGAGCCGCTGGCTGAGGCGCTGTGTCTGGAGCCGCTGGTCGAGGACCGGATCGCCGAAGTCGACTACGGCGAATGGACCGGCCGCAAGATCGGCGAGCTGGTCAGCGAGCCGCTGTGGCGGGTGGTGCAGGCCCATCCCAGCGCGGCGGTGTTTCCGGGCGGGGAAGGCCTGGCACAGGTCCAGGCTCGCGCGGTGGCTGCCATCCGGGAGCACGACCGCCGCCTCGGCGAGCAGCACGGCGGTGACGCGCTGTGGGTGGCCTGCACCCATGGCGACGTCATCAAAGCGGTGATCGCCGACGCCTACGGGATGCACCTGGACAGCTTCCAGCGCGTCAACGCTGATCCGGCGTCGGTGAGCGTGGTGCGCTACTCGCCGCTGCGCCCGTTTGTGTTGCACGTCAATCACACCGGGGCGCGGCTGTCGGCCGGCCTGCACGCGGCGCCTCCAGCTCAGCCGGAGGAAAAGCCCGCGGAGGCGTCGGACGGCGAAGTGGCTTCCAGCGACGCCGTGGTGGGCGGCTCCACCGGTTAGCGGGGCGCGCCCTGGGAATACGAGTCGCACAGCGACATCACCTGCACGGTATTTTGGAAGAGCCATGGCCCGCGCAATTCACGTATTCCGTACACCCGACCGCTTCGTGGCCGGGACCGTCGGGCAGCCCGGAAACCGCACCTTCTACATCCAGGCGGAGCACGACTCCCGAGTGGTGTCGGTGGTGCTGGAAAAACAGCAGGTCGCGGTGCTGGCTGAACGGATCGGCGCGCTGCTGCTCGAGGTCAATCGGCGCTTCGGCACGCCGGTGCCCCCCGAACCCACCGAGGTCGACGACCTGAGCCCATTGACCATGCCGGTGGACGCCGAATTCCGGGTCGGGACGATGGGGCTGGGCTGGGATTCCGAGGCGCAGACCGTGGTGGTCGAGCTGCTGGCTGTCACTGATGCAGAGTTCGACGCTTCAGTGGTGCTCGACGACACCGACGAAGGTCCCGATGCGGTGCGGGTGTTTCTGACCCCGGAGTCGGCCCGCCAGTTCGCGACCCGGTCCAACCGCGTCATCTCGGCCGGCCGTCCGCCGTGCCCGTTGTGCGATGAACCGCTGGATCCCGAGGGACACATCTGCGCACGCACCAACGGCTACCGGCGCGACGCGCTCTTCGGGTCCACCGATGAACCCGAGGTCTGACGAACGCGAGGCGCTGCGGGACGGCGAACTGACAGTCCTCGGCCGGATACGCTCGGCGAGCAACGCCACCTTCCTCTGCGAGGCAGCGCTGGGTTCGGTGGCCGTGCACTGCGTCTACAAGCCGGTCGCCGGGGAGCAACCCCTGTGGGACTTTCCCGACGGCACGTTGGCCGGCCGCGAACTCGGGGCCTATCTGGTATCGCAGGCGCTGGGGTGGAACATTGTGCCGCACACCATCATTCGCGACGGGCCCGCCGGTCCCGGCATGCTGCAGCTGTGGGTGCAGCAGCCCGGCGATGCCGCCGACTCCGATCCGCGGCCCGGCCCCGACCTGGTGGATCTGTTTCCCACCGGCAAACCGGAGCCCGGTTACCTGCCGGTGCTGCGGGCCTACGACTATGCCGGTGACGAGGTGGTGCTGATGCACGCAGACGACGCGCGACTGCGGCGGATGGCGGTCTTCGACATCCTGGTCAACAACGCCGACCGCAAGGGCGGCCACGTCCTGCACGGACTGGACGACAACGTCTACGGGGTCGACCACGGCGTGAGCCTGCACGTGCAGGACAAGCTGCGCACCGTGCTGTGGGGGTGGGCCGGCAAGCCGATCGACGAACCGACGCTGGAAGCGGTCGCCGGGCTGGTCGACGCGCTGCGCGGCCCGCTGGCCGCCGAGCTGCGGGGCCGGATCACCACCGCAGAGATCGCGGCGCTGACCCGCCGCGCGCACGCGTTGCTGGACGATCCGGTGATGCCCAGCCCGAACCGGCACCGCCCGATTCCGTGGCCGGCGTTCTGACCGGCGATACTGGGGCGGTGAACCCGGCCGCGAGCGACCTGACGGACGCCGCGCTGGCCGCGGAGCTGGCCGTCGACGCGGGAAAGCTGCTGCTCAAGGTGCGCGACGAGGTCGGTTTCGACTACCCCTGGGAGCTGGGCGATGCCGGTGACCGCCGGGCGAACTCCCTGATCTTGCGTCGCCTTGCGGTTGCGCGGCCCGAGGACGCAGTGCTCAGTGAGGAAGCTCACGACGACCTGGTCCGGCTGAAATCCGACCGGGTGTGGATCATCGACCCGCTGGACGGCACCCGCGAGTTCTCCATGCGGGGCCGCGACGACTGGGCGGTGCACATCGCGCTGTGGCAACGCCCGTCCAATGGCAGGCATCAAATCACCGACGCCGCGGTGTCGCTGCCGGCGCGCGGCAACATCGTGTACCGCACGGACACCGTCACCGCGGATGCCGCGCCCGTCGGCGTTCCCGACGTCATCCGCATCGCTGCGAGCGCCACCCGCCCGCCGGCCATCCTCTACCGCATGCGTCAGCTCATCGACATCGAGCTGGTGCGGATCGGGTCGGCGGGCGCCAAGGCAATGGCGGTCATCGACGGGGTGGCCGACGCCTACGTGCACGCTGGCGGGCAGTGGGAGTGGGATTCGGCCGCGCCGGCCGGTGTGGTGCTGGCCGCCGGGATGCACGCCTCGCGTCTGGACGGCTCGCCGTTGCTGTACAACCAGCTGGACCCCTACCTGCCGGATCTGCTGATGTGCCGCAGCGAGGTGGCGCCGATCCTGCTGGACGCGATCCGCCAGTCGTGGTGGTGACCCCGGTTCGGTCACCGGGCGAGCCGACGGCGTTGGGTGTGAGCTGACGGCCTTGAGTGTGAGCCGACGGCGTTGAGTGTGAGCCGACGGCGTTGAGTGTGAGCGCTGTGCGGCAGAATCGCGAAAGTAGCGCCCTCAGCTCACTCTGAAATCCGTGTCTTCACACTCAATTGCCGGCCCGCGCTGCTCATGAACGGCTGCATCGTCCGGCGGGATTGATTGCGCGCCTTCTTCTCAGCCCGCTGCGCGGGCTGCATCGTCGCCACGCGGGGTCTGATTGCGCGCCTCCTTCTCAGCCCGCTGCGCGGGCTGCATCGTCGCCACGCGGGGTCTGATTGCGCGCCTCCTTCTCAGCCCGCTGCGTGGGCTGCATCGTCGCCACGCGGGGTCTGATTGCGCGCCTCCTTCTCAGCCCGCTGCGCGGGCTGCATCGTCGCCACGCCTAAAGTACGAGCCATGCGGTCGTGGTCTTCTCCGCCGGTCCCGGCCCTGCCGGGACGCGGCCCCGAGCTGCGGCTCTATGACACCGCCGACCGTCAGGTCCGACCGGTAACCCCCGGCCCGAAAGCGTCCATGTACGTGTGCGGCATCACGCCCTATGACGCCACGCATCTGGGCCACGCCGCCACCTACCTCTCCTTCGACCTGATCCACCGGCTGTGGCTCGACCTGGGCCACGATGTGCACTACGTCCAGAACATCACCGACGTCGACGACCCGCTGTTCGAGCGCGCCGACCGCGACGGCGTCAACTGGCGCGATCTCGGCGACCGGGAGACCGAGCTGTTCCGGCAGGACATGACCGCGCTACGGGTCCTGCCGCCGCACGACTATGTCGCAGCCACCGAAGCGGTCGCCGAGGTCGTGAAACTCGTCGAGAAGATGGTGGCAGCCGGCGCAGCCTACGTCGTGGACGGCGAGTACCCCGACGTCTACTACCGCGCCGACGCCACCCTGCAGTTCGGCTACGAGTCCGGCTACGACCGCGACACCATGCTGGAGCTGTTCGAACAGCGTGGTGGCGACCCGCACCGCCCCGGCAAGACCGACGAACTCGACGCGCTGCTGTGGCGCGCGGTGAGGCCCGGCGAGCCGTCCTGGCCCTCGCCGTTCGGGCCGGGCCGCCCGGGCTGGCACGTCGAGTGCGCGGCGATCGCCCTGAGCCGCATCGGCAGCGAACTCGACATCCAGGGTGGCGGCAGCGATCTGATCTTCCCGCACCACGAGTTCACCGCCGCGCACGCCGAATGCGTCACCGGTGAACGCAGATTCGCGCGCCACTACGTGCACGCCGGGATGATCGGCTGGGACGGGCACAAGATGTCCAAGAGCCGCGGCAACCTGGTGCTGGTCTCGAAGCTGCGAACCCAGGGGGTCAACCCCTCTGCGGTGCGGTTGGGCCTGCTGGCCGGCCATTACCGTGCCGACCGATATTGGAGCCAGGCGGTGCTCGACGAAGCAGAGAGTCGCCTGAACCGTTGGCGCTCGGCGACCGTGCTGCCCGCCGGGCCCGACGCCGCCGACGTGCTGGCCCGGGTGCGCCGCTACCTGGCCGACGACCTCGACACCCCCAAAGCGGTTGCCGCACTTGATGGTTGGACCACCGACGCGCTCGACTACGGCGGCCACGACGAGGCGGCGCCAGGATTGGTGGCGACCGCGGTGGACGCCCTGCTGGGAGTGGACCTGTAAGTCCGCGATGGTACGTTTTCGGCCATGACTCGGGTGCAGGGCACAGTGCAGGACAAAGTCGTTCTCATCACGGGCGCCGGGCGGGGGATCGGCGCGGAAGTCGCCCGTCGCCTGCACCGCAAAGGCGCCAAGCTCGTGCTCACCGATCTGGGTGAAGAAGAGCTGACGACGATCGCGAGCGAACTCGGCGGGGACGAGCGGGTGCTGACCGTGGTCGCCGACGTGCGGGACCTGCCGGCGATGCAGGCGGCCGTCGCTCAGGGAGTCGAGAAGTTCGGCGGCATCGACGTGGTCATGGCCAACGCCGGCATCGCCAGCTACGGGTCGGTGCTCAACATCGACCCCGAGGCCTTCAAGCGGGTGATCGACGTCAACCTGCTCGGCGTCTTCTACACCGTGCGCGCCGCCCTGCCGGCCATCATCGACCGCCGCGGGTACGTGCTGGTCGTCTCGTCGCTGGCGGCGTTCGCCGCCGCGCCGGGGATGGCCGCCTATGACATGTCCAAGGCCGGCAACGAACATCTGGCCAACGCGTTGCGCTTGGAGGTCGCGCCGCTCGGCGTCGCCGTCGGTTCGGCGCATATGTCGTGGATCGACACCGCGCTGGTCCGCGACACCAAGGGCGATCTGCCCGCGTTCGGCGAACTGCTCGCCAAATTGCCGTTCCCGCTGAACAAGACGACCTCGGTCGACAAGTGCGCCTCGGCGTTCGTCAAAGGCATCGAAGGCCGCAAGGACCACATCTACTGCCCGGAATGGGTCGCGGGATTCCGGTGGCTCAAGCCGGTGTTGACCACCCGGCTCGGCACCCTGCCGACCAGCCGGGCCGCGGTCGAGGTGGTGCCCAAGATGGACGAGCAGGTCGCCGCGCTCGGGCGTTACACCAGCGCCTACACGCAGGGTCTGGAGAAACCGCCGAATCCATGACGCCGTGAAGGTCATCATTTGCGGTGCCGGCATCGCCGGGCTGGCCGCGGCAGAGCGCATGTCGAGCCTGGGCGCCGACGTCGTCGTGCTGGAACGAACGCCCGAGCCTGACGAGCGGGGCTACCTGATCGACTTCTATGGCGCCGGATACGAGGCTGCCGAGGCGATCGGCGTGCTGCCCGCCGTCAAAGACGTCTCCTACCGCATCGACGAGGCCACGCTGGTCGATGAGCAGGGTCGCCGGCGGGCCGACCTGCCGTACAACCAGATCGCCAAGGCGCTCGGCGGCCGAGTGTCCAGCATGTTGCGGGCCGACTTGACCAGCGTGTTGCGCGGCAATCTGCCCGAGGCCGTCGAGGTGCGTTTGGGCACCTCGCTGTCCGCGGTGACCGACAACGACGACGGCATCTCGGTGACGCTGGACAGCGGGGAGCAGCTGGTGGCCGATCTGCTGATCGGCGCCGACGGCATTCACTCGACGGTGCGGGCGATGGTGTTCGGGGCCGAGTCGGATTACCTGCGCTATCTCGGATTTCACTGCGCCGCTTTCGTGTGCGACGCCACCGACATCGGCCGTCAGGCCGATGTCGAGCAGATCGTCCTGACCGACACCCTCGAACGCCAGCTGGATACCTTCTTTCTTCCGGACGGTCGCGCCGCAGTGTGCGGGACATTCGCCGCTGCCGACCCGACGCTGGCCGACGACCCGCGCGGCGTCGTCCGGGAGAAGTTTGCCGGGATGGGGTGGTTGGTGCCGGCGATTCTGGACCGTTGCCCACCGTCGGAGCAGATCTACTACCAGGCGGCCGCTCAGGTCATCATGCCCCGCTGGAGCAAGGGCCGCGTGGTGCTGATCGGTGATGCTGCCGCCGCGGTCTCACCGCTTGCCCCGCACGGCCCGTCGCTGGCGGTGGCCGGGGCCTACGTGCTGGCCGAGCAGCTGCGCACCACCTCCACGGTGGAGCGGGCGCTGGACTTCTACGAGAAGCTGTGGCGGTGGGTGGTTGAGGATAAACAGAAGGTCACCCGCGATACCGGCTGCTGGACGCTGCCGACCTCGCGTCGCGTTGCGTTGCGGTTCACCGCACGCCCACTGATCAACCGGTTCATCTCCACAGCGCTGGCCGGCGAACCGACGACCGTCGTCGCGATGCTGCGCCGGGGCACGACTGAGCCCGACTGAGGCTAGCGCCCGAATCCCGGCCGGCGCCGCTTCAGATACCGCTCGAATTCGGCGGCCAGCGCGTCGCCGTCGATCTGGCCGAGCGCCTCGTTGACGTCCACGGCGGCGTCGCCGTGCTGTTCGAGCGACTGCACGTATTCGGCCAGTTCCTGGTCGTCGGAGGCCATCTCGGTGATCTCCCGCTCCCACGCCTCGGCCTGCGCGGGCAGGTCGGCCAGTGGCACCTCGACGTCGAGCACCTCCTCGACGCGGTGCAGCAGCGCCACCGTCGCTTTCGGATTGGGCGGGTGGGACACGTAGTGCGGCACCGCCGCCCAGAACGTGACGGCCGGGATACCGGCCGCGACGCAGGCGTACTGGAAGACGCCGGCGATGCCGGTGGGCCCCTCGTAGCGGGTTTCCTCCAAGCCGAACAGCCGCGCCGACTCCGACGAATATGCCGCCCCCGAGACCGGCACCGGCCGGGTGTGCGGCGTGTCGGCCAGTAGGGCGCCGAGGATCACCACGGTGTCGACGTTGAGCTTGTCGATCACCGCCAGCAGTTCGTCGCAGAAGGTGCGCCACCGCATGTTCGGCTCGACCCCGGACATCAGCACGACGTCGCGGTCGCTGTCAGGGGGGCGGCAGTGCGAAATCCGCATCGCCGGCCATTCCAGCTCCCGGGTGACGCCGTCGACCTGGCGGATCACCGGCCGGTTGACCTGGTAGTCGTAGTAGGCCTCGTCGTCGATCTCGACGATGGGAGCGGCGTCCCAGATGTCGAACAGGTGAGCCACCGCGTCGCTGGCCGCGTCACCGGCGTCGTTCCAGCCTTCGAACGCCGCCACCACGACGGTGTTCTGCAGGCGCGGCAGCGTGTCGCCGCCGTCCTGGTCACCGTCGGGAAGTGTCATCCAGTCAGCCTAACGGCGTTGCGGGTGCCATACCGATCCGGACGTGCGGTGCGCCGGGACCGATCGCCTTAAGCGAGGATGGTCCTGCTGCGCTGAGCGCCTCCACATGTGCGGCAAATCAGCCCTCAGACCGGCATTGTGAGGACGCTCGTGGCGGAAATAGCTGCGACGGTGAGCTGGTTGACCCTGGTGACAACGACATTGCCGATAAGATCCGGGTCGGGTCTAGCTGGGCGTCCAGATGTCGGAAGACCGACGTAGACTTGCCGGGTCGAGAGGCGTTGCAACGGAGTCCGGGGTCAGCACCGGCCATCCGCCACGCTCGGCAGATCTCAAGGACGCCTTCCGCTGTGGAAGGAACGTACGTGAACGCCGCTCAGTCGAACAACGCCGCGTCGAACATTTTCGAGCCGAACATCCGCCCGGACTGCACCGACGAGCTGGCGGCCGCCCTGCGCCAGCGGATCCTGGTGATCGACGGCGCGATGGGCACGGCGATTCAGCGCGACCGCCCGGACGAGGCCGGATATCGCGGCGACCGGTTCACCGAGTGGCCGACCGCTCTGCAGGGCAATAACGACCTGCTCACGCTGACCCAACCGCAGATCATCGAGGGCATCCACCGCGAGTACCTCGATGCGGGCGCCGACATCCTGGAGACCAACACCTTCAACGCGAACGCGATCTCGCTCGCCGACTATGACATGGCGGACCTGAGTTATGAGCTGAACTACGCCGGTGCGGCGCTGGCCCGCAAAGCCGCTGACGAGTTCAGCACGCCGGACAAGCCCCGCTACGTGGCTGGTGCCATCGGCCCGACGACGCGCACCGCGTCGATCTCGCCGGACGTCAACGACCCCGGCGCCCGCAACGTCTCCTACGACGAGCTGGTGGCCGCCTACCTCGAATCGGCCAACGGCCTGGTCGACGGCGGTGCCGACCTGCTCATGATCGAGACGATCTTCGACTCGCTGAACGCCAAGGCGGCGGTGTTCGCGGTCGAGACACTGTTCGAGGAACGTGGTCGCCGCTGGCCGCTGATCATCTCGGGCACCATCACCGATGCCTCTGGGCGGACCTTATCCGGGCAGGTCACCGAGGCGTTCTGGAACGCGATCAGGCACGCCAGGCCCATCGCGGTCGGCCTCAACTGCGCCCTGGGTGCGCCGGAGATGCGGCCCTACATCGCCGAGGTGTCGCGGATCGCGGACACGTTCGTCTCCTGTTACCCGAACGCCGGCCTGCCCAACGCCTTCGGCGAATACGACGAGTCCCCGGAGCGCCAGGCCTCCTACATCGCCGAGTTCGCCGAGGCCGGGCTGGTCAACCTGGTCGGTGGCTGCTGTGGGACGGCGCCGCCGCACATCGCCGAGATCGCCAAGGTGGTCGAGGGGAAATCCCCGCGTGAGGTGCCGCAGATCCCGGTGGCCACGAGGCTGTCCGGGTTGGAGCCGCTCAACATCACCGACGATTCCCTGTTCGTCAACATCGGTGAGCGCACCAACATCACCGGCTCGGCCCGGTTCCGCAACCTGATCAAGGCCGAGGACTACGACACCGCCCTGTCGGTCGCCCTGCAGCAGGTCGAGGTCGGTGCGCAGGTCATCGACATCAACATGGACGAGGGCATGATCGACGGCGTCGCCGCGATGGACCGGTTCACCAAGCTGATCGCCGCCGAACCAGACATCAGCCGCGTGCCGGTGATGATCGACTCCTCCAAGTGGGAGGTCATCGAGGCCGGCCTGAAAAACGTGCAGGGCAAGCCAATCGTCAACTCGATCTCCATGAAGGAGGGCGAGGAGAAGTTCATCCGCGAGGCACGGTTGTGCCGCAAGTACGGCGCGGCCGTCGTCGTGATGGCCTTCGACGAACAGGGGCAGGCCGACAACCTCGAGCGTCGCAAGGAAATCTGCGGGCGCGCCTACCGGATCCTGACCGAAGAGGTCGGCTTCCCGGCCGAAGACATCATCTTCGACCCGAACTGCTTCGCGCTGGCCACCGGCATCGAGGAGCACGCGACCTACGGCATCGACTTCATCGAGGCATGCGCCTGGATCAAAGAGAACCTGCCCGGGGTGCACATCTCCGGCGGCATCTCGAACGTGTCGTTCTCGTTCCGCGGCAACAACCCCGTGCGCGAGGCGATCCACGCGGTGTTCCTGTTCCACGCCATCAAGGCCGGCCTGGACATGGGCATCGTCAACGCCGGCGCCCTGGTGCCGTATGACTCGATCGATCCCGAGCTGCGGGACCGGATCGAAGACGTCGTGCTGAACCGTCGCGAGGACGCCGCCGAGCGGCTGCTGGAGATCGCCGAGCGGTTCAACAAGACGGAGAAGTCCGAAGACCCGAAGGCCGCTGAATGGCGCAGCCTGCCGGTGCGCGAGCGGATCACGCACGCCCTGGTCAAAGGTATCGACGCCAACGTCGACGACGACACCGAAGAGCTGCGTGCCGAGATCGCCGCGGCAGGTGGTCGCCCGATCGAGGTGATCGAGGGCCCGCTGATGGACGGCATGAACGTCGTCGGCGACCTGTTCGGCGCAGGCAAGATGTTTCTGCCCCAGGTGGTGAAGTCGGCCCGGGTGATGAAGAAGGCCGTGGCCTACCTGCTGCCGTTCATCGAGCAGGAGAAAGCGGACTCCGGGGCCGCCCAGGATGGAAAAGCCGGCAAGGATACCAACGGCACCATCGTGATGGCGACCGTCAAGGGTGACGTGCACGACATCGGTAAGAACATCGTCGGAGTCGTGTTGCAGTGCAACAACTTCGAAGTGATCGACCTCGGGGTGATGGTGCCCGCCGAGAAGATCCTGGCCGCGGCGAAGGAGCACGACGCCGACATCATCGGGCTGTCCGGATTGATCACCCCGTCGCTGGACGAGATGGTCAACTTCGCCGTCGAGATGGAACGCGAGGGGCTGGAGATCCCGCTGCTGATCGGTGGTGCGACCACCTCGCGCGCGCACACGGCAGTCAAGGTCTCACCGCGTCGCAGTGGACCGGTGGTCTGGGTCAAGGACGCCTCCCGGTCGGTGCCGGTCGCCGCCGCGCTGCTCGACGACAAGCAGCGACCGGCCCTGTTGGAAGCCACCGAAAAGGACTACGCATCGCTGCGCGAACGGCACGCTCAGAAGAACGAGCGCCCGACGCTGACCCTGGAGAAGGCCCGCGCCAACCGGACGCCGATCGACTGGGACGGTTACACGCCGCCGGTACCCGCCGCGGGCCTCGGGGTCCGCGAGTTTCTCGATTACGACCTCGCCGAGCTGCGCGAATACATCGACTGGCAGCCGTTCTTCAACGCCTGGGAGATGAAGGGCCGGTTCCCCGACATCCTCAACAACCCGGCCTCGGGTGAGGCGGCCCGCAAGCTCTACGACGATGCGCAACAGATGCTCGACACCCTGATCAAGGAGAAGTGGCTGACCGCCAACGGGGTGATCGGCTTTTTCCCGGCGAATGCAGTCGGGGACGACGTCGAGGTCTACACCGACGACACCCGTACCGAGGTGCTGACCACGTTGCACAATCTGCGTCAGCAGGGTGAGCACCGCGACGGCATCCCCAACCGGTCGCTGGGCGACTTCATCGCCCCGAAGGAAACGGGTCTGCGCGACTACGTCGGCGCCTTCGCCGTCACCTCCGGGCTGGGCGGCCAGGAAAAGATCATGGAGTTCAAAGAGGCTCTCGACGACTACAGCGCAATCCTGCTGGAGTCGATCGCCGACCGCCTCGCCGAGGCGTTCGCCGAACGGATGCACCAGCGGGTCCGCGAGGAATTCTGGGGATACCAGCCGGATGAGCACCTGGACAACGAGGCGCTCATCAGCGAGAAGTACCAGGGCATTCGGCCCGCCCCCGGTTACCCGGCCTGCCCGGAGCACACCGAGAAGGTGACGCTGTGGAAGCTGATGGACGTCAAAGAACGCACCGGCATCGAACTCACCGAGTCGATGGCGATGTGGCCCGGTGCCGCGGTCAGCGGCTGGTATTTCTCCCACCCGCAGTCGCAGTATTTCGTGGTCGGCCGGATGGCCCAGGACCAGGTCGCCGACTACGCCAAGCGCAAGGGTTGGACCCTGCGGGAAGCCGAGCGCTGGCTGGCCCCCAATCTCGGCTACAACCCGGAGGACTGAACTTGGGCGAGCAGACGCAAAAGCGCCCTTAAACCCGGCGTATCGGGTGCTTTTGCGTCTGTTCGGCACGGACGTGGAACAATCGCTGGCCGTGAAGACCTTCGAAGATCTGTTCGCCGAACTCGGCGAACGCGCCCGCACCCGGCCGGCGGGCAGCGCCACCGTGGCAGCGCTGGACGCCGGCGTGCACGCGCTGGGCAAAAAGATCTTGGAGGAGGCCGGCGAGGTGTGGCTGGCTGCCGAGCACGAACCCGACGCGGCGCTGGCCGAAGAGATCAGCCAGTTGCTGTACTGGACGCAGGTATTGATGATCGCCCGCGGCCTGTCCCTCGATGACGTCTACCGGAAGCTGTGAGCATGCTGCGCGTGGCGGTACCCAACAAGGGCGCGTTGAGCGAACCGGCCGCCGAGATCCTGTCTGAGGCCGGCTACCGCCGACGCACCGATCCCAAAGACCTGACCGTCATCGATCCCGCCAACAACGTCGAATTTTTCTTCCTGCGGCCCAAGGACATCGCCATCTACGTCGGTTCCGGGGAACTCGACTTCGGCATCACCGGACGCGATTTGGCGCTGGACTCCGACGCGCCGGTGCGGGAACGGCTGGCGCTGGGCTTCGGGTCGTCGAGGTTCCGCTATGCCGGCCCGGCCGGGCTGGACTGGACGACGGCGGATCTGGCGGGCAAGCGCATCGCTACCGCCTACCCCAATTTGGTGCGAAAAGATCTGGCCGACAAAGGCATTGATGCCACTGTCATCAGACTCGATGGCGCCGTGGAGATTTCCGTGCAACTGGGAGTTGCCGACGCCATCGCCGATGTGGTGGGCTCCGGACGCACCCTGAGCCTGCATGATCTGGTGGCTTTCGGTGAGCCGCTGTGCGATTCGGAAGCGGTGCTGATCGAACGCGCAGACAGCCAATCCGGCGCTGCCAGTGACCAATTGATCGCCCGGGTGCAGGGCGTGGTGTTCGGTCAGCAGTACCTGATGCTCGACTACGACTGCCCGCGCTCGGTGCTGGACAAGGCGACCGCGATCACCCCGGGTCTGGAGTCGCCGACCATCGCCCCGCTGGCCGACCCGCAGTGGGTCGCGGTCCGCGCGCTGGTGCCGCGCCGCGACGTCAACGGAATCATGGACCAGCTGGCCGTGATCGGGGCCAAGGCGATCCTGGCCTCAGACATCAGGTTCTGCAGATTCTGACCCGCTGCCCGGACATTAGCTGTGCTAGCGTCCCGCTGGAACCCGTGCATCCACGGAAGTCCGGCCGCCGTATCCAGGCGCTACGTCTGTCCCAGGAGGGATTGCTGTGACGCAAGTTACTGTCCTGCTGCTGGCCATGCTCATCGGTGTCGTGGCGGGTCTGCGATCCCTGACGGCGCCTGCTGCGGTCAGCTGGGCGGTGGCGCTGAGCTGGCTCAACCTGACCGGAACCTGGGCTGCCTGGGTCGGCAACCTGGTGACCGTGGTGATCCTGAGCCTGCTGGCAGTCGCTGAGCTGGTCAACGACAAACTGCCCAAGACGCCGCCACGCACCGCGACACCGGTGTTCGCGGTCCGGCTGATCACCGGCGGGTTCGCCGGCGCGGTCCTCGGCACCGCGTGGGGGCACAAGTGGGCGGCTCTGGGGGCCGGCATCGTCGGGGCCGTGCTCGGCACCATCGGCGGCTACCAGGCCCGGCGCGCGCTGGTGGCCAAGAACGGCGGCCACGACCTGCCGATCGCCCTGCTCGAAGACGCGGTTGCCGTGCTGGGCGCGTTCGCCATCGTCGCCGTCGCGGCAGCTTTGTGACGCAGACGTTCGACGCGATCGTCATCGGCGCCGGCCAGGCCGGACCGCCGTTGGCCGGGCGGCTGACCGCCGCCGGACAGCGGGTCGCAGTCATCGAGCGCCAGCACGTCGGCGGCACCTGCGTCAACTACGGCTGCATCCCTACCAAGACCCTGGTGGCCAGCGCCCATGCCGCGCACCTGGCGCGGCGTGGCGCGGAATACGGAGTCGGGACCGGACCGGTCACCATCGACATGGGCAAGGTCAAGGCCCGCAAAGACGACATCATGCTCAAGGACCGCCACGGCGTCGAATCCTGGTTGGACGGCATGAAGGGCTGCACCGTCTTCCGCGGACACGCACGATTCGAGGATCCGCACACCGTGCGGGTCGGGAACGAACTGCTGCGCGCCGACCGGATCTACCTCAACGTCGGCGGCCGCGCGGTGGTGCCGGACATCCCCGGCCTGGCGGAAGTCGACTACCTGACCAATGTTTCGGTGCTCGATCTCGACACGGTGCCCGAGCATCTCGTGATCGTCGGCGGTAGTTACATCGCGCTGGAGTTCGCGCAGATGTACCGCCGCTTCGGTGCCCGGGTGACCGTCGTCGAGCGGGGGCCGCGGTTGGCCGCCCGTGAGGACGAAGACGTGTCGGCGACCATCCGCGAGATCCTGGAAGCTGAAGGCATCATCGTCGTCACCGGCGCCGACGGTGTACGAGTCAGTAAGCGCGACAACGGATTTGAACTCACGTCGAGTGCCGGTGCCGATGCGATCGCGGGGACTCATCTACTGATTGCGGTGGGCCGCCAGCCCAACACCGACGAACTCGGCCTAGACGCGGCCGGTGTGCAGACCGACGCGCGCGGCTACATCGAAGTCGACGACCAACTCAAGACCAACATCGACCACATCTGGGCGCTGGGGGACTGCAACGGCAAGGGTGCTTTCACCCACACCTCCTACAACGACTTCGAGATCGTAGCCGCCAACCTGCTCGATGACGACTCCCGCAAGGTCAGCGATCGCATCACCACCTACGCCCTCTACATCGACCCGCCGCTGGGGCGCGCCGGTATGACCGTCCGGCAGGCCCGCGACTCGGGCCGCACGGTGCTGGTCGGCAAGCGGCCGATGACGCGGGTCGGCCGGGCCGTGGAAAAGGGTGAGACACAGGGGTTCATGAAGATCGTGGTCGACGCCGACACCGACGAGATCTTGGGCGCGGCGATCTTCGGTGTCGGCGGCGACGAGGCCGTGCACTGCGTCTTGGACGTCATGTCAGCCAAAGCGCCGTACACCACGCTGTCGCGCACCATGCACATCCATCCGACGGTCAGCGAACTGATTCCCACGGTGCTGCAGGAGTTGACGGCGCTGGACTAGGGGCCCTGCAGGTCAGATCCCGGCACCGCACGGCCCGCGCCGCCGGTGGCTGAGAGAGGCCAGCGCCTGCGCCGCTGCGCTATCGCCGTTGGATCAACAGCGTCTGCGCGGAGGTGCCGATGAATCCCGCGATATCGAAGATCTCGCCCGTGGTCACCCCGGCGCCGTCCGGGCCGACGGACGCGCGGGCACGCAGCGCGAAGTCGTTGCCGACGGGCAGTCGATGCAGATGCACCACGGTGTCGGTGTTCATGAACGCGAATTCGCCTGGATCCAGAATTTTGCCGACCCCGTTCGCGCAGTCCACCACGGCGGCGAGGCGCTGCAGGGCCGTCGTCTCCTCGGCGTCGACGATGCGCACGATCGGACTGAACCAGGACAGCGCCTCGGCGCCGTCGTCCACGCGCTGCGGGCGCCAGGTGATCGCATCGAAATAGCCCCCGGCATCGGCGAATACGTCCGGGACGGGCTGGGCGGGACCTTCTGGTACCGGCGGATAGCGGTCCGAGGCGGCGTCGGCGGTGTCGGATACCGCGATCAACCACGCGGACAGGCGCGCGACGGCGCGGGTGGAGCCATCCGTCCGGTCGACGTGCATCTCAGCCGACATCATCGCCACCCGCGATCCCGGCCGCTGCATCCAGGCGCGGGCACGCACCGGGGCGACCGGGATTGCGCCCAGAATGTCCAGGCTGAGTCGGCCGATTCGCAAGCCTGATCCCGCCGAGAGTTCTTCCACCAGCTTGGTCAGCAGCGCCATCGGCGGAGACCCGTGCTGCAGATCCGGCCCCCAGTTGCTGCGCGTGAATTCCGTCGATTCAAACCGTTCATCGCCGTCGCCGAGTCGGGGTAGACGGCGGTAAAAGCTGCCGCTCATGCCGCCGGTTCGGTCGGCCAGCCCGGGTAGGGCGGCGGGGTGCCACCGAAGGCTGGGCAGTGCACCTGGTGGGCACACCAGTTGCACAACCGCGATGGGCTGGGCCGGAAATCGCCTGTCTGGCCGGCAGCTTGGATCGCGCGCCACATCGCCATCAGTGTCTTCTCGAATCGCAGCAGTTCGTCACGGTCCGGCGTGTAGTCCAGCAGTTGACCGTCGGCGAGGTAGATCAGCCGCAGCCGGGTAGGCAGCACGCCACGCGAGCGAAACAACGCCACCGCATAGAACTTCATCTGGAACATGGCCTTGAATTCGGCCAGGGCGCGCGCTTCCGGCGGCGCCTTGCCGGTTTTGTAGTCGACCACGCGCAGCTCACCGGTGGCAGCGACGTCGATCCGGTCGATGTAGCCGCGCAGCAAGGTGCCGTCGGCCAGTTCGACCTCGACCCGCTGCTCGCAGCACTGCGGGTCGAAACGGGTCGGGTCCTCGAGCCGGTAGTAACCCGCCAGCAGCGCCCGCGCCTCGTCGAGCAGCTGGGTCCGCTGATCGGGTTCCAGTCCGGCGAGCAGGTCTGGCTCGCGGGCCAGCACCTGCTCCCACGCCGGCTCGACCAGAGCGCTGGCGGTCTGCGGATCGCGCTGCCCGGCGGGCAAGCCGTACAGCCGCTCCAAGGCGGCGTGCACCAAGGACCCGCGCAGCTGGGGTGTGGACGGCGCCTCCGGTAGCCGGTCGATCGCCCGGAACCGGTACAGCAGCGGGCACTGCTTGAAGTCCGCAGCCCGCGACGGGGACAACGCCGGCCGCGAGCTGTGCGCAACCGGCGGGGCAGCCGCCAGCTGATTGGTCATATTCGCAGCTTATGACCGGCCTACGACAAATCGTGGTCAACCCCGATAAACGTGGTCGGCGAGTCGACTGGCACGCTGGACGGCGTGTCAGCCACCGGTCCGTTCACTGTCGGCGAGCGCGTCCAGCTCACCGACGCCAAGGGCCGCCACTACACCATCACGCTCACGCCGGGCAGCGAATTCCACACTCATCGCGGCCGCATCGCCCACGACACGATCATCGGCCTGGAGCAGGGCAGCGTGGTCAAGTCCAGCAACGGCGCGCTGTTCCTGGTGCTCCGTCCGCTGCTGGTCGACTACGTCATGTCCATGCCGCGCGGACCGCAGGTGATCTACCCCAAAGACGCCGCCCAGATCGTGCACGAGGGCGACATCTTTCCCGGCGCGCGGGTGCTGGAAGCCGGCGCCGGTTCCGGTGCCCTCACCCTGTCGCTGCTGCGGGCGGTCGGCCCCCGAGGGCAGGTCGTGTCCTACGAGCAGCGCGCCGACCACGCCGAACACGCCCGGCGCAATGTCGGCAGCTACTACGGCGAGCTGCCGGACAACTGGCAATTAATCCTCGGTGACCTCGCCGATTCCGACTTGCCCGACGGATCCTTCGACCGCGCGGTGCTGGACATGCTGGCGCCGTGGGACGTGCTCGATGCGGTGTCGCGACTGGTGGTCGCCGGCGGCGTGCTGGTGATCTACGTCGCCACCGTCACCCAGCTCTCTAAGACGGTGGAGGCGGTGCGCGCCCAACAGTGCTGGACCGAACCGCGGTCCTGGGAGACGTTGCAGCGCGGCTGGAATGTGGTCGGGTTGGCGGTGCGGCCACAACACACGATGCGCGGGCACACCGCCTTCCTGATCGCGATGCGCCGCTTGGCGCCCGGCACGGTTGCGCCGATGCCGCTGGGTCGCAAGCGCGAGGGTCGCGACGGCTGATCGGCAACAGACCGAGCTGGCCTAGTCGTCGTCGCTGCGGTGCAATCCTCTGCGCGCCGAGAGCAGCTCGAATTCCGGGTGTGCCGCGACCAGCCGTTCGGCCCGGTCGAGAACGTCGAGCGCATGCGCCCGATCGGCCGACACCACCGCCAACCCGATCCCCGCGCGACGATGCAGATCCTGTGACCCGGTCTCGGCGGCGGACACGCTGAACTTGCGGTGCAGTTCGGCGACGACCGGGCGGATCACCGAGCGTTTCTGCTTGAGGGAGTGCACATCACCCAACAGCAGATCGAATTCCAGCCAGCCGATCCACACGGTGCGCTACGGCGTCGGCGACGGGCTGGCGGGCGGCGCGGGTGCCGGGCTGGGGTCTGAGCCGGGTACCGGGGGAGGCCCGGGCGGCGGCGGCGATGTCGGGGGCAGCGTTCCCGCATTCTGCATGGCCAACAGCATCTCCGCGGTCTTGCGTGACAGCTGCCATCCGCCCTGGAACGGGGTGAACTCCATCGGGAAGGTGAACTCGCGGTGCTGCGGGTTGGCGGTGGTGACCACGACGGTGGCCATCGCGTTCGACGGGTTCTGACTTGACCAGGCGATGTTGTTGGCGACGAACGTCATCGGCAGGTAGCCGCCGTCACGTGCGGCGGTGGTGAAACGGTCCAAGGCGCCGACGGTATCCGGACCGGAGCCCTGAACAAGATTCAACTTCTCGGCACCAGGCACGGCTGGATCGGCAAGCCGAACCAGGATGTCGCTGAGAGCTTCGGGCGCGGGCAGGGGAGCGGTCGGCGGGGCGGCCGGTGCGCTCGACGAGGCAGCAGGCAGCGACGAATCGTTGGCGCCCATATTCTTTGCGGTGTCATGCGAACAGCCGGCTATCGCGACCGCCGCTGTGACGAGGGCGGCGCTCAGTGTTACGCGGACGTTGCGGGACATTCGTTTGCGGGCGCGGTTATCGCCGATAAGTGGGTAACCACCGGAATGAAACGTAAGTCACATCCGGGCTTGCGCAGCCTGTCGTCGCATCGATAAGAATGCCTGTGGCTAGGGATTTCGTCGTCACAGAAGTCCTTTCGCGCGGCCCGAGTAGAACCCGAGATTACCAGCGTGACCCAACTTGTAACTTTTCAAGGGCATTTGACTGCGCACATCATTCGCGGTTGGCCGGTAGCTTGGATGTATCCGCCACGCCATTCCTGGTGCGGGAAAGGAGCGCAACATGGGTGACTCAGAGCGTTCTGAAGCATTCAAGAACCCCCGCGATATCCCCCTGTCCAGCGAAGATGCTGCCGAGTTGGAACAGTTGCGTCGTGAAGCAGCAGTGCTGCGCGAGCAACTGGACAACGTAGCGGCCCATCAGAGCTCCACGCGCACGGCCCGCGACGTCCATCAACTCGAAGCCCGTATCGACTCACTCGCCGCGCGCAATTCCAAATTAATGGAAACTCTTAAAGAGGCTCGCCAACAACTGCTGGCGCTGCGCGAAGAAGTGGACCGGTTGGGGCAGCCGCCCAGCGGTTACGGCGTGCTACTCGGCACGCACGAGGACGAGACCGTCGACGTGTTCACCTCGGGTCGCAAGATGCGTCTGACGTGCTCGCCGAACATCGACACCTCGTCGATGCGGAAGGGCCAGACCGTCCGGCTCAACGAGGCACTGACCGTGGTCGAGGTCGGGACGTTCGAATCGGTCGGTGAGATCTCCACGCTGCGTGAGGTGCTCAACGACGGGCACCGGGCGTTGGTGGTCGGCCACGCTGACGAGGAGCGCATCGTCTGGCTGGCCGAACCGCTGGTCGCTGAGGACCTGCCCGAAGGGCATCCCGACGCCCTCAACGACGACAGCCGGCCCCGCAAACTGCGGCCGGGTGACTCGCTGCTGGTCGACACCAAAGCCGGCTACGCGTTCGAGCGCATCCCGAAGGCCGAGGTCGAGGACCTGGTGCTCGAAGAGGTGCCGGATGTCAGCTACTCCGACATTGGTGGTCTGACCCGTCAGATCGAGCAGATCCGTGACGCCGTCGAGTTGCCGTTCCTGCACAAGGATCTGTACCGCGAGTACGCGTTGCGTCCGCCCAAGGGTGTGCTGCTCTATGGCCCGCCCGGTTGCGGTAAGACCCTGATCGCCAAGGCGGTGGCAAACTCGCTGGCGAAGAAGATGGCGGACCTGCGTGGGGACGACGCCCGCGAGGCCAAGTCCTACTTCCTCAACATCAAGGGCCCCGAACTGCTCAACAAGTTCGTCGGCGAGACCGAGCGGCACATCCGGCTGATCTTCCAGCGGGCCCGGGAAAAGGCCTCCGAGGGCACCCCGGTGATCGTGTTCTTCGACGAGATGGACTCGATCTTCCGCACCCGCGGCACCGGCGTCTCCTCGGACGTCGAGACCACCGTGGTGCCGCAGTTGCTGTCCGAGATCGACGGTGTCGAGGGACTCGAGAACGTCATCGTGATCGGCGCCTCCAACCGCGAGGACATGATCGACCCGGCCATCCTGCGGCCCGGCCGTCTGGACGTGAAGATCAAGATCGAGCGCCCGGATGCCGAAGCGGCACAGGACATCTTCTCCAAGTACCTGGTGGACACGCTGCCGGTGCACGCCGACGACCTCGCCGAGTTCGAGGGCGACCGCGGTGCCTGCATCCGGGCGATGATCGAGAAGGTCGTCGAGCGGATGTACGCCGAGATCGACGACAACCGGTTCCTGGAGGTCACCTACGCCAACGGTGACAAGGAAGTCATGTACTTCAAGGACTTCAACTCCGGGGCAATGATCCAGAACGTCGTCGACCGGGCAAAGAAGAACGCGATCAAGTCGGTGTTGGAGACAGGCCAGCCGGGTCTGCGCATCCAGCACCTGCTCGACTCGATCGTCGACGAGTTCGCCGAGAACGAGGACTTGCCCAACACCACCAATCCCGATGACTGGGCGCGGATTTCGGGCAAGAAGGGTGAACGGATCGTCTATATCCGCACCCTGGTCACCGGCAAGTCGTCGAGCGCGTCGCGGGCCATCGATACCGAGTCGAACCTGGGTCAGTACCTGTAGCCCAGGCGCGTTCAGACTCAGGTCACCAGCGAATAGCTGTTGGTCAGGTCATCCTGCAGTACCTGAGCGGCTTGGGTGGTGGTGTCGACGCGCAACTCGTCGGAGAGCACACGCGAGTGATACGCCCAGCCCGTCGGCAGGTTGAGTCGCTCGCCAAGCTTGGGCAGATCCGCCCGCGACAGGTTGGGGTCGGCCACCTGGCTCCAGGTTTGCATCACCCACTGCCGGCCGTGCGGGTCCTGAAGTTCATAGATCTCCTGGCCAGCGTCGAAGACGAACACTGTGTTGCGGCTCACCTGGTTGACGGTGTACGGCGACGGGTTCATCGACGAGAGCAGCACAGTGGCCTGCAGCAACATGTCGATGCCCCCGAAGGTCTTGATGATCTGCATTCCCGCAGAGGGCTTCTCGATGCTGTTCATCAACCAGTAGCGCGGACCGTTGAGTAGCGCAGTGGCCGCACCGTTTTCGGTTGCGATGGCGTGAGCGTCCAGAGCCGACCAGAGCTCGGCCGGACAGTCGTTGAGCGGGAAGCTGTTGTAGACGGTGGCTTGCGGACCCGCCTCGCCGGGGGTTACGAGAAGTACTTCGCCGTAACGCTTCCCGGACAGGTCACCCGCGGCATGGCGGGATGTGGAACTCGATTGTGGGGCTGACACAGGGTGAACCTAATCACCCAGCTCACCAGCGTCAATCATCGGCGTAGTCGCTACCGGACCGCGATACCGGCCACGCGCCACCAGGGCGGCACGCAGGTCGGCGATCAGCGGGTCGACGAACGTCGCGCGGTAGTCGTCGTCGCCGGCCGCGCGGGCGCTGACGTACATGAAGGTCAACGCCCCCAGGAATAAGCACAAATGAGTCAGCGAATCAGGCACGGGAACCGTCAGGTTCAGAATCGTCGAGTTGGCCTCGGTGGTGCGGGCCCACTCTTTGAGCAGGGCCGGAGTCAGCACGATCAAACCGAGGACCACATAGATCCCGCTAGTGAGCGCCGCGACCACCGTGATCTGGGTCAGTTGCGAGGCGACCAGCACGAAAACTACGTTGACGCGCTCAATCCTGCTCAACGCGGGTGCGTTCGGCGGGTCCGGCATCGCCGCAAAGGGCGTGTCGGCTAGGCGTTCTGCCTCGTCGGTGACCCCGGTTGGCGAGCGCAGCATTGGCCGGATACGTTCTGCGGTCGCAGAGACCACGAACGCGGCGGAGATGCCGACCAAGAACACCACTGCGAGCGCCAATCGGCCGCCGGTGATGGTCGCCGACATCAGCCAGACATTGCCATTGAAGAAGACCAGGGTGGTCAGCAGAACTACCGGCAGCGCCCGAACTGCGAGGCCGCCGATCGTGGTGAGGTGCGACAGCGTCATGCGGGCCGACCAACCGGCGACGGACCCGACCCCGAGTCCGGTCAACAGCATCAACACCGCGGCGGTGCCCGCAGCGTTGCCGAGATGCTGCGGTCCGTTCTGGAGAGCAATCACGATCCCCACCAGCGCTGTAGACACCGTCGAGGCCGTCGCGCGTCTACGACGGTCCGCCATCCGCGACACCAGCCAACCGACGACCGCCATCGCCACCGGGGCCAGTCCGAGGAGCGCCAGTAGGAAGAAGTCCCGAGGGGTGAGCTGTCCTTCGATCACGATGTGCTCCGGGTCCGCGACGAACAGGATCGGCAGAGTCCAACAGTGCAGCGTGGCGTAGGCCGCCAACATCGGCGCCGACCGCGACCAGAGTCGTCGCCACCGCCCGCGTGTCGTCAGCACCGACGGCAGACCGCGCTGCAAGAACCAGCTTTCCGCCTGGTCCGTGGCCGATGATGGGCTCATGGCGGGTCACAGTAGCCGTTCACTCTGCGCGCAGGGTGCGGCTTACTCGCACTTTGTCGCCCTAGACGCAGAGCCAACGGCGGGGGAGCAGCCCCCGCAGGGGCTGCATCGTCGGCGGGCTCGGCTTGATTGCCCGCCTCCTCACCAGCCCCCGCAGGGGCTGCATCGTCGGCGGGCCTAGGCTTCAAGGCATGCAACGGATTATCGGGACGGAGGTCGAGTACGGCATCTCCTCGCCGTCGGACCCGACCGCCAACCCGATCCTCACCTCGACCCAAGCCGTTCTGGCCTATGCCGCGGCCGCCGGCATCCAGCGCGCCAAACGTACCCGCTGGGATTACGAGGTCGAATCGCCGCTGCGCGACGCGCGTGGGTTCGATCTGAGCCGCTCGGCCGGACCGCCACCCGTCGTCGATGCCGACGAGGTCGGCGCGGCCAACATGATCCTGACCAATGGGGCCCGGCTCTACGTCGACCACGCCCACCCGGAGTATTCGGCGCCGGAATGCACCGACCCGATGGACGCGGTGATCTGGGACAAGGCCGGCGAACGGGTGATGGAGGCGGCCGCACGGCATGTCGCCAGCGTGCCCGGTGCCGCGAAACTGCAGCTCTACAAGAACAACGTCGACGGCAAGGGTGCGTCCTACGGGTCGCACGAGAATTACCTGATGTCGCGGCAGACGCCGTTCTCGGCCATCATCGCCGGCCTGACGCCGTTCCTGGTGTCGCGACAGGTGGTGACCGGATCCGGGCGCGTCGGCATCGGCGCCTCCGGTGATGAGGCCGGCTTCCAGTTGTCGCAACGGTCGGACTACATCGAGGTCGAAGTCGGCCTGGAGACCACCCTCAAGCGCGGCATCATCAACACCCGCGACGAACCGCACGCCGACGCCGACCGGTACCGACGGCTGCACGTCATCATCGGTGACGCCAACCTCGCCGAGACCTCGACCTACCTGAAGCTGGGCACCACCGCCCTAGCGCTGGACCTGATCGAGGAAGGGGTCGACCTCAGTGACCTGGCCCTGGCGCGCCCGGTGCACGCCGTGCACGCGGTCAGCCGCGACCCGTCGCTGCGTCAGACCGTCGCGCTGGTCGACGGTCGCGAGTTGACGGCCCTTGCGCTGCAACGGATCTACCTCGATAGGGTCGCCAAGCTGGTCGACAGCCGCGACCCGGATCCCCGTGCCTCGCACGTCGTGGAAACCTGGGCACACGCACTCGATCTGCTCGAACGGGACCCGATGGAGTGTGCCGAGCTGCTGGACTGGCCGGCCAAGCTGCGGCTGCTGGAAGGGTTTCGCCAGCGCGAGAACCTGAGCTGGTCGGCGCCGCGGCTGCACCTGGTGGATCTGCAGTACTCCGACGTGCGATTGGACAAAGGCCTGTACAACCGCCTGGTGGCGCGCGGATCGATGAAGCGCCTGGTTAGCGAGCATCAGGTGCTCGAGGCGGTGGACAACCCCCCGACGGACACCCGCGCATACTTCCGCGGCGAGTGCCTACGCCGGTTCGGGGCCGACATCGCCGCGGCCAGTTGGGACTCGGTGATTTTCGACCTCGGCGGTGACTCGCTGGTACGGATCCCGACGCTGGAGCCGCTGCGTGGCAGCAAAGCACATGTGGGGGAGTTGCTGGATTCGGTGGACAGCGCCGTGGAGCTGGTGGAACAGCTGACGCGGTGACCGGTTGACGGCGTGGTCAGACCGACGAAATGTCGGGGCCGACCGGTAGGGTAGAGAAAAGTCAACGGGCGAATGGACACCCGCCCGAAGGGCGTATGACGAGCAGGAGGCGGCGATGGCGCAGGAGCAGACCAAACGCGGCGGTGGCGGCGGCGATGACGACGACGTCACCGGTGCGGCGGCCGCTGGCCAGGAACGCCGCGAGAAGCTGACCGAGGACACCGACGATCTGCTCGACGAGATCGACGACGTCCTGGAGGAGAACGCCGAGGACTTCGTGCGGGCATACGTCCAAAAGGGCGGCCAGTGACCTGGCAGTCGCCCGATCGCCTACCCATCAACTCAGCACTTCCCGGATCCTCAGGCATAGACCTGTCGTCGTTTGCTGACTTCCTGCGCCGCCAGGCACCGGAGTTGCTGCCCGTCGGGATCACTGGTGCCTCGCTCGGCGACCAGCTGCCGCACGGCACCACCATCGTCGCGCTGAAGTATCCGGGCGGAGTCCTGATCGCCGGAGACCGGCGATCCACGCAGGGCAACATGATCGCCGGGCGCGACGTGCGCAAGGTCTACATCACCGACGACTACACCGCCACCGGCATCGCAGGCACCGCGGCGATCGCGGTCGAATTCGCCCGCCTCTACGCGGTCGAACTCGAGCACTACGAGAAGCTCGAAGGCGTGCCGCTGACGTTCGCCGGCAAGGTGAACCGGCTGGCGATCATGGTGCGCGGCAACCTGCCCGCCGCCATGCAGGGCCTGGTGGCGCTGCCGCTGCTGGTCGGTTACGACATCCATGCCGCCGACCCGGAGTCAGCGGGTCGCATCGTGTCCTTCGACGCCGCCGGCGGCTGGAACATCGAAGAGGAGGGCTACCAGTCGGTGGGCTCGGGCTCGATCTTCGCCAAGTCGTCCATCAAGAAGCTGTATTCCCAAGTCGCCGACGCGGATTCGGCCCTGCGGGTCGCGGTCGAAGCGCTCTACGACGCTGCCGACGACGACTCCGCGACGGGCGGTCCGGACCTGGTCCGCGGCATCTATCCCACCGCGGTCACCATCGACGCCGACGGCGCGATGGAGATCCCGGAGCGCCGGATCGCTGAACTCGCGCGCGGTGTCATCGAAAGTCGTTCGCGCGCTGATACTTTCGGCCCCGATGGCGGTGAGAAGTGAGCTTCCCGTATTTCATCTCGCCCGAACAGGCGATGCGCGAGCGCAGCGAGCTCGCCCGCAAGGGCATTGCCCGCGGACGCAGCGTGGTGGCTCTGGCCTACGCCGGTGGCGTGCTGTTCGTCGCGGAGAATCCCTCGCGATCGCTGCAGAAGATCAGCGAGCTGTACGACCGGGTCGGTTTCGCCGCGGCCGGCAAGTTCAACGAGTTCGACAACCTGCGCCGCGGCGGCATCCAATTTGCCGACACCCGCGGCTACGCGTACGACCGTCGCGATGTCACCGGCAGGCAGCTCGCCAACGTCTACGCCCAGACGCTGGGCAGCATCTTCACCGAGCAGGCCAAGCCCTACGAAGTGGAACTGTGCGTGGCTGAAGTCGCCCACTACGGCGAGACGAAGGCCCCGGAGCTCTACCGGATCACCTACGACGGGTCGATCGCCGACGAGCCGCATTTCGTGGTGATGGGCGGCACCACCGAACCGATCATCAACGCACTCAAGGAGTCGTTCGCCGAGGAAGCCGAGCTGCCCGACGCCCTGCGGATGGCGGTGGAAGCGCTGCGCGCCGGCAGTGCCGACTCCAGTAGCAACGGCCAGGCCAGCGTAGGTGTGGCCAGCCTGGAAGTCGCGATCCTCGACGCCAACCGGCCGCGGCGGGCGTTCAAACGCCTCACCCGGTCGACGGTGGAAAGCCTGCTGCAGGACGGCGAGCCGGAATCGGACAGCGCTGCAGAGTCCGAAGGCGAGTCCCCCGAGTAGGCGCGGCATCGGAGTGCGCCGCGGGTCTGCCGGAAACAGGTCCGACGCGTCCGGTCACAGTTGCGGCACAGGCGCGGCTTGCTGACTGCAGCGGTAGGACAGCAAGTACCCTCGATAACGTGCAGCGACGAATCATGGGCATCGAGACCGAGTTCGGTGTCACCTGCACCTTCCACGGGCATCGTCGACTCAGCCCGGACGAGGTGGCCCGCTATCTGTTCCGCCGCGTGGTGTCGTGGGGACGCAGCTCCAACGTGTTCCTGCGCAACGGCGCCCGGCTCTACCTCGACGTGGGCAGTCACCCCGAGTACGCCACCGCCGAATGCGACAGCCTGGTGCAACTAGTCACCCACGACCGCGCCGGCGAATGGGTGCTGGAAGACCTGCTGGTCGACGCCGAACAGCGGCTCGCCGACGAGGGCATCGGCGGCGACATCTACCTGTTCAAGAACAACACCGACTCCGCGGGCAACTCCTACGGCTGCCACGAGAACTACCTGATCGTGCGCGCCGGCGAATTCTCCCGCATCTCCGACGTGCTGCTGCCGTTCCTGGTCACCCGCCAGCTGATCTGCGGGGCCGGCAAGGTGCTGCAGACCCCCAAAGCCGCGACGTTCTGCCTGTCCCAGCGCGCCGAACACATCTGGGAAGGTGTGTCCAGCGCGACCACCCGCAGCCGGCCCATCATCAACACCCGCGACGAACCGCACGCCGACGCCGAGAAGTACCGCCGTCTGCACGTCATCGTGGGTGACTCCAACATGTCCGAGACCACCACCATGCTCAAGGTCGGCACCGCCGCGCTGGTGCTGGAGATGATCGAGGCGGGGGTGGCGTTCCGGGACTTCTCCTTGGACAACCCGATTCGCGCCATCCGCGAAGTCAGCCACGACGTCACCGGTCGCCGCCCGGTCCGGCTGGCCGGCGGCCGTCAGGCCAGCGCGCTGGACATCCAGCGGGAGTACTACAGTCGCGCGGTCGAGCACCTGCAGAACCGTGAACCCAACGCGCAGATCGAGCAGGTCGTCGACCTGTGGGGCCGCCAGCTCGACGCCGTGGAGAGCCAGGACTTCGCCAAGGTGGACACCGAGATCGACTGGGTCATCAAGCGCAAGCTCTTCCAGCGCTACCAGGACCGCTACAACATGGAGTTGTCCGACCCCAAGATCGCGCAGCTCGACCTGGCCTACCACGACATCAAGCGCGGCCGCGGTGTCTTCGACCTGCTGCAACGCAAGGGTCTGGCCACCCGGGTCACCACCGACGAGGAGATCGCCGACGCGGTGGACCACCCGCCGCAAACCACCCGCGCCCGGCTGCGCGGGGAGTTCATCAGCGCAGCCCAGGCTGCCGGTCGTGACTTCACCGTCGACTGGGTGCACCTGAAGCTCAATGACCAGGCGCAGCGCACGGTGCTGTGCAAAGACCCGTTCCGGGCGGTCGACGAGCGGGTGAAACGACTCATCGCGAGTATGTGACCGAACCCGGCGCTACTCGAACCTGCGCATAAGCTCGCGCCCGCGCATGAAAAGGAGTCGAGGCATCTAACCTAGGACGGATGCCCACTTCGAAAGTCGAACGGCTGGTCAACCTCGTGATCGCCCTGCTGTCCACGCGCGGCTACATCACCGCCGAGAAGATCAGGTCCAACGTCGCCGGCTACTCCGAAAGCCCCACCGCCGAAGCGTTCTCGCGGATGTTCGAGCGGGACAAGAACGAGTTGCGCGACTTGGGCATCCCGCTCGAGGTCGGCAGAGTGTCCAATCTGGACCCCACCGAGGGCTACCGCATCAACCGCGAGGCCTACGCGCTGCCGGAGGTCGAGTTGACTGCCGCCGAGGCGGCGGCGGTCGCGGTCGCCACCCAGTTGTGGGAATCGCCGGAGCTGATCACCGCCACTCAGGGCGCCCTGCTCAAGCTGCGCGCGGCCGGTGTGGAGGTCGATTCCGGTGCCCCGGTGGCCATCGCCTCACCGCCCGGTGTTCCCGGCCTGCGGGGCTCGGAAGACATCCTGGGAATCCTGTTGGCGGCCATCCAATCTCGGCAGGCCGTCCAGTTTCCGCACCGCCCGTCGCGCGCCGAACCGTTCACCACCCGCACGGTCGAACCGTGGGGCGTCGTCACCGAGAAAGGCCGCTGGTATCTCGTCGGGCATGACCGGGACCGCAACGCCACCCGCACGTTCCGACTCTCGCGGATCGGTCCCGGCGTCACGCCCATCGGGCAGCCCGGCGCGGTCACCGTGCCCGAGGATGTTGATCTTCCCGGGATCGTGGCCGCCGCCGTCGCCGAAGCGCCGACCGGCGCGCAGGCCAGCGTCTGGGTGGCCGACGGACGCGGCACCGCATTGCGGCGCACCGGCAGGCCGGTCGGCCCGCAGCGACTGGCCGGCCGCGACGGCGACGTGATCGAGATCGACATCGGATTCAGCGACCGACTGGCCCGTGAGATCGCCGGTTATGGCGCCGACGCGATCGTGTTGCAGCCGCAATCGCTGCGCGAGGATGTCCTGGCGCGGCTCCGGGCGGCGGCCGCTGTGGCGGAGGCGCCGGCGTGACCCAACTGTCCAACCGGCTGGTGCGACTGCTGAACATGGTGCCCTACCTGATGTCGAATCCGGCGATCACCAAAGCCGAGGCGGCCGCCGAACTCGGCGTGTCCGACAAGCAGTTCGAAGCCGACCTCAACCAGCTCTGGATGTGCGGTCTGCCGGGCTATTACCCCGGCGACCTGATCGACTTCGAGTTCTCCGGCGACACCGTCAAGGTGACGTTCTCGGCGGGAATCGACCGGCCGCTCAAACTGACGTCGCCGGAGGCAACCGGGCTGTTGGTGGCATTGCGCGCGCTGGCCGACATTCCCGGCGTCGTCGATCCGCAGGCAGCGCGCAGCGCGATCGCCAAGATCGCCGCGGCGGCCGGCGCCGTCGGACATGAGGACACCGTGTCCGCGGTGGAAAAACCAGCGCCGGTGGAGAGCCGCGCCGCAGCGGTCGTACGTGCGGCCATCCGCGACGGACATGCGCTGACCCTCGACTATTACGCCGCCTCGCACGACTCGCTGACCCAGCGGACCGTCGACCCGATCCGGGTGCTGCTGATCGGCGGCCACAGCTACCTGGAAGCGTGGTCGCGCGAGGCCGAGGGGGTCCGACTGTTCCGGTTCGACCGCATCGTCGACGCCACCGACCTGGGTGAACCCGCCTCGCCGCCGGAACCGGCACGGCAATCGCCGCCGGACACCTCGCTGTTCGACGGCGACCCGTCCTTGCCGTCGGCGACGCTGCTGGTGGCGCCGTCCGCGTCGTGGATGTTCGAGTACTACCCGTTGCGGGAGGTACGCGAACACTCCGACGGCTCCTGCGAGGCGACGATGACCTATGCCTCCGACGACTGGATGGCGCGGCTGGTGCTGGGCTTCGGATCCGAGGTCAAGGTGCTGGCGCCAGAGTCGCTCGCGTCCCGGGTCCGATCCGCCGCGGAGGCGGCCATCGCGGCCTACCAGGCCGCTGAACTCGGCTGATGCCGGTCGCGCCGACGGCGCGCAGCGCGCGTGTCCCGGTGCGGCAGCCGTACTGCGGTAACATCAGGGCCAACGTCTGGAGGTAATCAAAGTGGGCAGTCTTCAACCGTGGCACTGGCTAATCCTGGCCGTTGTGGTGATCGTGCTGTTCGGTGCCAAGCGGCTCCCCGATGCAGCGCGCTCGCTGGGCAAGTCGCTGCGGATCTTCAAGTCCGAGGTCCGCGAGATGCAGAGCGAGAACAAGACCGACGCCGCCATCGAAAACCCCACGCCGGTGCAGTCGCAGCGCGTCGAACACCCCGCGCCCGCGGAGCAGGGTCACACCGAGGCGCGGCCGGCCTAGCCCGGCGGCATTCTGACCGAATGTGGTGAAAGGTGCCAGGGCCTCAGCGCGCGCTCTCGGTCCGCTGAGACGGCTGAACCCGCGTAACCGGCGCAGCCGGGTCAATCCCGACGCGACCATGTCGCTGGTCGACCACCTCACCGAACTGCGGGCCCGGCTGCTGGTTTCGCTGGGCGCGATCGTGGTTACCACGGCGTTCGGATTCATCTGGTACTCCCACCCGATCTTCGGGGTGGAGAGCCTGGGCGAATGGCTGCGCCAGCCGTACTGCGCACTGCCGCAATCGGCGCGCGCCAGTATCAGCGCCGACGGGCAATGCCGGCTGCTGGCCACCGCGCCGTTCGACCAGTTCATGCTGCGGCTCAAGGTCGGGATGACGGCCGGAATCGTGGCCGCCTGCCCGGTGTGGTTCTACGAGCTCTGGGCGTTCATCACGCCCGGCCTGTACAAGAAGGAACGCCGGTTCGCGGTGGCGTTCGTGATCCCGGCAGCGTTTCTGTTCGTCGCCGGCGCGTTTCTGGCCTATCTGGTGTTGTCCAAAGCGCTCAGCTTCCTGCTGACGGTCGGCAGCGACGTGCAGGTGACCGCGCTGTCGGGCGACCGGTACTTCGGCTTCCTGATCAATCTGTTGGTCGTATTCGGGGTCAGCTTCGAATTTCCGCTGCTGATCGTGATGCTCAACTTCGCCGGTGTGCTCACTTATGAACGGCTCAAATCCTGGCGGCGCGGCCTGATCTTCACCATGTTCCTGTTCGCCGCGGTGTTCACCCCGGGCTCCGACCCGTTCTCGATGACCGCGCTCGGACTGGCGCTGACCGTGCTGCTGGAGTTCGCCATCCAGATCGCCAGACTGCACGACCGGCGTAAAGCCAAACGCGAAGCCGCCGCCATTCCCGACGACGAGGCATCGCCAATCGACAAGCCCGAGCCGATACCCGCGCCGTCGGTGATCGGCGGAAGTCATGACGACGTCACTTAAGCACCCACGCGCCACCGTTGCGGCGCCCAGCGCCCCTAAATGTGCGACAAAAGGGCATTTTGACCGCCAATTTGGGGACGCTCGCGCAAGCCCGGCAAGGTGGTGGGGTGACTGATCTGCCCGAGTTGGCCCGATTCAGCGCCGAACTGCCCTTTGCCCTCGACGATTTTCAGCGGCGGGCCTGTGGCGCGCTGGAGGGCGGCCACGGCGTGCTGGTCTGCGCGCCGACCGGCGCCGGAAAAACAGTGGTCGGGGAGTTCGCCGTGCACCTGGCGCTGGCCGCCGGCGGCAAATGCTTCTACACCACCCCGCTCAAGGCGCTGAGCAACCAAAAACACTCGGACCTGACGGCCCGCTACGGCAAGGATCGGATCGGGTTGTTGACCGGCGACGTGTCGGTCAACGCCGATGCCCCGGTCGTCATCATGACCACCGAGGTGCTGCGCAACATGCTCTACGCCGATTCGGCTGCGCTGCAGGGGCTTTCCCACGTGGTGATGGACGAGGTGCACTTCCTGGCCGACCGGATGCGCGGGCCGGTGTGGGAGGAAGTCATCCTGCATCTGCCCGACGAGGTGCGGGTGGTGAGCCTCTCCGCGACGGTCAGCAACGCCGAGGAGTTCGGCGGCTGGATTCAGACGGTGCGCGGTGACACCACCGTGGTCGTCGACGAGCACCGGCCGGTCCCGCTGTGGCAGCACGTCCTGGTGGGCAAACGGCTGTTCGACCTGTTCGATTACCGGTCGCAGGGCCCCAAGGACAAGCCGCACGTCAACCCCGAGCTGTTGCAACACATCGCGCATCGCCGCGAGGCCGACCGGATGTCGGACTGGCAGCCGCGCCGGGGCCCACGCGGTGGCCCGGCGCGCGGTGGGGGACGACCCAGGTTCTACCGCCCTCCCGCGCGGCCGGATGTGATCGCGTCCCTGGACTCCGCCGGGCTGCTGCCCGCCATCACTTTTGTCTTCTCCCGGGTCGGCTGCGACGCCGCCGTCCAGCAGTGCCTGCGATCACCGCTCAAGCTGACCACCGAAGCCGAACGGGCCCGCATCGCCGAGGTCATCGACCACCGCTGTGGCGACCTGGCCGACGCCGACCTGGCCGTCCTGGGCTATTACGAGTGGCGCGAAGGTCTGCTGCGCGGCCTGGCCGCCCATCATGCGGGGATGTTGCCCGCCTTCCGCCACACGGTGGAGGAGCTGTTCACCGCTGGCCTGGTCCGGGCCGTCTTCGCGACCGAGACCTTGGCGCTGGGCATCAACATGCCGGCCCGCACGGTCGTGCTGGAGAAACTGGTCAAGTTCAACGGTGAGCAGCACGTACCGCTGACGCCGGGGGAGTACACGCAGCTGACCGGCCGGGCTGGCCGCCGCGGCATCGACGTGGAAGGCCACGCGGTGGTGCTGTGGCACCCGGATGTGGAACCGTCGGAGGTCGCGGGGTTGGCCTCGACCCGTACCTTCCCGCTGCGCAGCTCGTTCGTGCCGTCGTACAACATGACGATCAACCTGGTGCGTCAGCTCGGGCCCGACGAGGCGCATCGGCTGCTGGAGCAGTCGTTCGCCCAGTATCAGGCCGACCGATCGGTGGTCAGCGTGGTGCGCGGCATCGAACGCGGCAAGAGCATGCTCGACGAGATCGCTGCCGAGATCGGCGGTCACGATTCAGCAGTCCTGGATTACGCCCGGTTGCGCGCCCAGATCAGCGAGCTGGAACGTACGGCGGCGCGGGCTTCTCGGCTGCACCGCAGGCAGGCGGCCAGTGATGCGCTGGCCGCGCTGCGTCGCGGCGACATCATCACCATCAACCACGGCCGCCGGGGCGGGCTGGCCGTGGTGCTGGAGTCCGCTCGTGACACCTCCGACCCGCGGCCGCTGGTCCTGACCGAACACCGTTGGGCGGGGCGGATCTCGTCGGCCGA
Organism: Mycobacterium sp. NGS61; assembly: GCF_059812325.1. NCBI lineage: Bacteria > Bacillati > Actinomycetota > Actinomycetes > Mycobacteriales > Mycobacteriaceae > Mycobacterium > Mycobacterium sp. NGS61. The sequence goes on from NZ_JCALCL010000003.1 coordinate 485,048, forward strand.
CTACACCGGGGCCACGCCCCCGGTCGGTTCCATGACGTTGCCCAAGCGGGTCGAGCACCGCCAGCCGCGGGTACGACGGGATCTTGCGTCCGCGCTGCGGGCCGCCGCCGAGGGGCTGACGGCTCCTTCGGGGCGCCGCGCGAAGGAGAACGCGCATTACGATCCGGAGCTGACGGCGCTGCGCGAGCAGTTGCGCCGCCACCCGCTGCACAGTTCTGCAGGTCTCGAGGAGCAGGTCCGCCAGGCCGAGCGCTACCTCCGGATCGAACGCGACAATGCGCAGTTGCAGCGCAAGGTGGCCGCCGCCACCAATTCGCTGGCCCGCACGTTCGACCGGATTGTCGGACTGCTCACCGAGCGGGAGTTCATCCGCGGCCCGGCAACCGATCCCCAGGTGACCGACGACGGCCGGCTGCTGGCCCGGATCTACAGCGAGAGCGACCTGCTGGTGGCCGAGTGCCTGCGCACGGGTGCCTGGGCCGGCCTGAAGCCGCCCGAGCTCGCTGCGGTGGTGTCGGCAGTGCTGTTTGAAACCCGCGGCGGGGACGGTCCTGGCGCGCCGTTCGGCACGGATGTACCGACCCCGGCGTTGCGCCAGGCGTTGATGCAGACTGCTCGGTTGTCGACGGCGTTGCGGGCCGATGAGCAGACCCACCGGATCGCCCAGAGCCGCGAACCCGACGACGGTTTTGTGCGGGTGATCTACCGCTGGGCGCGCACCGGCGACCTGGCCGCGGCACTGGCCGCCGCCGACGCCGCGGATGCTGGAACACCGTTGTCAGCAGGGGATTTCGTGCGCTGGTGCCGTCAGGTGCTCGACCTGCTGGACCAGGTTCGCAATGCGGCCCCGGACCCCGATGTGCGTGCCGCCGCCAAGCGCGCTATCAATGACGTTCGGCGCGGCGTCGTCGCAGTTGACGCCGGGTAGGCTAGGCCGAGCTACGGTTACATCCGGACGTGATCGACACAGGACTGGACGGCCCAACGCGTGGCCAGGACAAACCGGACTGAGGAGTAACGATGAGTGGACCAGACCCGAGGTGGCAGCAGCCCGGCCAGGGCTCCTCGGACCCGACGGTGGCCGGGTCGCCCTGGCAGCAGCAGCCGGGTCAGGACGCGACCTGGCACGCGCAGTCCTACCCTGCCGCCGAATATCCCGCCGGATACCAGCAGCCGGCCGAGCAGGCCTACCCCCAGCAGCAGTACGCCCAACCCGGGTACGATCCCAACTCGCAGGCCACCCAGTTCGGCGGGACTCCGCAGTACGACCAATCCCAGTACGGGCAGCCCCAGTACGGGCAGGCTGCTCCGTACGGTCAGCCCCAGTACGGCCAGCCGGGTCAGCCCGGCCAATACGGACAACCCGGCCAGTACCCGGGCCAGCCCTCGCCCTACGGCCAGCCCGGCCCCAAGCGTTCCAAAGGCCTCATTTTCGGTGTGGTCGGCGGCATCTTGGCGCTGCTGATCGTGGTCGTCGGCATCCTCGGGTTTGTCGCGCCCGGTTTCTTCGTCACCACCACACTGGACGTCAACAAAGCCAACACTGGCGTGCAGACGATTTTGACCGACGAAACCAATGGTTATGGCGCCAAGAACGTCAAAGACGTCAAGTGCAACGGCGGATCCAACCCGACCGTGAAGAAGGGCGGTACCTTCGACTGCACGGTCAGCATCGACGGCGCATCCAAGCGCGTCACGGTGACCTTCCAGGACGACAAGGGCACCTACGAGGTTGGCCGGCCGCAGTAGCGGCTACGACGGCAGCCCGTCGAGCGCTTTCTGCAACCGGCCCACCGAGGAACCGACGCGGTATTCGGTCGCCAGCTCAGCAGTGCGTTTGGGATCGGCTGCGTGCAGGGGCAGCTTGTCGTTGCGCGTCGACAGTGTGATCGGGGCGTCGGTAGCGACCCGCACCACCTTTTCTGCTGCCGTGATGTAGTCGGTGGCGTCGCGCAGTTTGGTGCGCACTCCCTTGGCCATCTTGGACTTGGGGTCCGCCGCGGCAGCCATGAGTCGCTCAAGTGACCCGTACTGGGCCAGCAGGGTGGCGGCAGTTTTCTCGCCCACCCCGGGCACACCCGGCAGGCCGTCGGATGGGTCCCCACGCAGCAGCGCGAACTCGGCGTAAGCGGGCCCGGCCCGGTCCACCGGAACGCCGTACTGGTCTGCGACCTGTTCGGGCCCGAACAGGGTGGCGTTCTTCAGGCCGCGACCGAGGTAGAGCACCCGCACCGGCACCGGCTCCTCGGACACCACCTGAAGCAGGTCCCGGTCCCCGCTGACCACCACCACTGGATCATTGCGTTCCTTGGCGGCCAAGGTGCCCAGCACGTCGTCGGCCTCGAACCCGGGCGCGCCCGCCGTCGCGATCCCGAACGCGTCCAGCAACTCCATGATCATGTCGACCTGCGGAGTCAGTTCGTCGGGCACTTCCTCGACGTCGGGTTCACCCGCCGGCTCCTCCTGAGCCACCCGATGAGATTTGTACGACGGGATCAAATCCACCCGGAACTGGGGGCGCCAGTCCAGATCGAGGCACACCGCGAGCCGACTCGGCTTCTGTTGGGCGATCACCGCAGCCATCGAATCGATGAAGCCGCGAACGGCGTTGACTGGGCGGCCGTCCGGGGCTTTGATCGACGACGGCAACCCGTAGAAGGAACGAAACCACATGCTGGCGCCGTCCAGCAGCGCTAGGGGGGCGGGCATGCGGATCATCCTGCCAGGTTGCCCGGTTAGCCTGACTGACCATGGACTCTCACCGATTCGACGCCGGGGTGTATGCCCGTCGGCTGGAGGCCGCCGCCGGGTTGGCCGCCCGGGCAGGTCTGGCCGGCCTGGTGATCACTCCGGGTTACGACCTGAGGTATCTGCTGGGCTCGCGCGCAGAGACATTCGAGCGGCTCACCGCCTTGGTGCTGCCCGCGCTCGGTGACCCGACGGTGGTGTTGCCGCGGTTGGAGCTTGCAACGCTGAAGGATTCCGCAGTGCTGGAAATGGGCTTGCGGGTCCAGGACTGGGTCGACGGCGACGACCCGTATCGGTTGGTGAGCGAGGTATTCAACGTCGCTCCCGCCGCGGTGGCGGTCACCGATTCGATGCCCGCATTGCATCTGCTGCCGCTGGCCGGTGCGCTGGGCGTGATGCCGGTGCTGGCCACCGATGTGTTGCGCGAGCTCCGAATGGTCAAGGAAGAGGCCGAGATTGACGCGTTGCGCAAGGCCGGCGCGGCGATCGACCGGGTGCATGCCCGGGTGCCCGACTTCCTGATACCCGGCCGGACCGAAGCCGACGTCGCCGCCGATATTTCCAAAGCGATTGTCGCCGAGGGGCATTCAGATGTGGCGTTTGTCATCGTCGGGTCCGGGCCGCACGGCGCCGATCCCCATCACCGGTATTCGGATCGCGAGTTGGCGGTCGGAGACATCGTGGTCGTCGATATCGGTGGCACCTACGAGCCGGGATACCACTCCGATTCGACGCGAACCTACAGCATCGGAGAGCCCACTTCGGAAGTGGCGGAGCAATATTCGTTGCTCCAGCGAGCTCAGCGTGCGGCTTTCGACGTTGTCCGGCCAGGGGTGACCGCAGCGCAGGTCGATGCGGCAGCGCGTGATGTGCTGGCTGAGGCCGGACTCGCGGAGTATTTCGTGCACCGCACCGGGCACGGTATCGGGCTGTGCGTGCACGAGGAGCCCTACATCGTCGCCGGCAACGATCTGCCGTTGGCCGCGGGGATGGCGTTCTCCATCGAGCCGGGCATCTACTTTCCGGGTCGGTGGGGTGCGCGGGTGGAGGACATCGTGGTGGTCACCGACGACGGTGCGATGTCGGTCAACAACCGTCCGCATGAGTTGATCGTGGTGCCGGTGGACTGACTCGGCGCCCCGGTCGGGCGGTCAACGTCCCTGCGTCGGTGCAGGATTGGCACGGCGGCGCTGATTTTCGCCGGCTAGCCAGGTAGCACAGCAGGGCGAACTTGCGATAGCCGGGACGGAACTCGTCACGGGTCCGACCGGTCCGTGGTTTGGCTGCTAACTGTCGGCGGTCGGTCTGCCGGCCAGGAACCAGGCGAGGTGGTAGTTCGCGATGGTCTTGTTGTCGCTGATGAGCGCTTCGATTGCCGCCAGCAGTTGCCAGTTGCCGACGGCGTGGGCATCGATCTTGTCGGGGTAGCCGTCGAGCACTTGGGAGCTGATGGTGTTCAGGTGCTGGTGTAGCAGGTCAACCTCGGAATCAAGCACACCTGTGCCCGCCGAAGCCGCCTTGGCCAGTGTGTGAGCAAGTCGCGGCAGCCCGTCGCGCCATTGCGTGGCCTGGCACAACTCCCAGCCGAGATCGGTGATGTCGGGCGCAGATCGGGGCCGCGTCGACGTTGCTGGGGGATCGCCGTCGTCGCATGCAACATGATGGATCGGTGTGTAGCTGGCGACGACGGTGACGTCACCGAGCAGGGCTTCCAGGTTGCGGCGGCGCCGGGCCGGAGTCAGCAGCGTCACCGCGGAAGGCAGGTCGATACTCGGCGGGACCCATCCGCTGGCCAAATCCGTTGTCAGCACAGTGGTTTGGTCGGCGCGGTCGCCGGCAGCCCAGGCCAGGCGAGGTTGTTGACGCGCGACCGAGTTGACCAGGCGCTGCAGTCTGGCTCGGGCGGCGGCGTCGGCTGACGCCGCGCCGACGGCAGCTCCGGTGGCGGTGGCAGCGACAGCGTGGGCCGCGACCCCGGTTCCCGGCGACGGCGGGGGAGTCGCTGGGCTGGTGCTTTGGCGTACGACCGCAGGCTGGCCCGCGCCAGACTGGCCCGCCGATGGGTTCACCGGCGCCGAGCTCGGCGTCGCCGGCAACGGTGGCGGCACGCTCGAAGGCGCGGGCGGGGCGAGGTTAGTCGTGACCGGGGGCCGTAGGTCAGCACCGTAGGAGGGAAGTGGCCCGACGGGCTGCGGCGTGACGGCGGGTGCCACCGCAGGTGCGGCGGCGACTATCTGCGGGGCCGGCGAGGGTCCTTCGGAGACGGTCGGGTGGTGAACCGGTGGGGGCGAATCCGTCACTGGAACATGTACCGGCGCGTTGGAGACTGCTGCGGGAGTCGTTGACACGGGATGGGTGAAATGCGACTCCGCTGACGTGGTTGGAGTCGACGGCATCGCGTGTACCGGTGGGGAAATCGGTGCGCCAGTTTCGAGACCCCTATTGAAGCTTTGGGCGAGTTCGGAGGGGGAGAGAGCTGGTGACGGAGTAACGCTGGGCATACGAGAATCGATGACGGCGCTTGGGGTCGGTGTTGAAAGGGGCTGACCCACTAGCAATGGTGTTGAAGACGTAGACGCACGGGGCGCGGGCGTCGCGGCACCACCTGTTGGTCCTGCAGTGGCAGCCGGCGAAGGGGTTGCGAGCCGACCCGATACGGGACTGAACTGGGGTTGCGTCCGAAGGTTTCCGGGCACATTTGTGTGCTCGCTATGCAGCGGTGGGTGGGCGCCGCTGGGAAGATGGCTATCCGCGAGATGACCCGGTAGCCGGACTTCCTCTCGAATCCCGGTCTCGAAAGACGATCCGGGCGGCGCCGTCGGATGGTCTGAAGCATTGCCGGGCAAATTGGAATGGCCGGGTTGTTTGTTAAGCATAGCCCGTACTTGGTCCTCAACCTCTCGATGATCAGTAGGTTGTCGGAACATTTGGCTAACGTCGATTCCTTGAGTTGATGCGAATGCGCGGGCTGATTGATTGGAAGCATCTGCATCTAAGATATGCTGGATTCCCTCCAGTAAGTTGCTACCATATTTGGCTGCTGAGAGATTTGCCTGCTCGCGATATTGCTCAATGATTGCGACGATCGAAGCGAGTTTAATGCCAGTTGGTTCTTTGGACTCTTGGACCTGTTTGATTTCTTTGTTGCCTTCTTCTGCCAAGGTAATTAAAGACTGACGAAGGCTCTGCATACTGTTGTAAGCTGTGCTATACGCCCTTTCCTTCACGGCATTCTTTTCTTCGATGCACCGAGCGTGCATCTCTCCGAGGCGAAATTCTTCGCGTAGGTAATCAATAGTTAAACCGCTTTGCTGCGCTAATGATTCCAGTTGGGCCTTGCGCATCCTATTAGCAAAGTCGGAAAAATTGTTCTTGAGTGTCTGCCGATTAGATCTTGCATTTTGCAACGTTAACATTTCGTGTTCACTAGGCCACTGGTCGCCGACGAGAAGATAAGACCATTCCCCCGGTGGCAAGTCGGTCACTTGCAGAGTCCATCGATCTTCGACGAAAGCCGGTCTACTGATTGGCGCGTCGGCTCGACATCGGAATCGCGAGCGTCTGCAAGATAGCTAATCGCGAGTTCTTGATAAGCCTCCGCAATCGAGTGCATCGCCTCTGCTAGCTCTGCATCTGTGGCGGGCTCTGCTGCGAGCTTCGAAAGGAGGTAGCGACTGCCCACCTCGAGTGCCTGTCGGGAGCTAGTAGCAACCGCGAGGCCAGCGGTAGGGTCATCACCCCCATCGCGTGCACCTACTACCGCAAAAGCTTGATGCACCTTCGCATACGCAGCGCATACCTTCCCCTTCGCATCCGCTACCTGTTGACTCGAATACGTCGGCGCCGGAGGCGGCTTATACGGAGCAGGAATAGGACGCAACCAGGCTGCAATAGCGACCCCGATCGCAACCAGTGCGATCACGAGTGACACCAACGCGGGCCACCGCGACGGCGGACGAAGTGGAGAGGCGACCACGGGCCACGGCGGTGGCACTGGCTGCGGAGGAGGCACATTCGACACGCGTGGATCGTATCGTCCATCAGAAATTCCGCCAGTCAGACTTTGCCCGACCAGACAAAATAAGCCTGTGAACACCGAATCAAGGACCCCGCAGCATTTGCTGAAGAATCTCAGCGGCCGGAATCGGCGCCGTCGTTGCGCTTGTCGTCGGGCAGCAGGATGCGTCGAGTCGGCACCGGCTTGCCTTCGACATGCTTGACCACCGCTGGTCTCGGTGGCGGCGCGGTGATGCGTCCCTGCACGGGCGCCCCGTTTTTCACCGTCGGCCCTACGATGCGTTTGGTATCGGGCTTGGCGTCACTGCCGCTGTTGGCGGCGCCCTGCATGGCGCCCGGCGGCATCATCGGCATCGCGCCCATCCCCCCACGCGGACTTGCCGCAGGTTCGGCCGGGGGCGTCGCCACCGGCGACGCGGCGTGGGAGGACGCCGGCACGGTACCGGCCGACGGTGTTGGCGGTGGGCCGAGCATCGCCGTCGGCGTGGTTCCCTCAAGACCTGCGCCGCCACCTCCGCTGGCGCCACCACCGGCCCCGGCGGATCCACCACTGCCACCGCCGAATTCACCGTCGGCGTCCAGCATGTCGGCGGGCTCGGTCTCGCCCAGATGCGAACCTTGCTGCTGCATCATCCCCATTCCGGCTTGCATGGCCTGCTGGCCAGCCTGGGCGAGCTGGGAGGGAATCTGGCTGAACGGTTGCAGCAAGCCTCCCAGCGCGCCTGCTATACCGCCGGCGATACCGGATGCCATCTGCGGCATCTGCTGCAACATCTGCGACATCTCGCCCTGACCGCCGACGCCGGCCAGCTGCGCAGCCGCCTGTTCTTCATTGGCTGGGAACTTGGCCAGTGCTTCAGATGTCTTTGCCTCGCGCTCGGCGTGCCCGGCCAGAGCTTCACCATTGTCTTCGGCATCACCGGCGTTGGCCGCTGCACCCAATGCGCGTAACAACTGGCTGATTTTCGAGCTCCCACTCGCCAACTGGTCAGGCGTGATCATGGGCGGAGCCGGTATCCCCAGCAGCTGGGAAAGCTGCTCGAGGATGATCCGCAGCTGGTCGTCCCCGCTCATCACGTCCTCCCATTCATGACGCGTCCCTGCGCGACCGGTCCAGCGAGCCGGCCAGGCGACCGGCTCCCGGAGATCGGGTGATGGTATCGCCTGACAGCACGTCGAGTTAGTCAGCTCAGCGTGGAGCTAGCGGGGTCGGTTCGGCGACGACGGCGTTGTAGCGGTTCATCATGTGCTGGTCAGGTACGACGGGCGCGGGCGCCGCCGGGTCGTGACCGAAGCTCTGGTTGAACAAGTTCACCAATGCCTGATTGAGCACGTGGTCGTACTCGTCGGCGCTCAAACCGCCTATCACGCCGGCCAATTCGTCCGGTGTGCCGATATGTCCGTTCACCAGGTATGCGTCTGGAACGGGGACGTGTTGTCCAGAAGCGATGAGAGCGTTGAGAATTTCTCGGTCAGCCCTCCCAATGGACATCAACGGCACCGACGGATTATATGAACTCGATGGCTGGGGTGCCTCACCCAACACATCACCTTCGACTATCCCGCCCAGGATGTTTACCGCAGCACCACCAATCGTTCCGGCGGGCGTCAAACCCACTGCGGTACTCGCAACTTTGAGTCCGGCTTCGTACGCGGTCTTTCTAAAGTTATACTCGGTCCGCTGGGCGGCGTCCTCCGCGATTTGATGATTAACTACTTGGGCCTGAACCGCGTTGTGAATGCCGGTATCCACCAGTCCGCGCAACGCCATCGCCGAGCCCAATTGAGTGTTGTAGCTGTTCATATTCGGTGCATGGCTGACGAGATCTCTGGCGTAGGCAGCTTCGGCCAGCAGCGCGTGCTGTTCGGCGGCACCGTTGAAATAGTTGGAAGCTGTTTGGTCGGTGCTCAACACGGAGAAGATTCCTTTTGCGATCGGCATCCGTCCGTTCTCGATGTCACCGATCGCATCGACAGAATTGCCGAATTCGACCAAACTGCCCGGAATTCCGGCGATATTGTTCACGTAGGGTGCCAGCCCGTGCGCCATGCTCTGCACCAAGTCCGGATTGATCTCGCCGACAGTGTGCCCACCGGCAAGGTGGAGCAAGTCCGTTGAGTGGGTCCCGATATACACGCCGTACGCCCGCGCCGTCTCGCCCGCAAGTCGGGCTTCTGGTCCCTGTGCGGCGCCTTGCACCCATTCGAACAGAGATGCAGCACTTTTGCCGCGGTCCAGCCAGGGGTGGCTGGTGAGGTTGTCGAGAAACACGTTGCCCTCAGGGCTGACCACCATGTTGTGCACTATTTGATGATCCGGCGCGACCAAGGCAAGGATTTTGGTGACGACGACGTCTTCATATTTGTCTAAGCCGTCTCTCATCACCGACGCGGCGTGCTGCAGCATGATTGCGTCAAAGCCCGTGTTCGCCCGTAACTTGGGGTCTCCCGCGCTGGCTATCTTGGTTATCCGCTCCAGCACGAAAGGGTTCCATCGGCCGCGAAGCAGAACGTCAGACGGTAACAGAGCGGTCGGCAGGAGGTCCGTATTGCCTTCGACTATTTCGGTACCCTGCACCGCGCCAGGTTTTAGTTCGGTTCGCGGAAACTTCAACCCAGGCGTGCTCATGAGTTGCCAGGAGTTGGCAATCAGTTTCCCCTGGTCACCGAGGTGGCAGAAGGCAGCGTGAAATGCCTCGATCGTCATCCCATTCTGCTGAGCCTGCAATTGACTGAGCACAGACGCCTGCTCGGGCGTGAGCGGCGCCTTGCCGGCCCGTTGTTCTTCTGTGATCGAGTCCAGGATGTCGTTAATCCGCGTCGCGGCCTGGAGGTCACCGGCTAGGGCGGCGTGAACGTCGCGCTCAGCCTGCTCGGGCGTCTCGATGTCGTGCCCATCCCATGCCGCTACGGGTGCCGCATCGTAGCCATCTTCGGACCGCATCTTGTGGGTCAAGTGTCGCAACACATCTGAGTACCGATCCCGGATGAAGTTAATTTCACGCAGCGCGTTGTTGATGCCGCAGACGGCTTGCCCTATGAGGTCGTTGATGGCGTCAGTAGGCAGCCGCAAATCCCACGGGGGCCAGCGGCCGGTCAACGCATGATTGAGTGTTTCACCAAACTTGGGGTCAATTCTTTCCAACTGCTGCTCCAGTGCGGCGATCCGCGCGGCGGATGCACGCTGCGCTTGAGCTAGAACGGCCGCCAGCTGCTCGAGGTCGACGGCAATCTTGGGTAGTTGCGACGCCTGCAACTTGAGTGACTTGGTGACACGCCGGACCTCGTCCGCGTCGTTGATCGGGTGCTCACCGTTCTTGCGGTTCCAGGCCTCTTCAAAACGTCGCCGCGCTTCTTCGAATGCGGCGTCCGCCTCTTTAGTCGATTGGCCCGCCTCGTGAAATGCCTTTGCCAGATCCGAAATCTGTGCCGGACTACCGCGCTGCAGGGTTTGATCGACCGCCCAGGGATCACCATCGGCTCTGGCAATCAATCCTTGAACGTCTAGGTATCGTAAGTGCACCGCACTGCCCTGATCCGGCTGGCATTGTCGCTATCCATCTCGGCGAACCGGGTCGCGGCGACTCGTGCATTCGTGCCGACTGATGCCAGAGTCTCCCGATGGTTCAACAGCATTCGGCCATGACGATCCTGCGCCGAGGACGCGACGTGATGAAATGCATCCGCAGCGGCAAAATCACCGAACATCAGTGCCGTCAGCGACCCCTGCGCCAGGTGGTTTCCGGCGCGGTGTGCATGCTGACCGGCATGCTGAGATTGGTCGCCCCCGGAGTGCAGTAACCCGTTGTCGACGAACACAGATTCTCCTCTCGGTCCGGTCAGTAGTTCGATATCGCCACGGCAACAACAGATCCGCCTCAGATGCTCGCGACGTTAATGTCGGGCCGACCGGCTCGCAATTCACCTCGGGTCGCTGCCTCGTCACGAGGCGGTTGCAACACTCACACGACTCGACAACATTTCTCGTCCCCTCCAACGCCACCGTGCAAAGGTTGCGCGCATGCCCAGCGCCCCGTGGCTGAAATGTGCGGTCGTGTTGAGTGCGTTGGTGTTGACGTGGGCAAGCACTCCCGCGGTGACAGCTGACGTCAACGACGTCCCTAATCCGCCGTCACCGACTGCACCGTGCAACGCCATCAGCCCGGTTGCGTTTCCGTGCGTGGGGACCGGAAAGTTCGCTGACGCCGTTGCCGCCGAATGCCGTCGCATCGGGGTGTCCGACAATTTGTGCCGAGTTCCGCTCGCCCACAAGGTGACTCAAGCCGCAACGCTCGCCTACCTGCAGTCCTGGGTCCATCGCACCGCGCAGTTTCAGTATGCGTTGGGTGACTCGGTCCCGTTCGGTAGCGCACAGTGGATCGGCACCCACAATTCCTTCAACAGCCTCGCAGATCAGTTCACCCCGTCGCACGCCGACTCCAATCAGCAGCTGTCGATGCCCCAACAGCTCGACATCGACGTCCGGGCAATCGAATTGGACCTGCACTACATCCCCCAGATCAATCAACTCGGCGGTCGTGGCGTGGCCGTCTGCCACGGTCGTCCGGCAAGTCAAGCAAACCTGGGTTGCACCACCGAACCGTTGCTGACCCAGGTGTTGCCAAGCATCACGGCCTGGCTCAATGCCCACCCGAACGAGGTCGTCCTGATCATCGTCGAGGACCAGTTGCAGGACCCGACGGCGTACGCGTCGGCCTTCGACACCCTGGACCGAGAGTTGCGCCGTCCCAACGGAACAAGCCTCATCTATCCGCCGAACCCCGCCGACATCGGTCCCACCGGCTGCGCGCTGCTTCCCCGCTCGATCTCGCGCAACGATGTGCGCGCCGCGGGTGCGCAGGTAGTGCTGGTCAGCGGCGGGGTCTGCGCGCCGGCGCTGGGCACCGTTGTCTTCAACTGGCAAGGCGAAGAGGTCGAGAGCGGCAAGACCTCTCTCTACCAGCCCTACCCGGCGTGCGATGGCACCTATGGGCCGTCGGTCTATGCGAGCAACATCGTGCGCTACTACGAGGACTCGACCTTCATCTCGGCGCTGGTCAACCCGACCACACCGCCTAACAATCCGGAGACGATCACCCCGCTGAAGGCGCAGTCGATGACCAATTGCGGTGTCAACTTATTCGGTTTCGACCAGCTGTTGCCCGAGGACGGACGCATCCAGGCGACGCTGTGGAGCTGGGCCCACGAAGAGCCGCGTGTCGGTGCCGGCCAGTGCACGCTGCAAAGAGCTGACGGGCGCTGGGTTGCAGCACCCTGTACGGACCCGCATCCCGCGGCATGTCGATCCGCAGCGGGCAGTTGGTCGGTGACGGCGACAGTGCCGTTCACCGGTGCCGCGGCAGCCTGCTCCGGGATGAGTTCGACGTTTGCGCTCCCGCGAACCGGAGTGCAGAACTCCCGGCTGCATGCCATAGCCGGATCCGGCGGTGGAGCGTGGGTGAACTACAGCTTCTGAGACTCGCGAGGGCTATTCGCTTCGGTCCAGCAATTCTGAGGAGCCGAGCACTCGCTCCACCTGAACCTCGATGACGACCCGTCGCGGATTGGCCCGCGGGGTGCGATAACGCTGCGCGTAGCGCAACTCGGCGTCGCGAATGGCGTCGATGTCCTTGTTCACGACGGACCGGCCCTCCAAGGACAGCCACCGGGCCCCGTCGACCTGGCTGAGCACGGCTACGCCGCCGCGCTCAGCGTTGACGGCCTTCTGCGAGCCGCCGGTGGTGATGACCCGCGCGATGTGGGTCTTGGGGTCGAACGTGAAGCCCACCGCGACCACATGCGGGGAGTTGTCCGCTCGCAGGGTGGTCAGCATGGCCAGATGACGTTCGGTGAGAAACGCCAGCGCATCATCGGTGAGGCGGGTCGTGGTCTTGGCCATCGCCCTTCACGCTAGCGCAGGCCATAATCACAGCCGTGGACGACACGGGCGTTGGGCCGATAGTAATTTTCGGCGGTCGCAGCGAGATCGGCGCTGAACTCGCGCGGCTGTTGGCCTCCGGCAAGCCCGTAGTGCTGGCCGCTCGCCACGCTGACCAGCTCGCTGAGCAGGTCGCCGCGCTGCGCGACGCCGGCGCCACCGCCGTGCACACCACAGAGTTCGACGCCGACGACCTGACCGCACATGGCCCGCTCGTCGACTCGATCGTCACCGAACACGGCCCCATTGGCACCGCGGTGCTGGCCTTCGGCATCCTCGGGGACCAGTCCCGCGCCGAAATCGACGCGGCGCATGCGGTCGCGATCGCGCACACCGATTACGTCGCCCAGCTCAGTCTGCTCACCCATCTGGCGGTGGCGATGCGTCGCGCCCAGCGCGGGGAGCTGGTGGTGTTCTCCTCGGTGGCCGGGGTGCGGGTCCGGCGCGCCAATTACGTGTACGGGTCGGCCAAGGCCGGCCTGGACGGCTTCGCCAACGGCTTGGCCGACGCCCTGCACGGCACGGGGGTGCGGTTGTTGATCGCGCGGCCGGGCTTCGTCATCGGGCGGATGACGCGGGGGATGACGCCGGCGCCGCTGTCCAGCACCCCCGAACAGGTTGCCGCCGCCACGGCGAAGGCTCTGGCCAAAGGTCGCCGCAGCGTCTGGATCCCGTGGGCGTTGCGTCCGATGTTCTTTGTGATGAAGCTGCTTCCGCAGTCCGTGTGGCGACGGATGCCCCGATGATCACGGTGGTCGGCATCGGCGCCGACGGCATGTCCGGCCTCTCGGCAGCTGCTAAAGCTGAATTGACAAGGGCCACAGTTATTTACGGATCGAAGCGGCAGCTCGATCTGCTCGACGACACCATTGCCGCGGCGCGCCGCGAGTGGCCGTCCCCGATGCTGCCCGCGCTGCGGAGTCTGCCCGTGACCGGACCAGACATTCACGTTGTGGCCAGCGGCGATCCGCTGCTGCACGGCATCGGCGGCACCCTGGTCCGCGTGTTCGGCACCGGCGCAGTCCGCGTGCTGCCGCATGTGTCGTCGGTGACCCTGGCGTGTGCGCGGATGGGTTGGAACGTGCACGAGACGGAAGTGATCAGTCTGGTCACCGCGAAGGCCCACACCGCGGTGCGGCGCGGGGGACAGGCGATCGTGCTGTCCAGCAACCGCGACACTCCCCACGCGCTGGCGGTGCTGCTCGACGTGCACGGGCGCGGCGACTCGCAATTCACTGTGCTGCAACAACTCGGCGCACCGCACGAACACCGCCACGACGGCACCGCCCGGGACTGGGCCCGCAACGCACCCCCCGACGTCGACGATCTCAACGTGATAGCCATCCGCTACCTGCCCGACGAACGGACCGCACTGCTGGCCGATGACGCCTTCACCCATGACGGCCAGATCACCAAGCACGGAATCCGGGTGGTGACCCTGGCTGCGCTGGCCCCGGGCCCGGGACAGCGTCTGTGGGACGTCGGGGCGGGATCGGGGAGCATCGCCGTCGAGTGGTGCCGCAGTGGGCCGGGATGCACCGCGGTAGCCTTCGAACTCGACCAGCAGCGCTGCCGCAACATCGAAGCCAACGTCGCGGCCCACGGCGTGCAGGTCGAGGTACGAGGTGAAGCGCCGGCCGCTTTCGGCGGCGCCCCCGAACCGTCGGCGATCTTCGTCGGCGGCGGGGTGACCCGGCCCGGGCTGCTGAACAGCTGCCTGGACCACCTGCCGGTAGGTGGACGTCTGGTCGCCAACGCCGTCACGGTCGAGTCCGAATCCGCGCTGGCGCAGGCACATTCGCAGCGCGGCGGGGAACTGCGCCGCTTCCAGCACTACCACGGCGAACCGCTGGGCGGTTTCACCGGCTGGCGCCCGCAGTATCCGGTCACCCAGTGGTCGGTGGTCAAACGATGACGGTGTATTTCATCGGCGCCGGCCCGGGCGCCGCCGACCTGATCACGGTCCGTGGCCAACGGCTCCTGCAGCGCTGCCCGGTGTGCCTCTATGCCGGATCGATCATGCCCAAAGACCTACTGGGACACTGTCCTGCGGGTGCCAACGTCATCGATACCGGCCCGCTGACGCTCGATCAGATCATCGGCGAACTCGCCGGGGCCGATGCCGCGGGTCACGATGTGGCCCGGCTGCACTCCGGTGACCCGTCGCTGTACAGCGCGCTGGCCGAGCAGTGCCGCCGTCTCGACGCGCTCGGCATCGATTACGAAATCGTGCCAGGAGTACCAGCTTTCGCCGCTGCCGCCGCCGTGCTCAAACGCGAGTTCACCGTCCCCGGCGTCGCCCAGACCGTGATACTGACCCGGGTGTCCACCCTTTCCACCGCCATGCCACCCGGGGAAGACCTGGCCGGCCTGGCCCGATCCGGTGCCACCCTGGTGCTGCACCTGGCCGCCGCGCAGATCGACGTCATCGTTCCCCAGCTGCTCGACGGCGGATATCGACCTCAAACACCGGTAGCGGTGGTGGCTTTCGCCAGCTGGCCGAAGCAGACCGTGTTGCGCGGCACCCTCGCCGGCATCGCCGGGCAGATGCATCAGGTCGGCATCACCAAGACGGCTGTCATCGTCGTCGGCGACGTCCTGGCGGCCGAAGGGTTCACCGACAGCTACCTGTACTCCCTAGCCCGGCGCGAGACCCATTGATGCGGGTGTTGTTACTCGGCGGCACCGCCGAAGGGCGGGCATTGGCGAAGACGCTGCACCCGCAGGTCGACACCATCAGCTCACTGGCCGGACGGGTGCCCGATCCCGCCCTGCCCGTGGGCCCGGTGCGCATCGGTGGATTCGGCGGCACGGACGGGCTGCGCGCGTGGTTGCGCGAGCAGCGCATCGACGCCGTCGTGGATGCGACTCATCCGTTCGCAGCCACCATGACCGCGCACGCCGCCGCCGTGTGCGACGATCTGGGCGTCCCCCTGCTGGTGCTGGCCCGCCCGCCGTGGGACACCGGTGCAGCCACCGTCGTCAATTCCGATGCCGAAGCAGCTGAAGAGGTTGCTCGACAACGGTATTCGCGGGTCTTCCTGACCAGCGGTCGGTCGGCCATCAACGCCTTCGTCAACAGCGACGCGTGGTTCCTGATCCGCGTGGTCACCGCGCCGGACGCGCTGCCGCGTCACCATCAGCTGCTGCTGTCCCGCGGCCCGTATCATCGCGACGACGAACTCGAGTTGATGACCCGCCACCGCATCGATGCGCTGGTGACCAAGAACAGTGGCGGCGAGATGACCCGCGGCAAAGTCGATGCCGCTGCCGCACTTGATATTCCGGTGGTGATGGTGGCCCGGCCGCCGTTGCCCGACGGGGTGACGACGGTCGCGACCGTCGATGCGGCCGCACACTGGGTGACCGACCTGGCCTCGGCTCTCGGCGCCGGCTAACCCGGGTACCGTCGCAGCGTGAAAACTCGGTCACCGTAATCGGTTGATTGCCAACGTGTTTGCGACGACCCGATGATCAGCAGGCAGCGCATGTCGACATCGGCGGGGTCGAGGTCGGCCAGCCGCACCACGCGCACCTGCTCATCGGCCCCAGCCACGTTGCGGCCGATCACCACTGGCGTGCACGGTTGCCGATGTTCGAGCAACAGGTCCCGCATCGCACCGACCTGCCAGGTCCGCGATTTCGAGGCTGGATTGTAGATCGCCAGCACCAGGTCGGCGGCGGCCGCGGCGCGCAACCGCGCGGCGATCACCTCCCACGGTTTGAGCCGGTCTGACAACGAGATCACCGCATAGTCGTGACCCAGCGGAGCACCCACCCGGCTCGCGACCGCCTGCGCGGCCGTCATCGCCGGAATCACCCGGACGTGCACTCCCGGCCAGTTCTCGGCCTCTTCCAGCACCGCGGTGGCCATCGCGAACACACCCGGATCGCCGGAGGACACCACCGCCACCGCGTGACCCTGCTCCGCCAGCGAGCAGGCCAGCCGGGCGCGCGCGGGTTCGTCGGTGTTGTCGCTGGAGTGGTGGCGCTGCCCGTCGCGGACCGGCACCCGATCCAGATAGGTGCGGTAGCCGATCACGTCGCTCGCCGCGGCCAGTTCGCGGCGGCTCTGCGGCGTCATCCAGTCGGTGTCACCGGGTCCCAGGCCCACCACCGCTACGGAGCCGACGGGGCTGCTACGCCGTCGGCCGCCCGGCAGCATGGCCAGCGAGAAGTACGGCACGCTGGTCTCGTCGACCTCAGCGGCGGGCAGCACGCGTTGCCCCGCGGTGCTGGCTCGCTCCACATAGAACGTGTCGCCGAGCTGACCGGAGGCCGAAAGTGCTTCGCGCACATTGTGATACGAACGTCCGAGCTTCAGAATCACCGCAGCGTCGGCATCGGCGAGACGGCGGGTCAGCTCGCCGACCGGCAACGTGCCCGGCAGGATCGAGAGCACTTCGTCCCCGGCCACCAGCGGCGTCGCGACCGCCGCGGAGGCGGCGCTCACCGACGTCACCCCCGGCACGATCACGGCGTCGAACCGTTGGGTCAGCCGGGTGTGCAGATGCATGTAGGAGCTGTAGAACAGCGGGTCGCCCTCGGCCAGCAGCGCGACGTTGCGGCCGGCGGTCAGGTGCGCGGCGATCCGCTCGGTGGCCGCGACGTAGAAGTCCTCCAGCGCGCCCGCATAACCGCCCGGGTGATCGGTGGTCTCGACGGTCACCGGGTAGACCAGGTGTTCCTCGATCTGGCCCGGCCGCAGATAGGGCTCGGCGATGCCGCGCGCGATGCTGCGACCGTGCCGGGCGCTGTGATAGGCGACCACGTCGGCCGCGCCGATCACCCGGGCCGCTTTGACCGTCACCAGTTCCGGATCGCCCGGACCCAGCCCGACACCCCACAGCGTGCCCCGGCCGGTCATTCGCGTTCGGTCGCGATCGCATTGACCGCAGCAGCGGCCATGGCGCTGCCGCCGCGGCGCCCCCGCACCACCAGATACGACATGCCGCGCGGGTTGTCGATCAGCTCTTGTTTGGACTGTGCGGAGCCGACGAAGCCAACCGGCCCGCCGAGCACCGCGGCGGGAGCGGCGACACCGTCGTCGATCAGCTCGAGCAGCCGGAACAGCGCCGTAGGGGCGTTGCCGATCGCGACGACCGCGCCGGGCAACCGATCGGCCCACAGCTGCACCCCGGCCGCCGATCGCGTGGTCTGTGCCGACGCGGCCAGCCCGCTCGCGCGCGGGTCGGCGACCAGCGAAACCACCTCGTTGCCCGCCGGCAGCCGCGCCCCGGTGATGCCGGCGGCCACCATGGAGGAATCGCACAGCACCGGAGCACCGGCGCGCAGCGCGGCGCCGGCCCGCACCACGACATCGTCGGTGAACGCCACGTGCTCAGCGACGTCGACCTGCCCGCAGGTGTGGATCAGCCGCACCACCACCCGCTCGACGTCGGCGGGAAAACGGGTCAGGTCGGCTTCGGCGCGGATGGTCGCGAACGACTGCCGGTAGATCTCCGCGCCGTCGCGGATGTAGTCGAGCACCCGCTCACCTTAAGACCTCAGGACGCGGTAGCCCGTGCCGGTGGCGACCAGCACCTCACCAGCCGGCGGACTGCCGCAGGCTCGTTCGCATCCGACGAAGTGCCGGTGCACGGTGCACGCCTCGTTCAGCGATCCCGCGGCGTCGGCCCGAACATCAACAGAGGAGTGCGCGCAGCCCGGGCTGCCGGTGCACGCGCTGACATTCAGCCACGGGGAGTGCTCATCGAACACCAGGCCCAGCGGAGCCAGCACGCGAACGGCTACCTCTGCCATATCTTCGCTGAGGTCACACACCAGCACCGACCGCCACGGCGTGATCACCAGGGGCGCCTCGATCGCTCCGAGAAACTCCGCCACCCGGGCGGGCAGCGTCCCGAGCGGCACCCCGGCGCCGAGAGCGACCCGGCCGTCGTCCTGGGGTAGCCAACCCACCGGTGGTCTGGTGACCGGCGCGTGTCCCGCCCCCAGCACGACGCCCGGAACCAGATCGGTGAGGTCATCGAGTTCCGTTACACGCCAAGCTTTTTGGCGGATCTGCACAAATCTCAAAGCCACCTCGATCAGCGCCGCGGTGACATCGTCGACGTACATCCCGGTGTCGCGCCCGGCGACCAGCAGCACCGGTCCGTCCTGGGTGACATGCACGCCGACGTCCGCACGCAGCCCGGACACGTCACCGCGGCCATCGTCGAGGCTGAACAGGAAACGCCCACCCAGCCCGGAGAGCCGCGGCTCAGCGCAGATCGCCGCGTCCAGTTCGGCCACCCATGGGCGCACGTCCGCAGCACCACCGAGCCGTCCCGACAACGGCGACGCCACGATATTGCGGACCCGCTCGTGGGATTCCGACGGCAACAGCCCCACATCGGCCACGGCGCGGGCAACCGCGTCAACGTCGGCGATCGCACGCAACTGCACATTGCCGCGCGCGGTCAACTCCAGCATTCCGGAACCGTGTGCACTCGACAGGGCCGCCAGCGTCGTCAATTGATCGGCGGTGATCATGCCGCCGGGCAACCGCACCCGCACCAGCGCGCCGTCGGCTGCCTGGTGCACCTGCAGCGCACCGGGACAGGCGTCGAAGTCGCGCGACCTGGCCACCCGTCTACGGTACGACTCCGGCCGGACTGCGCTGTGGTTTGGAGTCGATCTTTGCGGGCACCCCGCTTCCTGTGCGAACGGTCGAATACGCCCCCGGACGGCTGGCCGACGTGTTCGGTGATCCAGACCAACCCCTCGTCCTGCTGTGGCACGGCATGCAGACCGACGCCAGGGTGGCGGTCCGGCCGCTGGCGGAACTGATCGCCGGCCATGACGCCGCGGTGGTGGCGCCCGACTGGAACTCACACGCAGCGGACGGCGGCCGCACCGATCTGCTGGGATCACTGGATTTCGCGCGCAATCACGGCAACGACGCCAACGGCATCGTGCTCGTCGGGTGGTCGCTGGGCGGCGCTGCCGCGGCCGGTCTGACGATCGACGCGGAGCGCCACGAAGTCGTTATCGCACATACGGTTTGTCTCGCAGGCGCTTTCATCGCCCGGGATCCGATCACCGGCCGGCGGGCCACCGAGGACTTGCCGACCGACCACGTCGGTGCGCCATTCACGTTGCTGCACGGGCGGTCGGACGACGCGGTGCCGGTGACCGCGAGCCGCGAGTTCGCCGCAGCGCTGCAGCAGATCGGCTGGCCAGTGGAACTGGTGGAGATGGACGCCGATCACGGCTCGATCGCCGGGGCCGAATACGACAGCGCCGCCGACCGTTACGTGCCCGGACACGGCGCAGCGACCCGAGCCACGGCCGCGGAGGTCGCGGCTCGCATCGCGGCGACGTTGCGAATATAGGTAGTCGGCTACTCTACGGCCCGCGTCGGGCGCGGCGGACACTTCGAACAGTCCAGCAACGTTCGAGGGTCAGGGGAAGGCGATGGCACATCGGAGTGGTCATGCGGTGGTGTTGGGCGCCAGCATGGGTGGATTGTTGGCGGCGCGGGTACTGGCCGACTGCTACGACCGGGTGACGGTTGTCGAGCGCGACGTGTTGCCGACGGGTCCGCAGAACCGGCGAGGTGTCCCGCAGGGCAAACAGATTCACGCCTGCCTGGCCCGGCTCACGCAGATCCTCGACGAGCTGTTCCCCGGATTCACCGACGAGTTGGTGGCCGCCGGCGTCAGCTACTGGGACGACGGCGACTTCTCCCGCCTCGACACATCGTTCGGGGGACATCGAATGGTCCGATCGGGCATCGTACCGGATGCACCCCGCATTCTGTCCCCGAGCCGGCCGGTGCTGGAACATCATGTGCGACAACGGGTCCGGGGTATCGGCAACATCGTCTTCCAAGAGGCCCACGACGTCATCGGACTGATCGCAACGCCGGACCGGCGCCGGATCACCGGGGTGCGCGTGGTGGACCGCGCCAGCGATCGCGCGACGACGGTGAGCGCTGACCTCGTCGTCGATGCCACCGGCCGCGGCTCGCGAACGCCGGTCTTCCTCGAGCAACTCGGTTACGGACGTCCCATCGAGGACGAGGTGAAAGTGCATCTGGCCTACGCGGGTCAGCGGCTGCGCATCCCGCCCGGATTGCTGACCGCGAACATGATCATGAGGTTCCCCGAGCCGGGGCAACCGCGGATGTTCGGTCTGGTCAAGTACGAGGACGACACCTGGATGATCGGCGCTGGCACCATGACGGGAGTCGAACCTCCGCGCGATCGCGCCGAGATACTGTGTCTCGTAGCGGAATTGGCGCCGACAACAGTGGTCCAGGCGCTGCACGCCGCGGAGCCGCTCGACGGTGTGGTGCACCACCGGGTCCCGTCCAACCGCTGGCGGCGCTACGACAAGATGCGCCGGCTGCCCGAGGCCCTGCTGGTCGTCGGCGATGCGGTATGCAGTTTCAACCCCATCTACGGTCAGGGCATGACGGTGGCAGCGATCGAGGCGACGGTACTGCGGGATTGCCTGCGCCGCAACAACCGTGGGCTCACGCGGCGCTTCACCCGGCTGTCGGCCAAGACGGTCCGGGTGGCCTGGCAGACTGCCGTCGCCTCCGACTTGGCGCTGCCCGAAGTGCCCGGGCCGCGCCCGCTGTCGATGCGGATCAGCAACGCGTGCTTCGAGCCGGTGATGATTGCGATGGAGACCGATGCTGTGGTCGCCGCGCAGTTCATGCGGATCACCGGGATGCTGGACTCACCGCTTCAGCTGCTGCGGCCGGCCATGATGCGCCGTATCGTGCGGGCCCAGCGCCGCCGGCCGACGAAACAGACGCTGCTGCCCGAACCTGTCGACGCGGCGATTCAACCGGCCTGACGCGCCACCTGATGTCTGCGGGCTGGTCGGGGGTCAGGACGTCCCGGTCCGCTGCGCGTAGCCGGCACGTTTGTCCGGTTGCAGGTCGGTGGTGAAGACCCGTCCGGTACCCAGCAGACGCCCCAACGCTTCGGCCCACTGACGCGGCATGAAGCGCTGCTGCAGCGAGACCGTGGTGCCCAGCGAGGACGGCACGATCACCCGAGACCGCGGCTTGCCCAGCACGTCAACCACTGCCGCCGCGACGTCCTCCGGCTCGGCGTTGTTGAATCCCTTCGCGTGACCGACGCCCAGGACCATGTCGGTGTTCGTCAGGGTCGGCATGATGGCGGTGAAGTGGACACCATTGCCGCGGTTCTCCAGTCGCACCGAATCGGTGTAGCCCAGAACGGCGTGCTTGGTGGCGCAATAGGTGGCGATTCCCTCGGTGGGCAGGATGGAACCGAGGGAGGCGATGTTGATCACGTGACCGCGGCGGCGGCCCCGCATCCGCTGCGTGGCCAGCTTGGTGCCCAGCATCACGCCGAAGACATTGACGTCCAGCAGTCGTCGGGTGACGGCGTCGTCCTCGTCGGCGGCGTCGCCCACCGCGATCACCCCGGCGTTGTTGACCAGGACGTCCACCGGTCCCAGCTCGTTCTCCACCGCATCGAGAAACTCGATGAACGACGCACGGTCGGTGACGTCCAGCGCGCGCGCAATCGCCAACCCCAGACGCTCACCCGATGCCTTGACGGCGGTTTCGTCGATGTCCCCGATGGCCACCTTGGCGCCCAGCCGGTGCAGGGCCGTGGCGATGGCCAGCCCGATTCCGCGGGCACCGCCGGTGATGGCTACGACTTTTTCGGCCACATTCTGAGCAGTCATTGCTACACGGTACGACCTCGCGACGATCCCTCGGTGAAAGACTTGATGCGACATCGGAAGTGGTGATGTGCTGTGGGTAAGCAGTTGTGCCGGATTGGTGATCCGGTGGTGGCTGGTGTTCGGGTGCGCACCCGTCTGCACCTGACCGATCGATGCCGTCAATCAGGAGGATGCGTGCAAGAAGCCACGACGGAGCCATCCGGTGACGACGAGGCTGGCGGCGTCGAACGCAAGGGGCAGCGCCACCGACCGTCTCATTCCGGTCTTCGAGGTTCAGATCACCGGGTGAGCGAGGGAAAGGCAGACGTGGAAGGCGACAACCCGAGCCGTCGGCCCGGATTCACCCGGCGATAGATGATCGTCGGTGGCGCCGCGGCAACAGTCGCGGCCACCTGGTGGGCGAGCAGCCCGGTAGCGCGCGCGGACGACCTCGGCGGGCTGCGATCAGCTGTGCGGGGACGGGTGTGGCTACCGTCGGACCCCGAATTCGAACGCGCGAAGACACCGTGGCTGCTCACCGCGGACCAATCGGTGCGCGCGGTGGTCCACGTCGCAGACGACCAGGACGCGGCGGCGCTCGTCGGCTTCGCGGCCGACCACGGGTTCGCGCTGTCCTGCTTTTGGATCGAAAGCCGGGGCGCAGCTTGCGTGCCGACGTCGACGATCAGCGGGGCATAGGGTCGAGCAGGTCGCGCAGGCGCGCCGTGTCGTTATAGACCCGGCGCGGACCGACCCGGCGAACCGGCAACTCATCGCGAGCGAGCCCAACAACGGTGCCGCGTCGGCAACAGGCAGCAGCGGCAGCGCCTCCCATCGGCGTTCCGCACCGCCGGCAGCCCAGGCTGGCCGGGCTGCTCTCACCCGAACACCCTCGAAACGATGTCCGGTTGTGCGCCAACGCTTTACGGTGAGACCCTCCGGCCCCGACCGCCGGCTCAGTCGTCGATGTGCGACGGCGGGTCTGCCAAGGCGGGATCTCCCGGACGCTGGTCCGGACCCAACACGTCACAGCGTTTGTCCGGCACCAGGTGGGAGCTGGCGCCGTTGGGCACGTAGGACATGAAACCCACGCAACGTTGCCAGGTGCCGTCCGGCTGAATGGGACCGTCGCACCTGCTGATGATCCCCGGACCGCCGTACTGGCAGCCCGCGTTGGCCGGAGGCGACGCAACGATGAGGCCTCCGGCAAGCAGCACCGCGGCGAATCCTGCTCCGACGAGGGAATGCTTCATGGTGATCTCTCCTCGATGGCCGCCGTCTAGCTGGGGGCTACTGGAATACCCAAGTTCGCTGCTCGTCACCCGCGATTCGGCGGCACTGCGACCCTGCGGTACGAATGGGGAGTGGCCGAACCGACCGTCCTGCTGTTGTCGACGTCCGACACCGACCTGATCAGCGCCCGCTCCACCGGAAAGAACTACCGGTGGGCCAACCCCGCGCGGCTGGCGGACGTGGAGCTGCCCGACCTGCTCGTCGGCGCCTCGATTGTGGTGGTGCGGATCCTCGGCGGCTACCGCGCTTGGGAGGACGGCATCGACGCGGTGCTGGCCAGCGGCGTGCCGGTGGTGCTGGTCAGCGGTGAGCAGGCCGCCGATGCCGAGTTGACCGGACTGTCTACGGTCGCCGCGGGGATTGCGGTGCAGACCCACATCTATCTGGCCCACGGCGGCGTCGAGAACCTGCGCCAACTGCACGCCTTCCTGTCCGACACCGTGTTGATGACAGGCTTCGGGTTCACGCCACCGGAGCAGACCCCGACCTGGGGAGTGCTCCAGCGTCGAGACGCCGGCACCGTAACCGGCCCGACGATCGCGGTGCTCTATTACCGTGCCCAGCAGCTGGCCGGCAACACCGCATACGTCGAGGCGTTGTGCGCGGCGATCGAAGAAGCCGGTGGGCGGGCACTGCCGGTGTACTGCGCCTCGTTGCGCACCGCCGAGGCGGAGTTGCTCGACACGCTCGGCACCGCCGACGCCATGGTGGTCACCGTGCTGGCCGCGGGTGGGGCCAAGCCCGCCGCGGCGTCCGCTGGCGGCGACGACGACAGCTGGAATGTGGAACACCTTGCCGCCCTTGATATTCCGATACTGCAGGGGCTGTGTCTGACCAGTCCGCGCGCGCAGTGGTGCGCCAACGACGACGGGCTGTCCCCGCTGGACGTGGCCACCCAGGTCGCGGTGCCCGAGTTCGACGGCCGCATCATCACGGTCCCGTTCTCGTTCAAGGAAATTGACGACGACGGGTTGATCTCCTATGTCGCCGACCGCGAACGGTGCGCACGGGTCGCAGGTCTGGCGATCCGGCACGCGCACCTGCGCCGGGTCGCGCCGGCCGACAAGCGGGTGGCGCTGGTGTTCTCGGCCTATCCCACTAAGCACGCCCGCATCGGCAACGCGGTCGGTCTGGACACTCCGGCCAGCGCGGTGGCCCTGGTGCGGGCCATGGACGAGGCCGGTTATCAGGTGGGCGAACTGCCCGGATTGGCAGCCGGCGACGGCGACGCGCTGATTCACGCGCTGATCGAACGCGGCGGCCAGGACCCGGACTGGCTCACCCGGGGCCAGCTGGAAGGCAACCCGATTCGGGTGTCCGCCAAGGACTATCGCGCCTGGTTCGCCACCCTGCCCGCCGATCTGACCGACGCCGTCGTCCAGCACTGGGGTCCGCCACCCGGCGACCTGTTCGTCGACCGCAGCAACAATCGTGACGGTGAAATCGTCATCGCCGCAATCCAATCCGGCAACCTGGTGTTGATGGTCCAGCCGCCGCGCGGGTTCGGCGAGAAACCGGTGGCGATCTATCACGATCCCGACCTGCCGCCCAGCCACCACTACCTGGCCGCCTACCACTGGCTGGACTCCGGCTTCGGGGCGCACGCCGTCGTACACCTGGGCAAGCACGGCAACCTGGAATGGCTGCCCGGCAAGACACTCGGCATGTCGGCTGCCTGCGGACCCGATGCCGCGCTGGGCAATCTGCCGCTGATCTACCCGTTCCTGGTCAATGACCCCGGCGAGGGCACTCAGGCCAAGCGACGCGCGCACGCAGTGCTCGTCGACCATCTCATCCCGCCGATGGCTCGCGCCGAAACCTACGGCGACATCGCCCGGCTGGAGCAGTTGCTCGACGAACACGCCAACGTCGCCGCCCTGGACCCCGGCAAGCTGCCGGCTATCCGCCAGCAGATCTGGACCCTGATCCGGGCCGCCAAGATGGACCATGATCTGGGTCTGACCGAACGGCCCGAAGAGGACACCTTCGACGACATGCTGCTGCACGTCGACGGCTGGCTGTGTGAGATCAAGGATGTGCAGATCCGCGACGGCCTGCACATTCTCGGCCAGAAACCAACGGGTGCAGGCGAACTCGACTTGGTGCTGGCCATTCTGCGGGCCCGTCAACTCTTCGCCGGACAACAGGCGCTCCCGGGGCTGCGGCAGGCGCTCGGCCTGTCCGAAGACGGCACCGACGAACGCACCTCGGTGGATGCGGCCGAGGCGGCGGCCCGCGAACTGGTCGCCGCGCTGCAGCAGGCCGACTGGGACCCCGCCGTCGTCGAGCGCATCACCGACAACGCCGACGTTGCCGCGGTGTTGCGGTTCGCCGCCACCGAGGTGGTGCCGCGGTTGGCCGGCACCGCCACCGAGATCGAGCAGGTGCTGCGGGCGCTGGACGGCCGGTTCATCGCTGCCGGGCCATCGGGGTCGCCGCTGCGCGGCCTGGTCAACGTGTTGCCCACCGGACGCAACTTCTACTCCGTCGATCCCAAAGCGGTGCCGTCGCGGCTGGCCTGGGAAGCCGGTGTGGCACTGGCGGATTCGTTGCTGGCCCGGTATCGCGCCGACCATGGGGTGTGGCCGCCGTCGGTGGGGTTGTCGGTGTGGGGCACCTCGGCGATGCGCACCGCCGGCGACGACATCGCCGAAGTGCTTGCGCTGCTGGGTGTGCGGCCGGTCTGGGACGACGCGTCGCGCCGCGTCGTGGACCTCACCGCCATCGAGGTGTCCGAACTTGGCCGGCCCCGCATCGACGTGACAGTGCGGATCAGCGGATTCTTCCGCGACGCCTTCCCGCATGTCGTGACGATGCTCGACGACGCGGTCCGCCTGGTCGCCGACCTCGACGAATCCGACGATGACAACTATGTGCGCGCACACGCCAACGCCGATTTCGCCCAGCACGGCGACCAGCGACGCGCCACCACAAGGATTTTCGGGTCCAAGCCGGGGACCTACGGCGCCGGACTGCTGCAGCTGATCGACAGCCGCAACTGGCGGGACGACGCCGACCTGGCTCAGGTGTACACCGCATGGGGCGGATTCGCCTACGGGCGCAACTTGGATGGCTGCGAAGCCGTGGACGACATGAACCGTCAGTACCGGCGGATCGCGGTGGCGGCCAAGAACACCGATACCCGGGAACACGACATCGCCGACTCCGACGACTATTTCCAGTACCACGGCGGCATGGTGGCCACTGTGCGCGCGCTCACGGGACAGGAGCCGGCCGCCTACATCGGCGACAACACCCGGCCCGACGCCATCCGTACCCGCACCCTGTCCGAGGAGACCACCCGGGTGTTCCGGGCCCGGGTGGTCAACCCGCGGTGGATGGCCGCGATGCGTCGTCACGGCTACAAGGGCGCCTTCGAAATGGCCGCGACCGTCGATTATCTGTTCGGCTACGACGCCACCGCCGGTGTGATGGCGGACTGGATGTACGAGCAACTCACCGAGCGCTACGTGATGGACCCGGAGAACCGCAAGTTCATGACCGAGTCCAATCCCTGGGCGCTGCACGGCATGGCCGAGCGGTTGTTGGAGGCCGCCGGCCGGGGGATGTGGGCCGAGCCGCAGCCCGACACCCTCGACGGGTTGCGCCAGACGCTGCTGGAAACCGAGGGTGACCTGGAGGGCTAGGCCCTTTCGCGGCGGTCCTCAGACGAAGTCGCTGCCGCCGTCCACGTTCACCGTGGCGCCAGTGACGTAGCCGTTGCGCTTCGATGCCAGGTACGCGGTGATCGAGGCGATCTCCTCCGGCAAACCCGCGCGACCCAGATCGCAGGGTTGGTGAAAGTTGTTGTCAATCCAGGTCATGACATCGCGCGGATCGGTGGCGTCCAATCCGTCGGCGGCCAGGATGTCCCTGAGGTTTTCGGTGAAACTGGCGGTCACGATGGTGCCCGGGCAGATGCAGTTGACCAGGATATCGTCCTTGGCAAGGCTTTTGGCCAGATTCTTGGTGAGGCTGGCCAGCGCCGCCTTCGAGGCCGTGTAGGCCACGATGCGCGGGTTCTGCCGCTGGATCGAGTGCGCCGCGAACGTCACAACCCGAGCCCATTCCGCTGACCGCAGCATCGGCAGCGCAGCCCGGATCGACCGCACCGCCGCCATGGTGCCCAGCGCGAAAGCGTTGTCCCAGTCGGTATCTGACATCTGCTCGAAGTAGCCGTCGCCCGGGCCGATGGTGTGCACCAGGCTGTTGAGGGCTCCCCACCGTTCCTGCACCGCGGCGAATCCGGCAGCGATCGATTCGGCGTCGGTCATATCCACGCTGACCCCGAGGGCGTCCGGTGCGCCCGCCGACCGTAATGAGCGCACAGCGGCGTCCAGCGCCTCTTGTCCTCTGGCCATCACCGCCACCTTCGCGCCCTCAGCGGCAAGCGTTTCGGCGACGGCCAGTCCCATTCCTTTGCTGCCGCCGGTGACCACCGCTGTAGCGCCGGCATATCCCAGATCCATCGACCATCTCCCTCGTTAGACGTCCACACCCAATGCGCGCAAACAGAACCGCAGAATGTTCTCGCGAAGCTCTGCGCGGTCACAGTCACCGATTGTCCAGTGCCGCTCGATGCCCGCCCACACCACGCCGTGGATGAACTGTGCGTCGGTCGACGGGTCAATGCCTCGGAATGCGCCGCGTTGCAGCCCACGCGTCAGGGTCTCGTGCAGCGGCAACAGCATTTCAGCGTACGCGGGCTGAATCAGGCTGGGGGAGGCCGAAGTCTGGGACTGTGCCTCCAGCGACAGCCGCCGCAGGTCCGAGCGCACGCCGTCGTCGAACGCCAAATCGAGTCGCCCGTCGATCCAGGCCACCACTGCGTCGATTTCCGTTGCAGCACTCAGCATTCGGCGACGCAGACGGCGTGTCTCGGATCGGGCTGATTCCAGGAACACTTCGGCCACCAGTTCATCCTTGGACGCGAAATGCCGGTAGAACGCACGGGTGCCCAGGCCGGCGCGGTCCAGCACCGCGGCGATGCTCAGCCCCCCGACGCCCTGGGCCTGCAGTACCGCCGTTGCCGCCGCCAGGATTTCGCGCCGGACGTCGGGGTCTGGCGCGAGCTTCGCGCGTCGGCGGGTGCGCGGACCGATCGTCTGGTCAGGCTGTTGCGTCATAGGTGGCGAGATAGTCCGCGAACCGTTCCCGAACTCCGTCGGGAGTCAGGCCGTAGTCGGACAGGTCATAGTCGTGCGCGCCGCGGGAGCCCGGCTTGTGCTCCTGCGCCCAGGCTTGCACCGAACCCAGCGTGGCATCGGTGAACGTCAAACCCAGCGTGTCGTAACTCTTCGTCAGCGTGCCCACCGGGTCGGATTGCAGATCGGCGAACGAGACGTCAGCGAAGCGGTCGCTGCCGACCCGGCTGCGGAAATCCATGGCCCGACGCACGCCTTCGGCCCAGCTGTCGACCTGCTCGGCGCCGAGTTCATGGGCGTCGTCGCGGTCGCTGCTCCAGCTGCGCACGTACCGGATCAGACTGCACACCGATCCCATCACCTTGGCCGGATCACGGTGACTCCACAGGAATTTGGCGTTCGGATACGCCTCGACCAGAGCATCCAGAGCGAAGATGTGCACGGGTGTCTTGAGGTGCCACAGGGTGGGCGGGCAGTGCCATTGCAGCAGCTTGAGCACCCGCCGGTGGTAGGTGTAGGTCTCGCGCATGTCGCAGTCCATCAACCAGGCCAGATACTCCGGCGCGCGTACCGCGCCGTCGAAGTGGAACGTCCGGAAGCTCATGCCCATCAAGTCCTGGCACTCGGTGGGCGCCGTCGCCTCGGAGTTATAGAGCGTCTTCATCAACGGAAACATGTCGTCGAGCATCTTCAGACCCGCTTCGGCCTGGGCGATGCGCGGATCGTTGTGCTGCGTGGCGGCTTCGGGCGGCGGCACCGGCGCCTGGGACTCCCACATCCGCAACGAACGAAACTGCGGATCGGCCGCCACCAACTGGCTCAATGCGGTGGTACCGGTGCGGGGCAAACCGATCACGAACACCGGGCCGCCCACCACCTCGTCATCGATCTCGGGATGGCGAGCGTAGGTGTCCTCGACTTTGAGGCGCTGGATCAATGCATTGCTGATGGTGGCGTGCTGGATCACGCTGCCCAGTTCGTTCAGATCGGCGGCCGTGTTCAGCGCGTCGACGATCCGTTCCAGGCCCTCCCGGTAATACGTCGAACCGAAGTCCTCGAGACCTGTTGCGGCGCAGGCGCCTTGCTCCAATTCATCGGCGTTGAACGTCATCGTCGGAACCTTTCGCGTACGGCGCTGCGGCGCGCAGCCAATATCGATGCCCGCTGCTGCGGGGTAACCCAGATGGTGTCGGCCGGCAGTGCCGACTCGATTTCGCCGAAGGACACCACCCGTGTCGTCGGCGTCGGGGCGGTCTCGGTGCGCACGCAGCGCAGAATGATCGGACCGTTGCTGTGGCCTGCGGTGTCCAGCCAGTTCGCTACCCCGGGGTCATCGGCGCTGAGCACCACCCGCACCAGTCCGTCCGAATCCACCACTGCCTGATGGGCGTTCAGGCTGGACTGATGACGGCCATAGTGGATGGTCTCCCACCACGGGTTGCCGATCGAGTAGCTCCAGTAAACTCCTCCGGGCGGCTGGACTTCCACGATCAATGCCTCATCGGGTGCCAGCTCCCAGCGCCCTATCACCGGACGATTCTCTGCGGCGGCTCCCATATCGCTGCGATCGATGGGGGGCAGGAACCCGTTCACCGGCGCCGCGGCCCCGAACTGCATGAAGAACTTGAGGTTTTCTTCGACGAAGTCCCCGAGCGCGACCAGCTGCCGTGCCAACGCGCCGCCCGCATCGGATGGTCCGTCGCCGGCGGCCACCGGGTCGCCGATCCGTTCGATGCGCAGCGAGGACGCCACCTCGGTATCCCAGTCGTAGAAGAAGTGTCGCACCGTCAGCGTCGGATGCTCGCCTTCGATTCGCATCCAGTTTCCGGGCCGCTCGTCACCGGACAGCATCACTTCGAAATTCCCGTCGGCGTCCACCTCCAACTCGTCGACGAGCGCATTGGCTGTGGCCGCAGCGCCATTCATCGTCTGCAGCCCGACGTAGCGTGCCGTACCACGGTTTCCGAACAGCCGGTAGCTTTCACCGCCCCGCAAGACCGCGCGGGTGTAAATGCAGTCCGGGCATTCCATGCCCCAGGTGATCACGTCGTCGGTGCTGGTGGGCTGTACCCGCAGCGGCGGCTCCGGATCGAATCGCAGCACCTCGTCAATGCCCGTGGTCAACAGCACGAGCAGATGGCGCATGCCGGCCGTCAGGTCGGCGCGATTCCGATTGGCCGGGTCGGCTTCCACGGCTTGGGCGGCGGAGCCGAGCCGCTCCAGGAGGTGGGTCCAGGCCTGTCCGAGACCGGGCGTCTGGCTGCTTTCCGACGATGCGGCTTCGGCGATGGAGAACGGCAACCAGGACAACAGCCAACCCCTTAAATGAAAATAGTGTTTTCATTTAACTCCGCTCCGCGAGCAGACGCAAACTCGCACCACAACGGGCCTGCGCGTGCGAGTCTGCGTCTGCTCGGCGAGTAGGTTGGCACCGTGACGCCCTCGTTCGCCGACCTGGCCAAAGCGCAATACCTCCTGCTCACCACGTTCACCAAGGACGGCCGACCCAAGCCCACTCCGATCTGGGCGGCGGCCCAGGGCGACCGGTTGCTGGTCGTCACCCAGGAAAAGTCGTGGAAGGTCAAGCGGATTCGCAACACGCCGCGGGTCACGCTGGCCATCTGCGACATGCGTGGCAATCCGAAGAGCGAGGCGGTCGAGGGCACGGCAGCGCTGCTCGACAAATCGCAGACCGGGGCCGTCTACGACGCGATCGGCAAGCGGTACGGCATCGTCGGCAAGGTCTTCAACGTGTTCAGCAAGCTGCGCGGTGGCATGGCGAACAACATTGGCCTCGAACTCAGGGTCGCCGCAGACAGCTGAGCCGCGCCCGCGCCATCAGCTCAGGTGTTCACCGAAGAACGCGAAGACCCGCTTCCAGGCGTCTTCGGCCACCGCTTCGTCGTACCCGAATCCGGTGATGCGCAGCAGCGGTTGCCCGGGTAGCTGGTTGGCGAAGCTGTGCCCGGCACCGGGGTAGGACTTGATGTCGGCGGTGATCTGTTTGGCATCGGTCACCTTGCGCAGCCGCTTAGGTGCGCCGATGCCCAGCGGGTCCCGGCTGCCGAAGCTGGCCACGATGGGGCAGGCACCGTCCAGGGTCTCGCTGAGGTTGCGTGGCAACGGGGTGCCGTAGAACGGTGCCGAAGCACCAAAACCTCTGGGCGACAGCACAAGTGCGAACTGCCCACCCATGCAGAAACCGGCGATGCCGACCTGTCCGGAGCACTCGGGCATGGCCAGCAGATGTTCGCGGGCGGCAAGCACGTCGTCGATGGAACGGCCCCGCTTGGTCAGCACTTCGCGCATCACTCTGGTGATGCAGCGCGCGCGGCCACCGCGCGCGTACAGGTTGGGTGTGATCGCCAGATAGCCCGCGCGGGCGATTCGCTGCGACACCGCCTCGTTGTCGGGTGCGTAACCGATCGCGTCGTGCACCACGACCACACCCGGCCACGGCCCGTCACCGGCGGGGACATTCAGTAGTGCATCGATCGGTCCGGCCGGGGTGTCGAGTTCAATCGTCGTCATAGCGTCATCTAACTGCAGCCCCGGCGCGACCGTGCGCGGAACTCACACCACACCCGTAGACGTTGAGCTTCACGTGATTGGACGGCTGCTTCTCGGATATGCCGTCGTCGAGCTCGTGGTGACTGTCGGGCTGGCGGCAGCAATCGGTGTCGGTTGGACAGCGGTGGCGTTGACAGCCACGTTCGTCCTGGGTTTGGTGCTGTGGGCGCCGATGGGTGGGGTGCAGCTCAGCCGCCAGTTCAGGCAGCTGCGGACCGGGACCCAAGAGCCGCGTCGCGCGCTGACCGATGGCGCGCTGACCACTCTGGCCACCGCCCTGGTCGTCGTTCCCGGCCTGGCCAGTACCGCGCTGGGCCTGCTGCTGCTCACCCCGCCCATCCGGGCGGCCGCCCGCCCCGCGCTGGCGTCAATCGCCGGGCGGCTGTTCGACCGGCGGACTCCGCTGATCACCACTGTTACCCGGAGTTGCGATTACATCGACGGCGAGGTGATCGACGTCATCGACGCCGAGCCGCCCGCTCTGCCTGTCGCCTACCGGCGGACCGCCCGGCACCCGTAGCTTTGCCGTGTGAGGCAGATCCCGACCCGGTTGCTGCTCAATGGCCGGGTGCACAGCCCGACCCACCCGGATGCCACCGCCCTGGCGGTGCGCGACGGCGTCATCGCATGGCTGGGCAGCGACGACGTCGGTCGCAACCAATTCCCGGACGCCGAGGTGCAGGATCTTGACGGCGCGTTCGTGGCTCCCGGATTCGTCGACAGCCACATCCATCTCAGCGCGACCGGGCTGTCCCTGAGCGGGCTGGACCTGCGCGCGGCCGGATCGAAGGCGCAATGTCTACAGCTGGTGGCCGCCTACGCGGCTGCCCACCCCGGGCGCCCGGTGTGGGGACACGGGTGGGATGAGTCGGCGTGGCCGGAGAACACCCCGCCCAGCACCGCCGACCTGGATGCGGTGCTTGGTGATCGACCTGCCTACCTGGCCCGGGTCGACGTGCACTCGGCGCTGGCGTCCGCTGGTCTGCGACGGCTGCTGCCGGACCTGGCCGCGGCCCCCGGTTTCTCCGCCCAGCAGCCCCTGACCGGCGATGCGCATCACGCGGCCCGAGCGACGGCCCGTGACCTGCTCACCGACGGTCAGCTGGCCGAAGCGCGTGAGGCCGCGTTGGCGGCACTGGCCGCGGCGGGCATCGTCGCGGTGCACGAATGCGCCGGTCCACAGATCGGCGGGCTCGACGACTGGTTGCAGCTGGCGGCGCTGCGCCCGGGTGTCGAGGTGGTCGGTTACTGGGGCGAGGCAGTGACCAGCGCACAGCAGGCCCGCGCGCTGCTGGCCGAGACCGGGGCTCGCGGCCTGGCCGGAGATCTGTTCGTCGACGGTGCGCTGGGGTCGCGCACCGCGTGGCTGCACGAGCCATACGCTGATGCGCCCGGTTGCACCGGCACCCGCCACCTCGAGCCCGCCGCCCTGGAAGCGCATCTGCGGGCCTGCAGCGAGGCCGAGATCACCGCCGGGTTCCACGTGATCGGCGATGCCGCGGTGTCGGCGGTGGTCGACGCCCTGGAACGGGTCGTCGACGACATGGGAGTGGCTGCCGTCGCCCGCTGCGGGCACCGGCTCGAGCACCTTGAAATGGTCACCGCCGAGCAGGCCGGCAAGCTCGGATCGTGGGGAGTCATAGCCAGCGTCCAGCCCAATTTCGACGCGCTGTGGGGCGGTAGCGACGGCATGTACGCGCGGCGACTCGGTGCGAATCGAGGTGGCCGGCTCAACCCGCTGGCGCTGTTAGCATCCCAAGGCGTGCCCCTCGCCCTCGGTTCTGACACGCCTGTCACCGCCTTCGAGCCGTGGGCCGGCGTGCGCGCCGCGATGCATCACCGGACACCGGGCAGCGAGTTGTCGGCGCGCGCGGCATTCGCTGCCGCGACCCGCGGCGGCTGGCGGGCGGCTGGTGTGCGCGACGGGGTGAGCGGCACCCTGGTGCCGGGTGCGCCGGCGTCGTACGCGGTGTGGGAGGCCGGGATTCTGGACGTCAGCGCACCCCGCGACAGCGTCCAGCGCTGGTCCACCGACCCCCGCTCGCGGGTCCCGGCGCTGCCGCGGCTCGATGTGACGGACGCGCTGCCGCGGTGTCGGCAAACCGTGCATCGAGGTGCGGTTATCTATGGCTGAGCAGCCACCCGAAGAGGCCCCGGCGGCGGCCCCAGAGCACACGTCCGCTGATTTGCCGGCAGACGCTGCCGATAGTTTGCCAGCTGATTCCGCGCCGGGTCGGACCCCGGTGCTGTCCCGGCTGCGCAGCGCACTGCGGCCCCGGTTGGCCCGGTTGGTCGCTGCATTGATCGCCGGCAGCCTGATGTACGCCAGTTTCCCGCCGCTGGGCTGGTGGTGGGCCGCGGTCGCCGCCGTCGCGCTGCTGGTGTGGGTGCTGACCCGGCCCGGTACCACTCCCGCCGGCGGTTTCGGCTACGGCTTCCTGTTCGGGCTGGCGTTCTACGTGCCGTTGCTGCCCTGGATCAGCACGCTTGTCGGGCCGATGCCCTGGTTGGTGCTGGCGGCGGTATGCGCGCTGTATCCCGGCCTGTTCGGACTGTGCGCGGTCGTGGTGCGACGGCTCCCGGGTTGGCCGGTGTGGTTCGCGGTGGTGTGGGGCGCGGTGGAGTGGCTGAAATGCAGCTTTCCGTTCGGCGGGTTTCCGTGGGGCGCGGTGGCGTTCGGTCAGACCGGCGGTCCGCTGTTGCCGCTGGTCCAGTGGGGCGGCGTCGCGTTGTTGTCGACCTCGGTGGTGCTCTTAGGTGCCAGCTTGACCGCGATGGTGCTCGAGATCGTGCGCTGGTTGCGAGCCGGGGTGCGGGCCACTGACGGGACCACGCCGCCGGCAGTGCTGTTGCCCGGCGTCGCCATCTGCGTGGTGTTGTTGGCCGCCATCCTCGTCTGGCCGCAGGTGCGCAAAGCGGGCGTCGGGTCGGGCGGGGAGCCCAGCGTCACGGTCGCCGTCGTGCAGGGCAACGTGCCCCGGCTGGGTCTGGGTTTCAACGCGCAACGCCGGGCGGTGCTGGACAACCACGTCAGCGAAACGCTGCAACTGGCCGAGGACGTGCGTCTGGGAACCGCGCCGCAACCTCAGTTCGTCATCTGGCCCGAGGACTCCTCAGACATCGACCCGCTGGTCAACCCGGATGCCGCCCAAGGTATCTCCCGGGCCGCCGACGCTATCGGGGCGCCGATCCTGATCGGCACGGTGATGGAGGTGCCCGGTCGGATGCGGGATACCCCGGCCTACACCAACACGATGATCGTGTGGAATCCAGGCACCGGACCGGCAGAGCGCCACGACAAGGCGATCGTGCAGCCGTTCGGCGAGTACCTGCCGATGGCGTGGCTGTTCCGGCACCTGTCCGGATATGCCGACCAAGCCGGGCATTTCGTCCCGGTCTCCGGCACCGGCGTGGTCCGCCTGGCCGGAGTTCCGGTCGGCGTCGCCACCTGCTGGGAGGTGGTCTTCGATCGGGCACCGCGCAACGCCGTGCGCAACGGCGCACAGCTGCTGACGGTGCCCAGCAACAACGCCACCTTCACCAAGACCATGAGTGAACAACAGCTGGCCTTCGCCAAGGTCCGCGCCGTCGAACACGACCGCTACGTGCTGGTCGCGGGCACCACCGGAATCAGCGCGGTGATCGCACCCGACGGCGGGGAGTTGCTGCGCACCGACTTCTTCGTGCCCGCCTACCTGGATACTGCGGTACGTCTCAAGACGAGGCTGACCCCGGCGACCCGCTGGGCACCGATCGTGCAGTGGACGCTGGTCGGAGCGGCCGTAGTGCTCATTCTCGCCGCGATACGGCAGAATGGTCGGTTCGCGAGCCGTCTCCCGGGTTCGTTTCCGCGGCCGACGCGTCGGCGCTCCGGATCAGTCGATGACGTTGCGGATCCCGCTACGCCCTCGGCTGAACGGGACGACTCGGAAGCTGAGAACGAATCACCTTCGGCACACGTTGAGATTGCGAACGACGCCGCGTCCTCCGACGATGAAGACAGCGGGCGCACCCCTATCGGGCGAAATGAAGGAGCTACATGACCACCGGCCAACCTGTCCCTGCGGTACCGGGCGACAGTCCCAGCCAGCGTGTCCTGGTGATCATCCCCACCTACAACGAACTGGAGAACCTGCCGCTGATCCATCGGCGGGTCAAGGACGCGTGCCCTGACGTACACATCCTGGTCGTCGACGACAACAGTCCGGACGGCACCGGCCGGCTTGCCGACGAGCTGTCCGCCGCAGACGCCGGCCGCACCCACGTCCTGCATCGCACCGCCAAGAACGGCTTGGGCGCCGCATACCTGGAAGGCTTCGGCTGGGGACTGAGCCGGGACTACGCGGTCCTGGTCGAGATGGACGCCGACGGCAGTCACGCGCCCGAGCAATTGCACCGCCTGCTGGAGGCGGTCGACGCCGGCGCGGACCTCGCGATCGGTTCGCGCTACGTGCATGGCGGCACTGTGCGGAACTGGCCGTGGCGCCGTCTGGCGTTGTCCAAGACGGCGAATACCTATTCGCGGCTGGCCCTGGGCGTCGGTGTGCACGACATCACTGCCGGGTACCGCGCCTACCGTCGCGAGGTTCTCGAGACGATCGATCTGGACACCGTCGACTCCAAGGGCTATTGCTTTCAGATCGAGATGACCTGGCGCACCGTCAACGCGGGTTTCGATGTGGCCGAGGTGCCGATCACGTTCACCGAACGCGAGATCGGCGTGTCGAAAATGAGCGGATCCAACATTCGCGAGGCGCTGTTCAAGGTCACGCGGTGGGGCGTGCAGGGTCGCCGAGAGGGCCGCAAGACCAGCCGCGCCCGCAGCCGCGCCTGACGGGTCAGCCGCGCCGGCGCGAGCGGATCAGCTCGAGGCGTTCTTTGAGCAGTTCTTCGAGCTCTTCGACCGAACGCCGCTCCAAGAGCATGTCCCAGTGCGTACGAGGCGGCTTGACCTTCTTCGGCTCCGGCAGGTCGCCCTCGATGAGGGTGCCCTCCATGCCGTTGCGGCACAGCCAGGTGCCGGGGATCTCGGCATCGTCGGCGAACGGCACTTCGAACTCTTCGCCGTTGTCGGTGCGGTACCGCGCAATCTGTCGGGGGGCGAGGTCATGGTTGCGGTCCGTCTCGTAGCTCACGGCGCCGAGGCGACTGCCTCGCAGGACACGATCAGCCATTGCTGCTCCTTTGGGTCCGGTGCGCTTGTGACGCTCCCGTAATGAGATTCTCTCTAAGCAAACGTTAAGACCGTTCACGTAGTTCCCGGCTGTCAGCCGCGGCATATCGCGCGACTCGGCACCCCATGATACCGGGATCGACGGGCGGACCGGACTAAAGTCGGCAGGCGTGAGTCGCCGCACCCGACCCCAGCCCTGTCGGTGGTGTGGTCGTGACGTGACAGAGGTCGGAATGGGACGCCGTCGCCAGTACTGCCGGCAGTCGTGCCGGCAGCGCGCCTACGAGCAGCGGACCATGATCACTCGTGGCGACGCCGCGGCTCTTCCTGCCGATGCGGTGGTGTTGTCGGCCGAGGAGGCCATGGACCTTTCGGATCGCGTCTATCAGGTGCGGTGCGCGGCCGAGGACGTCGCGACTGCCCTGGATGAAGGCGCCGCCGGCGCTGAGTTGCGCGAACTCTGCGACCAGCTGTTGCAGGCTGCCAGAGCGGCCGACGGATGGCGGCGCGTCGGCGTCTAGCTTCGCTTCACCGACGGTCTTGCGGTGGTGCTGAGCGGGGCCGCGGGACGGCGGTGCCCTGACAACGACGCCCGCACAACTATTGGCGGTACAGTTCGCGCCATGGGCCGCGGGCCGGGTGCACAAGGGAGTGCAAGCCTGTCGGTCGATGTGCGGCACGGGCGCCCGAGTGCTTATCGGTGAAGTCGGGAGTGCCCGACGTTTTTGAGATACTGCTGGAGTTGGCGATACTCACCAGCGACATTCTTGGTCGGAGGTCAGCCCGAAGTCGCCGCTTCGTGCAGCCACCTCGATGACTCGGCAGCAGCCGCAACCGACGGTCAACGACGACCAAATTAGGCGAGGGGTTCAGGTAATGGTTGATCAACTCCAGCATGCAACCGAAGCGTTGCGAAAGGCGCTGGTGCAGGTTGAACGCCTGAAGCGCACCAACCGCACGCTGCTGGAGCGGTCGAGCGAGCCGATCGCCATCATCGGAATGTCCTGCCGATTCCCCGGCGGCGTGGATTCCCCGGAGAAGCTGTGGCAGATGGTGGCCGATGGCCGCGACGTGATCTCCGAATTTCCCACCGACCGCGGGTGGGACGTCGGCGCGCTGTTCGACCCTGACCCCGACGCGGCCCACAAGACCTACGCGAACACCGGCGGCTTCGTCGAAGGCGTCGCCGACTTCGATCCCGCCTTCTTCGGAATCGCACCCAGCGAGGCGCTCGCGATGGATCCCCAGCACCGGATGCTGCTAGAGCTGTCCTGGGAGGCTCTCGAACGAGCCGGCATGGATCCGAGCGGACTACGCGGAACCGCGACCGGAGTGTTTGCCGGGATCATCGCACAGGGTTACGGCATGTTTGCCGAGGAGATCGAGGGCTACCGACTGACCGGCATGACA
>NZ_JCALCL010000030.1:0-579 GCF_059812325.1 Mycobacterium sp. NGS61
GGCCAGCATGGCCATGGTGTTGGCCTCATGGGTGCTGGCCATCGACTGATAGGCCCGCACCAGATCGGTCATGGCCTGGTTCCACTGCACCTGCCACGCCTGATAGGTCACCCCGGTGTCACCCTGCCAGGCATTCTGCAACGCAGCCTGCTCAGCAGAGATATCCGCACCCAGCCCCGACATGGTCCCGGCATAGCCCGACATATCCCCCGCGTGCGCCAGCATCGCCGGGTAGTTGTACATGATCTGCGACATCACAAGTCCTTAAAACTCGAAGGAACCGGCTCAGAAACCGGTGTAGGTCGACGCGGCCGCGGCATCGGCAGCCACATAAGTACCCGCAGCCTCACCCAGGTTGGCCTGCGCGATGTCCAGCAACGTGTTCACCCGCGCCGCCATCTCCACAAACCGGGCATGCGCAGCCTGAAACGCCGCCGAGGACTCACCCTGGTGAAACGCCTGCGCCGACATCGCCGCCTGCTCCGCCTGACCAATCGTGTGCCGCATCAACCCCGCCTTGGCACCGAACGCCGACTGCGACGACACCAACTGCGGAATATGAGCATCCAACAAACTCAT
>NZ_JCALCL010000031.1:0-405 GCF_059812325.1 Mycobacterium sp. NGS61
TCCGGCCAAGTCAAGCGGCGGCGCACTGAACGGGGTCAAGCTGGCAGCCACCGCCGTCGCACCCGAGTGATACCCCAGCATCGCAGCCACATCCTGGGCCCACATCTCCACGTAATCGAACTCGTTGGCGAAAATCGCCGGCGTATTCAACCCCAGGAAATTCGTCGCAATCAACGTCATCAACGAGACCCGGTTCGCCTCCACCGCCAACGGATGCACCGTGGCCGTCAACGCCCCCTCAAACGACGACGCCGCCGCCCGCGCCTGGGACGCAGCCGCCTGAGCCTGCGCCGCCGCAGCCCCCAACCAGCCCACATACGGCGTCGCCGCAGCCGCCATCGACACCGACGCCGGACCCGCCCACGGACCACTGGCCAAACCCACGATCACCGAATCGAACGAATT